>JAPVSX010000107.1:0-3583 GCA_047519495.1 Armatimonadota bacterium
GGATCCCACCAGCGGCGACCCGCGCCAGCCGTGACCGGAAGCGCCAGCAGCGCCGCACCGACGAGCGGCGCGGTGAGCGGGAGCCAGATCGCAGCGGCGACGGTCATCAGGATCACCAGCCACCCAATGCGGGTCGGGCGACTCGCAGGTGGCTCCCCTTCATCGAACCGTACTGTCGGCTCCGATCGGGTCGCCAGAGCCGGTCGGTGTCTTCGGCGAGGCTATGCGGACCGCGGCCGGGGGCCCCTGCATGTGCCCGAAGACCCCCTGCGCGGCGCCGACGAGGTCCGGGCGCGCCTGTCGCCGGGCGGCGTCCGGGTCTCGAAGGAAGGGCATCGCCCGCGCGAGAGCCCCGGCTTCGCTCAGGGCCTCGTGCTGCACCGCGGGTCCCCCGCGTTCTCGCCGCAACGCGCGTACGATCGGCGTATCGCCCCGAACCTCGGGACGGCACGGATCGAGGCACGATGACCAAGCATTCGAAGGCCGAGCGCGAGCGGCGCGCCGCCGAGCGGGAACGGATCCTCGAGATCGAGCGAGCATGGCAGGGTAGTGTCCCCGCGCCGGTCGCGGCGCAGTTCGCCGCGGCCGTCCGCGCGGCCAAGGAGCGCGGACCGCAGCCCCGACCGCCCGACATGGCGCCCGGGACCGCGCCGCGACCACCGCGCCCGGGGCGGGAGCCCCGGCCCAAGAAGGACGCAGCCACCCCGCGTCGGCGCTACTAGGCGGGGCGCCGTCGCAACGCCGGCCACTCCTCCAGGACTCCGTCACGCCGCGACGCCGGGAACATCCCGGCTCGTGCGTGAGCGTGTCGTCCGCGTACCCGGCGGCGTTCGAGCCGATGTCGAGCCGATGCCGTTAGCGGCGCGCCCGGAAGGTGGCGGGCGCGACCCAGTCCGGCGGGCACGACGGAGGACGCCCCGCGACCTCAGGGATGCGCGCTCGAGTCCGTGGCGCTGACCTCCCTGAAACGACCGACGGCCAACAGCGTCATCCATCGGGAGACCGGACTGACGCTCGGGTGCGGGAGGTGGACCGGGCGCGAGATGCGGCCCGGCCCGGAGGCGGGAGGACGATCATGTGGCGACCCGGGGATCTCAGATGGCTGGCCGCCGTGCTCGTGGTCGCGTTCGTGTCGGCAGCCTGCGTCGGAACGAGCGACAGCGGAGGGTCCAGGGGCTCCGCCGGGACCTCGGCGAGTCCCCTGACGCAGGGTCCGGTCGCCTCCTCCTTCGATGAGTTCGCCGCCGAGCAGTGCGCGGCGCTCCAGTCTCTCTTGCGCGCATACGGCAACCCCGACACCGCCGGCTTGTCTCCACTGATGCAGTCGTTCGCGGACGCGATCGAGCGCGGGGACGCGACTGCTGCGGCCGAGAAGGCGGGGGCGATCCGGTCGGAGATCGAAGACGGACGCGCGCATGTCCGGTCGGCGAGCGGGTGGGCACCTGCCGCCACCGCCACGGTGCAGCTGGACCGTATGCTCGTCGCGTTCGAGAAGCTGGTCGAAGTCCGCCTGGCCGCGCTCCCGAAGGGGCCCGTCGCCGCCGAGCGGGAGGGCCAGGCGGCGTTCGAGGCCGCGGGTGGCGCCGAGGCCTGGTTCAGCTGGGTCCGGAGCCTTCAGGAGCTGCGGACGACACCCGGCGGCAGCCGCACGCTCCCGAAGTGCGAGGGCGTCCCGATCGGATAGGCACGAGTCTTGCCCGGAGGGCATCGGACCCAGCCGGACGATCACCGGGCCGCCGAGACGGCGGACCGGGTCGGGCTCTTGACCCGTCCTCACGCGGCTCTCAGAGTTCGCGGCAGGGCGCAGAGGGAGTCGGACCGTCTCGTTCCATCCGGAGGAAGCGTTGCGCGCGTTCGAGATCGGGATCGTGCTACCCCTCGTCCAGTACGGTCCGGATAGAGCGACGCCGCGCTGGTCCGAGATCCGTGAGGTCGCGCTCCTCTGCGAGGAGGTCGGCTTCGACACGATCTGGACGCCCGACGAGCTCCTGTGGCGCCCGAAGGAGCGTCCGATCATCGGGGTCTGGGAGGGGATCTCGATGGCCGGCGCGGTCGCGGCGGTGACCTCCCGGGTCAGGGTCGGGACCTGGGTCATGTCGGCCCTCCACCGGAACCCCGGGATCATCGCCAAGGCCGCCGAGACCCTCGACGAGATCAGCGGCGGGCGCTTCGTCTTCGGCCTCGGCGCTGGTCACGAGTGGCCAGGACAGGCCCGCTCGTTCGGGCTGCCGGAGGATCACATCTTCGCCCGTTTCGAGGAGGCCCTGGAGATCATCATCCCGCTCCTGCGCGAGGGTCACGCCGACTTCGAGGGCACCTGGCATGCCGCCCGCGATCTCCACCAGGTCCCCGTGGGACCGCGTCCCGGCCGGATCCCGATCATGATCGGCGGCAACGGTCCGAAGGGTCAGCGCTACGCCGCACGTCTTGCGGACATCTGGAGCGGATGGGCGGAGGAGCGCAGTCACGTCGACGAGTTCGCGCCACGGCTCGCCTCGCTCGAGGCCATCTGCGCCGAGGTCGGCCGCGACCCGGGGACGCTGGGTCGGTCGGCCGGGGTCTCAGTCCACCCGCTGGAGTCGGCCGGCCAGACGCCCGGGGTGATCGCGGGCTCGGCCGAGGAGATCGCCGACGCCTTCCGCAGCTTCCGCGAGGTCGGGTTCACCCGGCTCGAGATCATGCCGGGACCGGGGACGAAGGCGACGTACGAAGCGCTGGCTCCGGTGCTCGAACTCCTCGACGCCGACTGAGGATCGCTGGCGAGGTCGAGGCTCGCCGCGTCGCAACAGGCGGCCGAACGGCCACGACGTCGTGGCAGGTGGCGAACTCCTGCCCTTAGACGTGGGCCGGGACTTCGGCCTCCACGATCGCCTTGAACTTCGCCAGCGACTTGTCCCAGGACTCGGCGAACGACTTCTCGAAGAAGAGCTTGTTCGCGGCGTCACCGATGAAGCCGAGCGGCATCTCGTACTCGCTCCCGATGGTGACGTCCGTACCGCCCGCCGCCGGCTCGAGGCGCCCGCGCACCGTCCCGGCCATGCTGCCGGTGCTCTGCATCTCGATAAGTCGCGGCCGCTCGAACGCGGTGATCTTCATGGGCGTTTCCATCTTGCGCCCGGCGAACGTCGTGGCGGCGGTCCAGCCGTAGCCGACGGTGCCGGGCGTGCCCATGATGTCCTTCACCTCGGTCGCCGGCACCATCCACTCCCGGAACCTCTCGGGGTTCGCCCAGAGATCGAACACCTGCTCCGGCGTCGCCTCGACGTGGATCGTCCTGCTGATGTGACCCATGACTGCGCCTCCCCAGAAGGGCCGAGGCGGGTCGGTCTCGCCAGTGGCTCGGCGCGGTCCCGGCGGCACGAGCTATGGGCCGCGTGTCAGAGCCTCCCGCCAACCGCTGATTGTGAGGCGGCGGACGGGCACCGGACCAGAGGCAAACGGCCTCGGACGCCCGGTGCGCTCCGAGGGTTGGCCCCGCAGGCGTAACACCGCAGGCGAACAGACCGCGGCAGGACCCCGGCTCACGATTCTCGGGGCCCCGCGCCGAGGCATCAGGTTGGCGGCGCGTCCGTCAGCACGACGA
>JAPVSX010000108.1:0-5334 GCA_047519495.1 Armatimonadota bacterium
GATCTGGACGTTCGTCGGCGCGAAGGCACGCCGCTCGATCCCGTACACCGTGAACGTGATGGGAACGGTGTTTTCCAGCTGATCTCATTCCCATTCTCAAGACACGAAGTCACGGCGCCGGGATCGACGATGCCGATCCTGACTACCCGCCGAACAGTGACAACCCGGGCACCACGAGGGTCAGGACGCCGATCAGGATCATCGCCGCGCCGACCGGGGCGACGAACCGGTCACCGTCGCGCGCGGTCTTCTCGATCACCATCAGGGCCGTGAGCGCCGCCATCCACCAGAGGTTCGCGACGCCGGCGGCGAAACCGACGAGCATCAACGCCCAACAGCACCCCAGGCAGAACAGCCCGTGCACGCGGCCGAGCCGGAATGCTGCCGACGCGCCTCGCCCGTAGTGCTGGAGCAGGAACCCTCCGGGGTGGCGGCACTCGCGGAGGCACCGTTCCTTCAGCTCCGAGAACTGGAACGCTCCCGCGAGCACCAGCACGGACCCGGCGATCATCTGCGGATGCGCCGCAAGCCACGGCCACCGGTCGACCGTTCGGTGCACGGCCACGTCGAACAGGAACGCGAGGATGCCGAACACCGTCCACATGAGCCCGTACCCGCCGAGCAGCGCCCCCATCGCGCGCGCCGGATGAGGCTGGTTCACGGCCGCGACGCGGAACGCTCGGATCAGCGGCAGGCTCGAGGGCAGCATCATGGCCGCGATCATCAACTGCCAGGCGACGACGAACAGGCCGAGGGCGGCCCACAGCGGCAGGCCGCCCTCGATCAGCGTGTCGTGGTGGAGCAGGTGCGCCGTCCCGGTGACCTCCGTGACGACGGCGACGGTCCACGCGACCCCGATGGCACCGAGCAGCAGGGGTGGGACCCCGAACCGTCGTTGGGCCTCGCGGGGAGCCGTCCCGATCATGCGACGTACTCCATCTTCCAGTCGGCCTGGATCGCGTTACGTCCCTCGAACTCCCACGCCATCCCGTAGCGATCCAGCGTCACGCGGTTCCGGGACGCCTTCGAGACCCACGCAGGCGTTCCCGGGACGGTCGAGAACACCGTGTCGCGAAGGGTCGTCACGCTGCCGTCGGCGCCGCGGTAGGGCTCCATGTCCGATTCGAGGATTCCCGGGATCGTGACGTTGCCGACGCCGCCCCGCACCGTGTGCGAGATGGGAACGGCCTCGACGCCCTTCACCGTCCCGATGAGTTGGGCGACATCGGCGAGCGGGCCCCCGAGCTGGCCGCCGAGCGCCGCAACGAGCTTGTCCCGCTGCTCCTGGGTCCCGCGATCGTCGACGAACACGACGACCTCCCAGTTGCCGGCGAGCACGTTCCCCGGGATGTAGACGGCCAGCACCACGGTCAGCCCGGAGACGTCGACTCCCTCCACCCTGCCGGACTCGATCTGGTACGACAGGAACGCGCGACAGTCCCCATGGTCGGGGTCCTCGCCGATCCAGCAGGGACAGAGCACGTTGCACGAGCAGGCCTCGAGCAGCGTGCCCTGGAGCGAGTACACCTCCCGGGTTCCCTTCACCTTCTCCTCCGTCTTCGCCATGCCTCCCCTCCTTCCGCGGGCATCTGACGCCTGGGTGCCTCTTCACCCAGGGGGCGTGAATCTGGGTGGAACGGTTGTTCCTCTCCGTGGGAACCCGGCCGTGCCCGGAGTCACAGGGCCCACGGCGGCGGCTCGCGTCCCGGGGGCGCGTACGAACAGAAGCGGCCCGTCCGGATGGAGGCCGCGAGGTGCTGACCGAGCTGCGGGCACTCTTTCGAGATCACGCCGATCGCCGTCCTGATCGCTTTCGTCACGTTCACGCGGGCTCGTTCGGCCGGCGACGGCAGGCCGCGGTCCCGCCCGCCCAGTCCGAGACTGCGCTCCAGCTCGGCCACCAGGGCGTCGATCTCGGCATCCAGACGCGCCGCCCGCTCTGGGTCGTGCCAGGCCCGGGCCTCCTCCAGCTCCTCGGAGAGCTCGCGGAGACGCCGCCGGTACGCTTCCTTCGCCTTCGGGTCCAGAACCGCCTCGGTCCCGTCCAGCCGCGTCGTCGTCAGCGCACGTGCGGTCTCTTCGTCGAGCCTCTCCGTGCTGTCCCCCTCGGCGGCCCCAACGAGCTCGAGGACGTGCACCTCCCTGCCGGGCGCCGCGATCAGGTTGGCGATGTGCCGAAGACCCTTGCGATCCAGGAGGCGGGCCATCTCGCCGTCGTAAGCGACGGTCCAGTACTGCCCCTCGCGCCGGAACGTCGCTCGCGGGGCGTCGGGGCCGGCGCCAACCGGGGCCGGCGGCGAGAGCCGCGACACGCGTTCGAGGATCCCCGCCATGTTCAGCTCCTCGCAGATAACCTTCGCTTCCGCCAGGAGGTCGGCCGCCCGGGCGGCATCGCCCTGCGCGCCACGCGCCAGCAGCATCCTGGCGTGCTCCGCGAGCACGATCGCGCGGATCGCCCGGGCGCCCATCGCGTCGCATCGCTCGGCGGCCAGCGCGAAGTGCCGCTCGGCCTCGTCCCACCGCTCGAGCTGCGTCGCGAGCATCCCCAGGCGCATCGCGACCGGCCCGAAGGGCATCGTCGAGACGGAGATCGCGTTGCGGTCCGCGTACGGCGTGAGCTGCTCGTACAACAACGCCGCGCGCCGCTCGTCGCAGATCAGCACGCACGCCTGGGCGAGCGCGCACATGTGCAGGATCCACAGGCCGTCGCGGGGCAGGTCGGCGAAGTCGTTGCGCGCATGCCGCTCCACCTCGGCGCGCGCCGCGCGCTCGTCCCCGAGCTCGGCGGCGGCCAGCGCGTCGCGCCACCTGGCGATCCCCGCGTAGCGTTCGCCGTGCTCGCGGATCTGGTCACGGACCTCGTCGAGCCGGCCCTGCATCCACCGGATGCACACCATCTGCGCGTACTCGAACATGTAGGTGACGTACTCGCTCTGCCGCAGGCGGCCGATCTCGAGGGCCTCGCGCACCTGGCGCTCGGCCTCGTCGAGCCGGCCCTCCAGCATGGACCGCATCGCTCGCAGGCAGGCAGCGTGCCACACGTAGAACGGCTGGCGGATCCGGCCGGCCAGGTGCGTCATCGCGTCCAGCTCGGCGTCCACGCCGCCGACGTCGCAGAACTCCAGGAAGCAGTGCAATCGGGCGTGACGGGCGAGGAACGCCGGCTCCTCCTCGCCGGCGCCGGTGGCGACCAGCAGCATCTGCTGCGCATTCGCGAGCCGGTCGTGCGCGGAATCGGGCGCCAGGGTGGCCCAGTGCCGACCGTGGAGCGCCTCGACCAGAGCCTCCGGATCGCCGAGTCGCAGCGCCATGTCGACCGCCTCCTGCCCCAGCGTCAGGCGTCGCTCCGTCTGGTTCGTCGTGTACAGCTCGGTCGCCAGGCGGGCCAGCACGCGGGCCCGGAGGCTTCCCTCTCCTTCGGGAAGCGCCCCCAGCGCCTCCTCCAGCAGCGCGACCCCGGTCCTTCCCTCCTCGAAGAGCGCGGTGATCAGCAGCCCGCCGAAGCCCAGCCGGACCGGGACCGCGCTCGTCACGTACCCGAGCGCCGCGCGTGCCAGGATCTCGGGTATGCCGGTCCGTCGCGCCGTCGACGCCGCCTCGTCGAAGCTCAGCCTCGCCCCCTCCGTGTCGGCCGACCTCGATTGCACGTCGCCCAGGCGCAGGAGGATCTCGCACCGGCGTTCGGCCGCTGTCTCCGCCGGCTGCAACAGCTGGAGCGCCCGCGAGTAGAGCTTCGCCGCGTCCTCGTAGGCCAGCATCGCGGCCGCGCGGTCGCCCGCCCTGACCGAGTACTCGACGGCTCGATCCGAGTCCCCGATCGGCGCCGACTGCGCGAAGTGGTGCGCGATCGCGGCGAGGTGCGGATCGAGGTCGTCGCGGAACACCTCCTCCAGCACCTCGCCGACGGTTCGGTGCAGCTCCATCCGCCGGGTCGCGGGGAGATCCTCGTACAGCGCCGCACGAACCAGATCGTGAGCGAACGCGTACGAGCCGGCGATGCCGGTGTCCTCCGCGATGACGCCGGCCCGGGCGGCCTCGGCCAGGGCGTCGACCAGCCGCTCGGTGCCCAGCGTGCTCGTGGGGGCGATGGTGCGGAGATCGAACTCGCGGCCCACCACCGCGGCGATACGGAGCGCCGACGCCGTCTCCGGCGAGAGGTTCGCCACGCGGCGGCGGATCAGCGCCCGCACCTCCTCGGGCAGGCGCAACAGCTCTGCGTCGTCGGCCCCGCTCAGCCGGCCCTCGCCCGCGAGCGCGCGCACGACCTCACCAAGGAAGAACGGGTTCCCGCCGGTGAGATCGTGAACGCGGAGGGCGACCGCCTGGGACGGGCGCTCGCCCGTGACGAGCCGGATGTACGTGGCGACCTCCTCAGCGGTCAGCCCTCGCAGCGGGACCCGCCGACCGAGCCGGCTCAGCTCCCCGAAGAGCTCGGCCAGCTCGCGCACACGAGGCTCGGCGTCCCGATACGAGCCGACCAGGACGAGCGAGCGCTCGACCCCAGTCGTCGCGAGGAAGCGGAGGAGCAGGAGCGAGGGCTCGTCCGCCGCGTGAAGGTCGTCGAGCACCACCAGGCAGGGGTCTCGGCTCGCGGTCTCCGACAGGAACCGCCCGACCTGTTCGAAGAGCCGGAAGCGCGCCGCATCGGGATCGACCAACTCCATCACCGACGACCGGCGGTGCTCGCGTGACCCGGCGTCGGCCTCGGTCGGCTGGGCGAGCCGTTCGAACTCGCCACCGGCCGCGCGGACGATCTGCACCCACGGCCAGTAGGCGGGGGCGCCGCCCCCGTCCCAGCACCGCCCGGTGAGGACGCGCCAGCCCCCCGCCGCGGCGTCCCGCGAGAGCTCCTCCATCAGCCGGCTCTTGCCGATCCCCGGCTCCCCGCTGACCAGGACCAACGATCCTCGTCCGGGGCCCGAGTCGGCGAAGGCCGACCGCAGCTCCTCCAGCTCGCGCGCGCGGCCGACGAACGGCCTGAGCTCCACCGTCCCGGCAAGCGCCGACCGTTCGCCTGGCGGCCCTCCAACCGATGCCCCGGCCATGAGGAGCAAGTCTCACCCTGGACCCTCGCCCAGTCCAGAGGGGTCTGCGGCCGCTCCTGGCAGGAGGCCGAGGCAGCGGAGGCGGCCAGCGCCTACTCGAGGTAGCCGAGGCCGCGGAGGTGCTCCTCCATCTCGTCGGCCTCGGTGTCGGTGACGGTCGGCTCCTCCACGCGCGCGTCTGACGCGGGCGCACTCTCGCCCGCGCGCACGCTCGCCTCCGCGCCCACGACCTCGTGCAGCACCCGGCCCGTGTGCTTGATCGAGGCGGGCGCATCGAGGGCAGCCAGGA
>JAPVSX010000109.1:0-4890 GCA_047519495.1 Armatimonadota bacterium
AGAGAGGGGTGTCCGTGTGAACGCCGACGTTCAGGATCTCACCCTCGCGCCGCGGGGCTGGGAGCGAATCAGCTGGGCCGACGGAGAGATGCCGGTGCTCCGGACGATCCGGGAGCGCTTTGCGCGCGAGCGGCCGCTCGCGGGACTCCGGATCGCGGCGTGCCTGCACGTCACGACCGAGACGGCGAACCTGATGCGGACCCTTCGCGACGGCGGCGCATCGCTCGCGTTGTGCGCGAGCAACCCGCTCTCGACCCAGGACGACGTCGCGGCCGCCCTCGTGGCCGAGTGGCACCTCCCGGTGTTCGCCCGGCGGGGAGAGGACCGGGACACCTACTACCGGCACATCCACCAGGCCCTCGACACCAGGCCGCACCTCACGATGGACGACGGCGCGGACCTCGTCTCCACGATCCACAACAAGCGCACCGAGCTCCTGGGTGAGGTCATCGGCGGGAGCGAGGAGACGACGACCGGGGTGATCCGGCTGCGCAGCATGGCGCGCTCCGGCGCGCTCCGGTACCCGATCGTCTCGGTGAACGATGCGCTGACGAAGCACCTCTTCGACAATCGCTACGGGACCGGCCAGTCCACCCTCGACGGGCTGCTCCGGGCGACCAACCTGCTGCTGGCCGGCCGGACGTTCACGGTCGCCGGGTACGGCAACTGCGGGCGCGGCCTCGCAATGCGCGCGCGGGGGATGGGCGCCCAGGTGATCGTGACCGAGGTAGATCCCACGCGGGCGCTCGAGGCGCACATGGACGGCTACCGCGTCATGCCGATGCTGGAGGCGGCGCGCATCTCCGACGTGCTGATCACGGTCACCGGCAACACGTCGGTCGTCCGGCGTGAGCACTTCGAGGTGATGAAGAACCGGGCGATCATCGCGAACTCCGGCCACTTCGACGTGGAGCTCGACCTGCCGGCCCTGGCCGACCTCGCGGTGGAGCGGCGCACGGTCCGGCCCAACGTCGAAGAGTACCGGCTCCGGGACGGGCGCCGGATCTACGTGCTCGCAGAAGGGCGGCTCCTCAACCTGGCGGCGGCCGAAGGACACCCCGCCGCTGTGATGGACATGAGCTTCGCCAACCAGGCGCTCACGATGGAATACCTGGCGCGGCAGGGGCGGACCCTCACCCCCGGCGTCTATCCGGTCCCTCAGGCGATCGACCGCCAGGTGGCCGCGGTGAAGCTCGAGGCCTCCGGCGTGGTGATCGACACGCTGACAGCGGAGCAGGAGCGCTACCTCAAGTCCTGGGAAGAGGGCACCTGATCGTCCCGCCCGGGGCGACGCCGGGGCGGACCCCGTGCCCCGTGGACTCTGTGTTCGGGCGAAGGGGCGGCGCCGGCGTGCGGCGAAGCCCTGCT
This sequence comes from Armatimonadota bacterium, assembly GCA_047519495.1. Taxonomy (GTDB): domain Bacteria; phylum Sysuimicrobiota; class Sysuimicrobiia; order Sysuimicrobiales; family Segetimicrobiaceae; genus JAPVSX01. The sequence goes on from JAPVSX010000109.1 coordinate 1,369, forward strand.
TGTGAGCGCGAGGAGGGCGTAAGGTGGGGACAGGCACATCCCCTGAGCCAGAGCAGCTGGCGGACCGGATGCGGGGCCTGGGTACCGAGACCGCGTTCGAGGTGCTCGCCCGCGCCAGGGCGCTCGAGGCTGCGGGGCGCTCGATCATTCACCTGGAGATCGGCGAGCCCGACTTCGACACCCCCGAGCACATCAAGGAGGCCGCGATCCGGGCGCTCCGGGACGGCTACACCCACTACACGCCCGCGGCAGGGTTCCCCGAGGCCAGGGAGGCGATCGCGGAGCACGTGGGGCGATCGCGGGGGATCGCGGTCACGCCGGAGCACGTGGTGATCACGCCGGGGGCGAAGCCGATCATGTTCTTCGTCATGCTGGCGCTTGTCAATCCGGGGGACGAGGTGATCTACCCCGACCCGGGGTTCCCGATCTACGAGTCCGTGGCGCGGTTCGCCGGCGCCACGCCCGTGCCGTGGGTGCTCCGGGAGGACCGCGAGTTCCGCGCGGACCCGGAGGAGCTCCGCGGGCTCCTGACGCCCCGCACGAAGCTCATCATCCTCAACTCCCCGCACAACCCCACGGCCGGCATGCTCTCCCGCGCCGACGTCGAGGTCATCGCCGGGCTCGTCCGAGGCCGGCCGATCACGCTCCTCTCGGACGAGATCTACAGCCGGATCGTGTACGAAGGGACGTTCCACAGCATCGCGTCGGTGCCCGGGATGCAGGCGCAGACCGTTATCCTCGACGGCTTCAGCAAGACGTACGCGATGACCGGCTGGCGCCTCGGCTACGGCGTCATGCGCCCCGCGCTCGCGGCCTCCATCGCGCAGCTCATGGTCAACTCGAACTCCTGCACCGCGGCGTTCACGCAGATCGCCGGCATCGCCGCGCTGCGGGGCCCGCAGGACTGCGTCGACCGCATGGTCGCGGAGTTCCGGCGGCGGCGGGATGTGATCGTCTCCGGCCTCTTGCAGCTGCCGGGCGTCCGGTGCCTCCGCCCGCACGGCGCGTTCTACGCGTTCCCGAGCATGCGGGCGATCGACCCGGACGCATCCCGCCTGGCGGAGCACCTGCTCACGCAGGCGGGGATCGCGGTCCTGTCGGGGACGTCGTTCGGCGCCCACGGCCAGGGGTATCTGCGGCTCAGCTACGCGAACTCCGTGGAGGCGATCACCGAGGCGCTCGGCCGGATGCGGCAGGCGATCGAGCGCTACGCGCCACGCCCCCGGGTCTAACCCGCCGGGGCACCGGCAGCCTCTAGCGCCGGGCCGGAGGGGAGGACGGCGCGGGGACGTACATGTAGGCGTCGACGGCGTGCCCCTCGCTCGTCTGTACCGGGACGACCACGCGGCGGTACCGGGTCCCTTCGTACGCATCGAGCGCGTCGAGGATCCGTTCGTCCACGTCTTCGAGGAGCTGCCCATCCACGCTGGATCCGGCCAGCGGATGCACGACCGGGTAGCCGATCGAGGAGTCGAGCATCCGGCAGTACCCCCCGAGCACCGCCGGCCGCGACGGGAGGCGCCGCCCGACGAGCTGCTGGACCCGCCCGTCATCCTGCAGCGTCCCGTACACAAATAGACGGGAGACCGTCACACGATTCTCCCCCGCTGCTGGAGCCAGTCGCGCACGGCCTCGCGCGCCGCGTCCCAGCCCTGGCGCAGCGCCTCGCGGGCCACGGTCTGCTCGGCGTCCTCGTCCCCTCCGCCACGCCGGTGGCGGAGCGCCGCGCGGAGGCGGGCTTCCGCGACGGGCGCAGCGTCCTCGAAGCGCATCCGTTCGAGGGCCGCCCGCAGCTCTTCCGGGGCGATGCTGCGGCCGACTTCTACGGGCAGGTGCTCGAGGCGGTGGAGGAGCTCAAGGTGCCGCTGGGCCGCCCGGGTCTCGATGCCCTCGAGCGCGTCCTGGACCTGTTGGGCCGGGTCTTTTCTGGGGCGCTCGCGGTAGCCCTCGATGAAAAAGGCGGGGGGCTGGTTCAGCGCATCGCAGAGCCGCATGAACGTCTCGAACTTGGGCAGCGCCTTGCCGCGCTCCCAGTCGCCGACCGCGACGCCGCTGCGCAGCCCGAGGCGCTTGGCCAGGTGCGTCTGGCTCAGGCCGGCGGCGCGCCGGGCCTCCTGGACCCGGCTCCCGAACGCGTGCCGCAGATCGGCGACAGTCCGCTTTTCCATGGCTTCATTCTAGGCGACGGGTCTTGAAAGTGCAATCGCGCCGGCGCTCATGCGCGCTCGCCCGCCAGCTTCGGGACTGCGCGGACCGCACCGCTCAGAACAACCGTTCCTGGACGCGCGGGCGGTGCAGCCGGCGGACCGCCTCGCGCGCCGCGTCGAACGTGAGCCCGTCCTCCGCCATCAGGCGGTGGATCAGCTTGCCGTCGTGGCCGGGGAGGAACCGGGCCGCGGGCGTGATCGTCAGCCCGCCGCACCCGCACAGGCACGGGCCGCCGCGCCCGTTCATGGCGCGCGCCGTCCGGAGGAGGCCGCGGCGGAGCCAGCGCTGCAGCTCACCTTCCTCGACCCGCCACGCCCGGCCGATCCGGACCGCCGGGAGCGCGCCGCGCCGCAGCAGCCGCCGGATCGCGTCGGGGGACACACGGAGGAGCGCGGCCACCTCGTCGGGAGTGAGAAACTTCCGGGTCATCGCCTCCTGTGTTGGCGGTTGAGGCGGTGTCTCCCTGCCGTGGGGGAGACGGCGCGCTCTGCGCGAATGCTGTGGACGTGAACACGCCCCGCCGCGGCGCGCCCAGCAGGTGTATCGTTATCGAGGTGATGTCCACATGGCGTACGCGCACGTGGTGCAGACGATCGACTGTCACGCCGCCGGCGAGCCCCTCCGGATCGTGACGGGTGGCGTGCCTCCGGTGCCGGGCGCGACGATGCTGGCGCGGCGCCGCTATTTCCAAGAGCATCTCGACCGCTTCCGCCGCCTGCTGATGTGGGAGCCGCGCGGCCACCAGGACATGTACGGCTGCGTCTTGACCCCGCCGGCGTCGCCCGACGCGCAGTACGGCGTCCTGTTCATGCACAATGAAGGCTACAGCACGATGTGCGGCCACGGCGTCATCGGTCTCGTGACCGCGCTGATCGAGACCGGACAGGTCGCGGCCAAATCACCGGAGACGGTGGTGACCCTCGACACGCCTGCAGGGCCCGTGCGGGCGTGGGCCCGCGTCGAGGAGGGACGGGTGCGCGACGTCACGTTCCGGAACGTGCCGAGCTTCGTCTACGCCGCGCGGAGGGTCGAGGTGCCGGGCCGCGGGCCCGTCTCGGTGACCGCGGCGTACGGGGGGGCGTTCTACGCGCTGATCGACGGGCCGGCGTCAGGCCTGGGCGAGCGCCCGGGCGCCCTGCGCGATCTGGTCGAGGCGTGCGCCGCCGTCAAGGCGGCCGCGTCCGCCGCCCTGGACGTCGTCCATCCGCTCGAGCCGGACGTCCGCGACTTCTACGGGGTGGTCGCCGTCTGGCCCCCGCAGCGGGCCGGGGCGGACCGGACGAGCCTCACGGTGTTCGCCGACCGCGAGGTGGA
>JAPVSX010000110.1:0-8338 GCA_047519495.1 Armatimonadota bacterium
CGCCCGGGGGGAGACCCGCCTCCTCGAAGATCTCGACGAACTTGAGGGCCACGAGCGGCGTGTACGACGCGGGCTTGAAGACGACGGTGTTGCCGCAGACGAGGGCCGGCACGATCTTCCAGGACGGGATCGCCATCGGGAAGTTCCACGGGGTGATGATGCCGACGACGCCGAGCGGCGCCCGCACGCAGTAGGCGGCCTTGTGCGGCATCTCGCTCGGCGCGGTGTAGCCGCGCAGGCGCCGGCCTTCGCCCGCGATGAAGTACGACATGTCGATCGCTTCCTGGACGTCGCCGCGCGCCTCCTGGAGGACCTTCCCCATCTCCCGGGTCATCAGGCGCCCCAGCTCTTCTTTGTGGATCACGAGCCGCTCCGCGACCCGAAACAGGACCTCGGCCCGGCGCGGCGCGGGCACCCGGCGCCACGAGGCGAACGCGCCGGCGGCCGCGCGCACGGCGTCGGCGACATCCTCGGGCCCGGACTCGGGGACGCGGCCGAGGACCTCGCCCGTCGCGGGGTTGACCGACTCCATCGTCCTGCCGGACCGGGCGCCCACCCACTCCCCGCCGATGTAGTTCATGAACGTGCCGGACTCCGGCCTGCTCATCGCATTCCCTCCTCGATCACGCTGCTGGCATGTTCGCCAGGGCCGCCGCGCGGAGCCGCGCCGCCAGACCGGCGCCGGCGGGGATCAGCCGCCGAGCTCCTGGATCTTCCCGTGGAACTCGCCAGATCAGTTTCGCGCGGGCCATGGTGGGGTCATCTTTAACGTGCCCCTGGACGCCAGTGTGGAGAGCCCTCGGCGCCACGTCCTCCCGGAGAGGATCCCGTTCGGCGCCTGGTCGCGGACGGCGCGCCTGATCGCAGGAATGGTCCTTCGGAGGGAGGACATGGGCCCGAGGTCATCGCCTCACGGACCTCCGGCTACAGGTGCCGGTTGTCCACCACCCGGCGCAGCTTGCCGCCCTCGCTGCGCGGGAGCGTGCCCGGGGCCGCCAGGGTGACCGCGATCCCGATCCCGGTGACGCCACGCAGCCGCTCGGCGACCCGGCGCCGAAGCGCGTCGAGCGCCGGCGCCCCGGCGTCCAGCGCTCCGTCCGGGCCGGCGGCCGACGGGGCGACCTCGATCCGCACCTCCAGCGCGTCAAGCGTGCGCTCCCGGGCGACGACCAGCTGGTAGTGTGGGGACAGCTCGGCGAACTGGACGACCACCGACTCGACTTGAGATGGAAAGACGTTGATGCCGCGGATGATCAGCATGTCGTCCGTCCGTCCGATCACGAGGGACATGCGCCCGTGCGTGCGGCCGCACACGCACGGCGAGGAATCAAGCGACGCGAGGTCCCCGCTGCGGTAGCGGATCACCGGGAGGGCCTCCTTCGTGAGCGTCGTGAAGACGAGCTCTCCCGGCGCGCCCGGCGGAGCCGGCTCGCCGGTCCGGGGATCGAGCACCTCGACGAGGAAGTGGTCCTCGAAGACGTGCGATCCGTGCTGGGCCTCCACACACTCGTTGCTGACGCCCGGGCCGATGACCTCGCTCAGCCCGTAGATGTTGACGGCGCGGACGGGGAGCAGCCGCTCGATCTGGCGGCGCATCGCATCAGTCCAGGGCTCCGCCCCCAGCACGGCGGAGCGCAGCGAGAGGCTGCGCGGATCCAGGCCGCGCGCCGCGACCGCCTCGGCCAGGGTCAGCATGTACGAGGGCGTACAGGCGATGACGCGCGGCTTGAAGTCCTGGAGCAGCAGCAGCTGCCGCTCGGTGTTCCCGCCTGACACCGGCACGACGGTGAGCCCCATCAACTCGCCCCCGTAGTGCATGCCGAGGCCGCCGGTAAAGAGGCCGTACCCGTAGGCGTTGTGGAACACGTCGCCGGGGCGGGCGCCGCTTGCGGCGAGGCAGCGGGCGCAGACCTCGGCCCAGACCCCGAGGTCGGCGCGCGTGTAGCCGACCACCGTCGGCTTGCCCGTCGTGCCGGACGAAGCGTGGATGCGGACCACCTGATCCATCGGGACGGCAAACAGTCCGAACGGGTAGTGATCCCGCAGGTCCGCCTTGCGGGTGAACGGGAGGCGGCGGACGTCGTCGAGGGTCCGGAGCTGTTCGGGAGTCACGCCGGCGTGGTCGAACGCCGTGCGGTAGAAGGGAACCCGGTCGTAGACGCGCCGGGCGACGTCTCGGAGGCGGGCGAGCTGCAGCGCCGCCAGCTCCGCCCGGGGCATCGTCTCCGCAGGGACGTTCCAGATCATGGACCTCTCAGCTCCATCGCGCGGCCTGGGCCCACGGCGCGAGCTATTCGTGAGCGATCATGATAAATACGCGCGGCACGGGCGGGCGAGACGACGGCGAGCGGAGGTGGCGGGCGGCACTGCCGCTACCAGGGGTCGGAGTACCGCTCTTCCTTCCAGGGGTCGCCGTGCATGTGGTAGCCGTTCTGCTCCCAGAAGCCCGGCCGGTCCTCACGCATGAGCTCGATCCCGCGGACCCACTTGGCGCTCTTCCAGAAGTAGAGCTTCGGGACCACGAGGCGGCACGGCCAGCCGTGCTCCGGTGCAAGCGGCGTGCCGTCGTGCGTGAACGCGAACACCACGTCGTCGTCGAGCAGCGCCTCAAGCGGCAGGTTGGTCGTGTAGCCGCCGTACGAGTGCACCATCACGAACGCCGCATCCGGGCGGGGGCGGATGTGCCGAACGATTTCGCGCGCCGCGACGCCTTCGAAAGTGTTGTCAAACCGCGACCACGCGGTAACGCAGTGAATGTCGCACCGCACCGCCGTGCGCGGCAGCCGGGTGAACTCCTCCCACGTCCAGCGCGCCGGCGCCTCCACACCCCCGCTCGCCGTGAACTCCCACGTCGCGAGGTCGATCCGCGGGATCCCGCCGTAGTACAGCACCGGCCACTTGTCCGTCCGATACTGTCCGGGAGGCAGCTTCGCGCGCGCGGTATCGGGCATCGTCGGTCCTCCTGAGGGGCTGCGCCCGGACCTCAGTATTCCACGCGCCCGAGCCGTTTACCCTCGGCGCGAGCCGAGAGGGGCGCCGGCGCAGGCTCTGAGCACTGGGGAGCCCGCGCGGGGGTGGTCGCCTAGCGGGGAGTCTGCGCCGATGGGCCGGCGGGTGTGGAGGGCTGCTCCGGCCCCGGAGGCGTGACCTGGCCGAGTGAGGACAGCGTCTCCGGCGGCAGATAGGCGCCCAGCGCGTGCAGCTCCTCCTGAAGGGCGTGCACCAGCACCGGGCGCTCGGCCAGCTGCCGGAACGAGACCCTCTGCTGCATCGAGAGCACTGCCGCCGCGCCGGCGGCCTGCCCCTCTTCCATGGTCGTCGGGGCGACCCGGGCCGATCCGGCCGCTTCGTACGACGCCGAGATCGACCGGCTGGCGCAGATGAGGTTGCCGACGCCGACCGGCACCAGCGACCGGAGGGGAATTGTGTACACGTACCGCCGGGGCGCGTACGGGTTCAGCTCACCGGGCCTGTACGGATGCAGATCGATCGGATAACTGGCCACGCCGATCGCGTCCCAGAAGACGCGGCCGTCCACGATGTCCTGGGCGGTCAGCGTGTAGAGGCCCCGGATGTGCCGGGTCTCCCGGATGTACAGATAGTCCGCCGGCCGGATCAGGTACGCATGGGCGAAGCCCGGCGCCATCTCGCGGAGGTACTCGACGAGCGGGTCGAGCTCCGCCCGGCCCCGCCGCATCCCGTCCGCGACCGACGCGGGATCGGTTCCGTCGACCCCGAAGATGAGCAGGCCGTTGATCAGGACCGAGCGGCCGTTCTGGAGGCCGATGTTCAGATCATAGATCGCGACGTCCCGCTGGGTCGGCCGGTACATCCGCATGATCGGGCCGTACCCCCAGACGTTGCCGTGGAAGACGCCGCCGCGCAGCATGTGCTTGGTCATGTGGCCGGAAATCGCCGACACGACCTGTTCCCAGTTCACCCCGCCGAGTTCGAACACGAGCGTCGCCGACATCATCGCGCGGTCGATGCCCGAGCCCTCCCGCCCCAGCGTGTACGGGACGCCGGCCATCGCCGCGATGTCCGCGTCGTCCGTGGCGTCCACGATGCGGTTCGCGCAGATCGTCTCCGTCTCGTGCCGGACCGTGTCCTCGACGACAACCCCGGTGATCCAGGGACCCCGCATCAGCGTCGCAACGGGCCGCGTCGAGAGCCGCAGGTTGATAAGCGGCTCGCGGAGGACCTCGTCCATGAACACCTTCTTGGCATCCTCGATGTCGAAGGTCACCCCCAGCCGGCGGTAGACCTCGAGGAAAATGCCGCGCGCCAGGTGCTTGCCGTCGGGGCCGAAGTCCATGTCCAGCATGTTGAGCATGGCGCCGGTGAGGTCGCCGCCGAGGTAAGGCCTGGCCTCGGTCTCGATCACCGGCGTGCCCATCCGCGCGGCCGTGACCGCCGCGGCAACGCCGGCCGGCGTGCCCCCGACGACGAGGAGGGGGGCCTGGACCGTGCAGTCGGGCGCGGCGGTGGACAGCAGACCGCGCCCGGTCCCGGCTTCGCCCGGAGCGCCCGGCGCGAGCACCAGGGCGACGGCCAGCAGGGCCACCGCGGCCACAGACTCCCTACGGTACCGGGACTTGAGCCGGAGCCCGGCGAGCTCAGATGAAGATTGACGCATCCTGAGGGAGATTATAGCAGAAAATGGCCGGATTGAGGTCCCCCAAATAGCTATTTTCCTCATCCTCCAGACGGTCTGTCTCTTTCTTGTCGTGTAACGATACTACGGGGAGCCGGGCGTTCTGGTTCCCTCCCGGCCCCCCTTCCCGGCCCCTGGCTCGCGCTGGCGGCCCTGGGGCGGCCCGGCATGGCGGGAACGCCCGCGCCCATGCCTGCGCACTGATGGGGACCGGCTGCGGGGAAGCCCGGGGCGCTGCCTACGTACTGGTGCGGACCGGCTGCGGAGCGGCGGGTCGGATGAAGATCCGGCAGAGGACGATGCTGAACTCGTACAGCAGGGCCATGGGAATCGCCACGAGGAGCATCGTGACCGGGCTCCAGTCGGGGGTCCCGAAGACGGCAATGGCGGCGATGATCATATAGGCGATGCGCCACTCGCGGCGCAGGGTCTGCGGGGTCACGACGCCGAGGGCGGCCAGGGAGAGGATCACCAGCGGCGTCTCGAACGTCCCGCCGACGATCGCGAGGAAGAAGAGCACGTAGGAGATGTAGGCGTTCGCGGTCAGCAGGACCTGAAACTCCGTCCCCGCCTGCGCCAGCAGCCAGTGGGTGCTCACCGGCAGCACGACCAGGTACCCGAACACGACCCCGATCGCGAACAGCACGCCGGAGAGCAGGGCCAGCGGGACGACCCGGCGCCGCTCCGCGTCCGTGAGCGCGGGGGCGACGAACGCGAACAGCTGGTACAGGATCCACGGCATGCTCACCGCGAACCCGAAGAGAAACGCGATCTTCACCTTGACCAGGAATGGCTCGAGCACCGTCAGCGTCGTGAGCTTCATGTTCCCGGTCGGCCGGAGCAGCAGGCGCAGCAGCCGATCCACGAACACCAGGCCCAGCCCGGTCGCGATGAGGAGGCCGAGCACGGAGTACGTGAGGCGCTGGCGCAGCTCCTCGAGGTGCTCGATCAGGGTCATGTGCTTGTCGCGCGGGTTCGTTTCGGTCGACATCTTCGGTTACTCGGCCTCTCGGGCGAGCTGGGAGACGGTAACGAACGTGTAGCCGCGGTGCTGGAGTCCGACGATGATCTGCGGCAGCGCCCGAACCGTATTCAGCGTGCCGTTGTGCATCAGCACGATCGCGCCCGGCTCCGCCCGGACCTGCACCCGCTCCACGAGGATCTTCGCCGGCGGAAGCGCCCAGTCCCCCGAGTTGGTGGTCCACATCGCGAGCCCCAGCCTCGCGCGCCGGGCCGCGGCCGCAACCTCCACTGTGTAGTCTCCTCCGGGCGGCCGGAACCACCGCGGCGGGCCGCCGGCCGCGTCCCTGATCGCCGCGGCGGCCTCAGCGATCTCGTCCGCGGCCGTCGCCGCGTCCACGGTCGTCATGTTCGGATGGTGGAAGGTGTGGTCGCCGACCTCGTGGCCCTGGGCGATCATCTCGGCCACGAGGTACGGATACGCGCGCGCGTGCTCCCCGATCACGAAGAACGTCGCGGGCACGCCGTACCGGTGGAGGATCGCCAGGAGCAGCGGCGTGGCGAGCGGGCTGGGGCCGTCGTCGAACGTGAGCGCGATCTCCCGCTTCCGCGGGTTCCCCCGCCACAGGCGGCCTCGGCTCTCGGTGCCGAACAGGAAGCCCGCGAGGCGGTCCTTGGTCTCGACGAGCCGTTTGAGCAGGCTGCCCTGAAACCGTTCGGCCGTCTCGACGCTGCGGTCGCCCGCCGGGGCCGGCCCGGGGGCGCGCATGCCCGGGGGCAGGTGCGGATCGTGGGGCACCGCCGCGCGCTCGACGAGCGCGCCGGCCAGGAGGTCCGCGCTGTACCACACGTCCCCGGCCCGCTTGAGCGCCGGCCCCGCATCGAGGCCCGGCGGCCCACCGAGGAGCCGGTCGCGGTAGAGCCGGGCGGTGAAGGTGGCGTCGGTGCGGCGGCCGTCGAACCGGCCGCTCTTGTGGAAGTACCCGGTCAGCATGACCCGGTTGACGCGCGGGTCGGCCTCGAGGGCGGCCGCGGCCAGGGCCCGGGCACTCTCCTGCACCTCGTGCACGATCGCGGATCCGCCCCCGGCCCAGTCCATGCCGTAGACGAACCAGATCCAGGCCAGGCGGGCCAGCCGCCCGTCGGGAAGCGCGCTCACGCCGTCACTCGCGATCGTGACCTTCACCACAAACGGGGCGAGGCCGCGGGCGGCGAGCGCGTCCCAGACCTGTTCCTCCTCGGAGCGGATCCCCGGGCCGAGCGGGTGCGTGTCGTTCGTGATGTACGGGGAGACCGGCACCGGCGGGACATCGGCCGGCGCGGCGGCCGTCGCTGCTTCCGCCGCGGGCAACCGGATCAGCGAACCCAGCCCTGCGCCATGCGCCTCCCTCGGCAGATTGAACGACGTGCCTGGTCCGGGGGCAAGGACACTCCATCCCAGCCCGCAGATCGCCAGAGCGGCGATCCGGCGGCGCGCCGCCATGTTACCTGGTCTGCGGCTCCGGGGCGAGGACGTTCGAAGTCTCGAGCGTGGTCGCCACCTCATCGGCGAGCGGCCGGTCGGCCGAGAGCACCAGGTAGTCACGGCGGGGGCGGGCAGGCCGGCCTGGAAAGGGGGGTCAGGAAGTGGGGACGCCCTTGCCCAGGAGCGCCTCCCGGAACTCCTGGACGTTCGCCGAGGGGGTGATGGCCACGATGATGTCCCCCCCGCGCAGGGAGGTCTCGCCGTGGATGACCTCCGCCGTCTCCCCCCGCACGAGGATCGCCAGTGTGCAGTTGCGGGGCAGGGTGAGGTCGCGAACCCGCTTGCCCACGACCGGCGAGGAGTCGGTCAGGGCGACCTCCACGAGCTCCAGCTGCCCCCGCCGCAGCGCCGTCAGCGGAATGACGTCGGCGACCTCCACCTCCTGCTCGATCAGGCTGTAGATCAGCTTGGTCGAACTGACGGTCTCGTCGATCCCCAGGAGCTGGAAGGTGACCTCGTTCTTGGGGTTGTTGATCCGGGCGATGACCCGCTTGACCTTGAACTTGCGCTTGGCCATCTGACAAATCACGAGGTTATCCTCGTCGTCGCCGGTGACGGCGGCCACGAGATCCGCCCGCGCCGCGCCAGCCTGGTCGAGGGTGCTCACCTCGCACGCGTCCCCCAGCAGCACACAGTCTCCGAACTCCTCCTGCAGCAGGTCATACCGCCGCCGCGCCTTCTCGATCAGCGTGACCTCCGGCCCACACGCCCGCAGCGCCTTGGTGAGGTAGTACCCTACCTTGCCACCTCCGGCGACGATCACATACATGGTCAGCGGCTCCCTTCCGGCGCGGATAAGCGCGACAGCGGCTCCCGTATTGCCTGGTACTCCTCGACGCTGCGGTACGGCACCCCCATGAGGAAGTCCCGGCACATCCCCGCCCCCAGCAGCGTGGGCGAGATTGTGTCGATCCCCAGCTCTTTGTAGGCCTCGGCCCGGAGGGGATCGTAGATCCGGGCGACCACGCGGGGCACCCTGAACTTGACCTTCACGATCTGAGCGGACATGATGTTTGTGTTGTCGCCGTTCGTCGTCGCCGCAAAGCCGCCCGCCCGCTCGATACCCGCCTTGCGCAGCACGTCCTCGTCGATCCCGATGCCGAGGATCGTCCTGCCCTTGAAGCCCCGGCCGAGCCGGCGGAACGACTCGCGGTCGCGGTCGATGATCGCGATCGTGTGGCCCTCAGCCTCCAGCATCA
>JAPVSX010000111.1:0-2304 GCA_047519495.1 Armatimonadota bacterium
TCGACCGCGGAGCGGGCGGTCGTGCCCTTGAGCAGCAGCCCGGCGGTCAGCGCGGCCAGGCCGGCGCGCCCCTCGGGGTCGGCCACGGCGCCGGTCTTGATCACGAGGTGGGCCTCGACGGCGGGGATCGCGTGACGCTCCACGAGCAGGACGACGAGCCCGTTGGCCATCGTCCACCGCTCGATCTTCAGGGGAGGCGCCGCGACCGCCGGTCGCCCCCACGCGACCACCGTCAGGACGACCACGGCCCACGCCCAGCCGGCCGTCCGCCAGCGCCCCGCCTCCCGCCCGCCGTTGCTCACGGCGCGGACCCCGCCGCCGGCGCGGGTGGGGGTGGCGGGATCAAGATGCCCACGGTTCGGGCGTCTTCGCTGAGATAGGTCTTGGCCACCCGGACCACGTCTTCCGCGGAGACCTTGCGCACGTTCGCGACGAAATTCGCCAGGTACGCCTTGCCCGCCCCGACGGTTTCGGCCATGCCGACCTGCATGCCGCGGTAGAAACTCGAATCCTGCCCCAGGAGGAACTGCGCCTCGATCTGGTTCTTCGCCTTGGTCAGCTCGCGCTCGCCGGGGGGCGCGGTCTTGATCCGCTCGACCTCGTCGAGGAGCGCCCGCTCCAGGTCGGCGGCCGCGGTCGTGGGGTGGGCCGTGCCGTACACGTACAGGAGCGGCGGATCGGCGGACAGGGCGGTGTAGTCCCCCCCCGCCTCCAGGGCAATCTGGCGCTCGTACACCAGCGCCCGGTACAGCCGGGAACTCCGCCCCTCGGAGAGGAGCCCGGCCAGGACCGCCAGGGCGTAGCTGTCGGGGTGGCTGTAGTTGGGCACGTGGTAGCCGATCATCACCGACGACAATTGGACGTCCCTCTTCACCGTCACCCGGCGCTCCCCGCGCTGCGGCGGCTCGATCACCGCCGGCCGGCCCGGGCGGGGCCCGCCGTCGACCGGACCGAACAGCGTCTTGATCCGGCCCATGAGGGCGGTCGGCTCGACGTCGCCCACCACGACCAGCGTCGCGTTGGCCGGCGTGTAGTGCAGGCGATAGTACGCGCGTACGTCGGCGGCGGTGAGGCGGTCGAGGTCGTCCATCCAGCCGATGATCGGCCAGCGGTACGGGTGCGCCAGGTAGGCCACGGCGGAGAGGTGCTCGGTGAGCGTGCCGTGGGGATCGTCCTCGGTCCGCTGGCGGCGCTCCTCCTTGACGACGTCCCGCTCGAGCGCGAATTCGTCGTCCGACACCGCCAGACCGGTCATCCGGTCGGCTTCCAGTTCGAGGGCGAGGTCGACCTGATCGCTGGCCAGCGTTTCAAAATACGCCGTGTAATCTTCCGAGGTGAACGCGTTGTCGGTGCCGCCGTGATCCGCGATCAGCCGGGAAAACTCGCCCTTGCCGTGGCGCCCGGTGCCCTTGAACATCATGTGCTCCATGAGGTGGGACAGGCCGGTCTTCCCGCTGACCTCGTCCCGCGAGCCGACGCGGTACCACACCTCGACGGTCACGACGGGGGCCTTGGGTTCCGGGATGAGGAGGACGCGCAGGCCGTTGGGCAGGACGGATTCGAGCGGCGGCGCGCCCCACGCGGGCGCCGCGACGGCGATGAGCCACAGCGCGAGGAGGGCGAACCGGCCGTGACGCATCATGGCGCGATGCTAACGAATGCCCGAACGCCTTGTCAAGACCGGGACGCGGCCCGCGGAATAAAACCATCCAGGATCGGTCTTATCCGGTATGGGCGCCGCGGTCGGATCCGAAAGCCGATCCCGGCGCGCCCGGAGTGTGTCCGATTATTTGTTTGGATGTTGGAGCCTGTTCAGGAGCGGTCAGATGCAAGGCGCCGCGAGCACCGCACCGGAGCGTACGTGGTGGGTACGTGAGGAGCGGATGCGCAGCGGCAACGCCGCAGATGGCCACTCATGGACGGGCTCCTAGGTGGGGAACGTATGCCGTGCGGACGCTGCAGAGGGCTGATGGTCGCCGACCGCTTCACCGATCTGCTGGATGAGACCGGCCAGATCACGTTCGGGGGGTGGCGCTGCGTGTCCTGCGGCGAAATCGTCGACCCCGTGATCCTGTCGAACCGTCAGCGCCGGGCCGCACCGGTCAGCAAACCGCGGCACGCCCGTCTCCTGACCTGGGTCGGCCCCTCGGCCTGACAAGAGGCCGGGCCGCCGGCACCCCGGGCCCCGCCTACAGCAGGCGGGCGAGCGCGTCCAACGCGGCCAGCATCTCCCCGTCCGGCGGTTTCATCCCAGGGTACGGCACGCCGCGCAGGTCCGTTCCGCCCACGCGCCCCTTCCGCAGA
>JAPVSX010000112.1:0-8913 GCA_047519495.1 Armatimonadota bacterium
GAATCGTACGTCGAGCGCTGGCCGTTTTACGGCACCGGGCTGCCGCAGCCGGCCGGGATGCGAAGAAATGTGGATTCCCGGGGGGATGGGCGATGAATTCACGGGCGCTCGTGGTGACTCTCATCGTGGTGCTGCTGGGGGTGACGTTGCCCGCCTCCAGCATGGGCGCGCCCTCCGGCCCTGTGAAGGTGCGCGCCGCCTACGCCTCCGCCGCCGGCAGCGAGGTCGTGCTGCTCGCTGCGGCCGACGGCGGATTTTTCACGCGGAACGGCCTGGACGTCAGCATGACGCGCATCAGCGGTGGGAGCACGGCCGTGATCCAGGCCCTCGCCGGCGGCAGCATCGACGTCGCACAGATCGGCGCAGGGGCCGCGACCAATGCGGCCGTGCGAGGTGTCCCGGTGGCCGTCGTGGCCGACGACTACGACCGGCTGATCGCGTCCATGTGGGCGAAAGAGCCGTCCATCACGTCGATCCGGAGCCTCCGGGGCCGGACGATCGGCATCACGAACGTCGGCACCGTCTCCGATTACTACGCGCGCATCGCCCTCCTGCGAGAGGGGCTCGTCCCCGGCAGGGACGTCATGCTGCTCTCGGTCGGGGGCGTGGAGACCTGTTTTGCGGCGCTCTCCGTGGGGGAAGTGGCCGCGTGTGTGCTCCTCAGCCCGTATACCATCCTGGCGCCGAAGCAGGGCTTCCACCAGATCTTCGACTTCCTCACCGTCCGCGTCCCCTTCATGCTCAACGGCCTCGTCGTCACAAAACGGTATGAGCAGGAGAGCCGCGGGACGCTGGTCACGTTCGTCAAGGCCTACATCCAGGCCATCACGCGGCTCAAGGCGGACCCGGCGTTCGGAAAGCAGGTGCTGTCCCGGCACCTCCTGACGAACGATCCGGCGGCCATCGAGGACGCCGTCACGCTGTACGCGGGGGAGTACCTGCGCAATCCCCCGCTGCCCAACGTGGAGGCGATCCGGACCGTGATCGACCTCGAGAAGACCCAGCATCCCGAGTACGCCGGCCTGGATCCGCGCACGCTGGTGGACGATTCCATCGTCGTCACGGCTGAGAAGGAGCTCCAGGGAAAGTGACCCCCGCGGAGGGCGCTGCGTGAGCCTCGACCTGGACCTTGCGGGACGGGTCGCGATCGTCACCGGCGCCGGCCAGGGGATCGGCCGCGCCGTCGCCGAGCATCTCGCGGACGCGGGGGTCGCGATCGGAGCGGTCGACATCAACAGCGGCGCCGCCGCCGATACGGCGGCCCGCATCCGCGCGGCGGGAGGGCAGGCCCTCGGCATCCGGGCCGATGTGGCGTCGCCGGCCGACGTCGAGGCGGCGGTCCGCACCGTGCGTGACGGCCTCGAGCGCATCGATATCCTCGTCAACTGCGCAGGCATCTACCCGCAGAGCGCGTTCCTGACCATGACGCCAGAGGAGTGGCAGCGGGTGGTCGCGGTGAACCTGACGGGCGCCTACCTGTGCTGCGGGCAGGTCCTCCCGACCATGGTGGACCGGCGCTTCGGCCGCATCATCAACATCGTCTCCGGCCACGCCTTCCGCGGAGGGACCGGCCACGCGCATTACGCGGCGTCGAAGGCCGGCCTGCTGGGGCTCACCCGTGCGCTGGCCCAGGAGATGGGGTCCTACGGCATTCGCGTGAACGCCATCGCCCCGACGATCACGGATACCGCCATGCCCCGGCAACACCACAGCGAAGACTATCTGGCCGAGCGCGCGCGGCGCAACCCCGCGGGCCGCATCGGCAGACCCGAAGACATCGCCCTCGGCGTGGTCTACCTTGCCTCGCGGTGGGCCGACTTCGTCAACGGGCATACGCTGCTGATCACCGGAGGAGATCTCATGTAGCCCGGGAGGCCACGACTGTCCCGCCGAGCCGCTGGCTGACGAGCTCGGCGAGACGATCGGCCACCTCGTGCGCCACCGCGGCGTCGTCGCACTCCGTCATCACGCGCACGAGCGGCTCCGTCCCCGACGCCCGCACCAGCACGCGCCCCCGGCCGTCCAGGCGGCGCTCGGCCCGGGCGACCGCCGCGAGGATCTCGGGGTCGTCCTCCCACCGCTCCGGGGTGCCGACGCGGACGTTGACGAGCACTTGGGGATAGCGGTGAAACGGCGCGGCGAGGTCGGCGAGCCGCCGGCCCGACTCAAGCATCACGTTGACGAGCTGGAGCGCCGTCACCAGCCCGTCGCCGGTCGTCGCGTCGTCCAGGAAGATCACGTGCCCGCTCTGCTCGCCGCCGACCCGCGCCCCGGTCTCGAGCATGCGCTCGAGGACGTAGCGGTCGCCGACGCGGGCCCGCTCGAGCCGGATCCCGGCGGTCCGAAGCGCCACTTCCAGGCCGAGGTTGGTCATCACCGTTGCGACCAGCAGGTTGCCCGGGAGCTCTCCGCGGGCGGCCCGGTGCAGGGCCACGATGCCCATGATCGTATCCCCGTCTACCAGGCGGCCCTGGTCATCGGCGGCGATCACCCGATCCCCGTCCCCATCGTGGGCGAAGCCCACATCGCCGCGGTGCACCCGGACCGCCTCCTGGATCACCTCCGGGTGGGTCGATCCGCTCCCCGCGTTGATGTTCGTGCCGTCCGGCGCGGCGTGGATCGGGATGACCGTCGCGCCGAGGCGCTCCCACAGGCGCGGGGCGATCCGGCTCGTGGCGCCGTTCGCGCAGTCGACGACGACGCGCCAGCCGCTGAGGAGGCCCGTCCCGGGGGATCCATGCGGGCCGCGCAGGGCGCGCATCCGAGAGGATCGCGCGAGCCCGGCGAGGTAGGTCAGGTACTGCTCGGCCGCGTCGGGCACCTCCAGGATCCGGCCCACCGCCGTCCCGGTGGGGCGGGGATGCGCCGGCGCCACTTCCAGCGCGCTCTCGATCCGCGCCTCCACCGCATCCGGCAGCTTGAACCCCGTCGGCGCGAAGAACTTGATGCCGTTATCCTCGACCGGGTTGTGGGACGCGGAGATGACGACGCCGGCGTGGACGCCGAGCCGGCGCGCGAGGTAGGCCACGCCCGGGGTCGGCAGCACCCCGAGCCTGAGCACGTCGGCCCCGGCCGAACAGAGCCCGGCGGCGAGCGCCGCCTCGAGCAGGTCGCCGGAGATCCGGGGATCGCGGCCGACGGCAAACCGCCCGCGGCCGCCCGCGACGAGGACGTGGACCGCGGCGCGGGCCACCCGGTCCACGAGCTCGGTCGAGAGGTCCGCGTTGGCAACGCCCCGGATGCCGTCCGTGCCGAACAGGCCCATCGGGACTCAGGACGGCGTCAGGATCACGACGACGCGCGACGGCCGGATCGCGAGCAGCCGGACGCCGGGCGGCAGGACCGCCCGCACCGTGATCTGGCGCTGCCCGGCGCGCTGTCCCGCGGCGTCCACTTGCACAGTGACCGCCGACGCCGACAGGTGCTGCAGCACGTCCTGCGGGCCCTCGATCTGGACCTCGACGCGGTCCGGCACGACGCGCGAGGCGGTGCCCGCCGGCACGCCGACGATGTGCACCGGCACGGCGCGAAAGATCGTCGAGAGCAGCGCGCGCCCGATGTGCACGGTCACCGTGACGCGCTGGACGGGCGCCGAGACGCCGCCGGGCAGCGAAAGCGCGACCCGGCGGGAGAGGTTGCCGCGCGTCCCGGCGAGATCCACCGGAGACGTGGCCGCGGCCTGGACGCCCGTGAGCCGGCTGCCGGGCCCGGTGAGCGTCACCGTGGCGGGGTCGGTCGTGACCGAGGTCACCGCCAGGCCCGGCGCGGGGGCGCCGACGATCGTAGGAACAACGGGGACGACCTTGGTGATCACCGCTTCCTGGACCGGCAGGGTCGCCTCGACGATCGACGGCTCGATCGTGAGCCCCCGGACCTCCTGGCCGTTGGCGTCCATGAGATGGACGGGGGCGGACGTGACGACCTGCTGGCGCAGGTTCGCGGTGTCGAGGGTCACGAGCGCGTGGCGGACCTCCCCGACCTGGGTCGTCGCGCCGCTCACGACGACGTGTCCGGGCGAGACCCGGGGCGACCCGAGCGTCACGCCGTCGGGCGGCTTCCCGGTCAGGCCCACCTCCACCGACAGCCGCGCCCGGGTCAGCGTGTCCAGGACGACGAGGGCCTCCGCCGGGGACCGCTCCACGGTCCGCACATCCGGGGGTGTCGCGACGTACACCGGCACGCGGTGCTCGCCCCGCCCCAGCCCGCTGAGATCCAGGGACGCGTCCAGCACCGCGGGGGACAGCAGGGCAAGCGCCGACCGCGGGCCCTGGAGCCGCACCTGCACGCGGCCCGGGGCCTGGACGACGACTTCGTTGGGGCTCAGGCCGCGCACGTGCAGGTCGATGGTCATCACCCGCTCCAGGTTCTGCGCGGTGGCCACGTACAGCCACATGACCGTCGCGACCAACAGGGACAGCACGACGTAGAGAAACCGCTCGTCGGTGAAGCGCCTCATGCGCCCTTTCTCCACGGCCAGAGCTGCGCCATGCGCAGGGGCGGCACGCGCAGCATGCCGACCCGGGCCGGCTGCGGGCCGGCGAGCGCCAGCAGCGTGACCTTCAGCTCCTCTTCGGTCAGGCCGCGGCTCAGCCGGCCCTCCTGCGCGATCGAGATCGTGCCGGTCTCCTCCGAGACCACCACGGTGACGGCGTCGGTCTCCTCGGTGATCCCGATCCCCGCCCGGTGGCGCGTGCCGAGCGCGCGGCTGAGCCCCGGACGCTCGCTCAAGGGGAGCAGGCACCCGGCGGCCACGACCCGGTTCCCGCGGATGATCACCGCGCCGTCGTGCAGCGGCGTGTTGGGGAAGAAGATGTTGATGAGGAGCTGGACGCTCACGACCGCGTCCACGCGGATCCCGGTCTCGATGAAGTCCTGCAGGCCGACCTGACGCTCCAGCACCATGAGGGCGCCGATCTTGCGGGAGCCGAGGATCCGGGCCGCGCGGGCCACGTCGTTGACGAGCCGGATCGCCGCCTCACGGTCGAGGCCGTGCGGCGTGAGCCCGACGAGCGAGACCCCGCCCCGTCCCAGTTGCTCGAGCATCCGGCGCAGTTCGGGCTGGAACAGGACGAGCAGGGCGATCGGGACGACCAGGCCGACGTAACTGAGCAGCCACTGCAGGGTGTAGAGGCCCAGCGAGCGGCTGACGACGTAGGCGGCGAACAGGACCGCGAGGCCGACCACGAGCTGCACCGCCCGCGTGCCGCGGATCAGCATCAGCACCTGGTAGATGACCAGGGCGACAATGACGATGTCGACCAGGTCCCACATGCGGATCGGAAACGGCCACGGCATCACGGTCACCTCCGGCCCGGCGGCTTACCGCGCCGGCCCGTCCGTGCGCGGGACAACGGCGGGAGGAATCGCCTCACAGCACCTGCGCCAGAAGGGCTTTCTGCGTGTGCAGGCGGTTTTCCGCCTCGTCAAACGCGACCGACCGGGGGCCGTCCAGCACCTCGCCGGTGATCTCTTCGCCCCGGTGCGCCGGCAGGCAGTGCGACACGAGCGCGTGCCGGGGCGCGCGGGCGAGCAGGGCCGCATTGACCTGGTAGGGCGCGAACGCCTTCCGGCGCGCGGCGGCCTCGGACTCCTGGCCCATGCTCGCCCAGATGTCGGTGTAGATCAGGTCGGCCCCGGCCACCGCCCGGACCGGGTCGCCGGTCGCCTCGACCTCGGCGCGGGCCGCCACGGCGGCATCCCGGGCCTGCCGCACCGTCTCGCCGTCGAGGCCGTACCCCCCCGGCGTCGCGACCGCGACCGAAATGCCGAGCCGCACCGCCCCCAGGAGGAGCGACCGGAGCACGTTGTTGCCGTCCCCGACCCAGGCGATCCGCAGGCCGGCCAACCGGCCGAACCGCTCCTGGATTGTCAGGAGCGTCGCCAGCGCCTGGCACGGATGCTCGCGGTCCGACAGGGCGTTCACGACGGGGATGCGGGCGTGCTCGGCCAGCGCCCGGATCGTGTCGTGCGCGAACGTCCGCGCGGCGATGCCGTCCACCCACCGCTCGAGGTTCCGGGCGATGTCGGGAAACGACTCCCGGCTGCCCATCTGGATGTCCTGCATGCCGAGATAGATCGCGTGCCCCCCCAGCTGGAGCATCCCGGTCTCAAACGTGACGCGGGTCCGAAGCGACGGCTTCTCAAAGACGAGCGCGAGGATCTTGCCGGCGAGGAGCGGCGGCCGGTCGCCGGCGCGGCCTCGCGCCTTCAGGTCGGCGGCGAACCGCAGCAGGTCCACGAGCTCCGCGGCGTCCAGATCCCGGATCTCCGTGAAGTCGCGTCCCCGCAGCGACGCCATGCCGCCCCTTCCTTCCCCCATCCGCGCACCGTCCCCAGCGAAAAAAGGGCGCGAACCGCCCCGCCACGTGTGTTCGCCGGTGCGGAAACGCTTCCCTGTCTACGCGCTACAGTACCCGGCGGGCCCCGAGGTAGTGCGACGCGTAATACGGCGCGTCCAGGCGGTCGACCACGACCCGGTGGGCAGTCGTCGCGGGGTGCACGAACTGCCCGTCCCCGATGTAGATGCCAACGTGCGACGCGCCGCTGCCGTCGGTGTTGAAGAACACGAGGTCGCCCGGCGCGAGGTCGGCGCGCTCCACCGCCGTCCCCGCGGTCCACTGGTCGTACGAGGTACGCCCGAGGTGCGGCACGTAAGGAGCGTAGACGGCGTACACGAGCCCGGAGCAGTCCACGCCTGCCGGAGTGGTGCCGCCCCAGGCGTAGGGGGTCCCAAGGTAGCGCATGGCGGCGGCGGTTACCCGGCGCCCCAGGACCGCAGTCCGCTCGAAGCCGGGATGGACCGGCGCCGGTTCGCTCACGGACGCCCGGTCGGGTCTCCGCAGTGCCGGATGCTCGAGCGCGGGCGGTACAGCGGCCGCGCCCACCTCGGCCGCAGGAATCCGCAGCACCTGTCCCGCGAGGAGGCGGTCCGGAGACGCGAGGCGGTTCGCGTCCTGAAGCTCGCCCACGGTGAGGCCGTGCGTCCGGGCGAGGCTGTAGAGGGTGTCGCCGGGACGGACGACGTACTTGGAGGCCGCAGAAGAGGCCGTCGCCGCGGATGAGGCGGCGGGCGGGGCCGCAGAGACGCTTCGAGAGACCTGCGCCGGCCGGCGCGGAGAGGACGCGGGGACGCCCGCCGCGGACCTGTCGGGAATTACGAGGACCGCGCCGGCGCGGATCCTGGAGGGATCGCGGAGACCGTTCGCCTCTGCGAGTGCCACGACCGAAACGCCAAAGCGGCGGGCGATGCTGTAGAGGGTGTCGTGGGGCGCGACCGTATACTGCTGCGCCGCCCCCGCGGACGCCGAGACGGCCAGGATGAGGGTGACGGCGGTCGTAATCGCCGCTGCGATGCGCATGCTCCGCTTTTCCCCTTCGTCCGGTCCCGGATCGGAACCCATCTGCTTTATTCCCGGGGCGGACGTGCGTCAGACCGGATATGAACGTTCTCACGGGGTTGCGGGCATTCTGTCAGAACCTGTCGCGAGATAGGTTTTCGTGGACTGTGGGGCGAGACGCGGATCAGACGTGCAGCGTGGAACGGAGACTCTCGATGACCTGCGCGAGCGTGTCGTCGAGCGGAATTCGCGGCTCCCAGCCGATGGCCGCCCTGACCTTGCCGATGTCGGGGACGCGGCGCGCGACCTCTTCGAAGCCTTCCTCGTAGGCCTCGTCGTACGGGACAAACGCGATCCGCCGAGGATCCCCCGCCGCATCGGTGCCGGCGGCCAGCGTCAGAACCTTTCGGGCCAGGTCCAGGATGCTAATCTCGGCCCGCGTCCCCACGTTGAAGACCTGGCCCATGACGTCGGCGGCCTCGGCCAGGCCGAGGAGCGCCCGCACGACGTCGCGGACGTCGCAGAAGCACCGCGTCTGCCGGCCGTCGCCGAAGACGGTCAGCGCCTCTCCGCGCAGCGCCTGCTCGACAAACCGGGGCACGACCATCCCGTACCGGCCGCTCTGCCGGGGACCGATCGTGTTGAACAGCCGGAAGATCACGACGGGCAGGCCGATCTGGCGGTGGTACGCCAGCCCCAGGAACTCGTCCACGGCCTTGGAAGTCGCATAGCTCCACCGGGATCGCTGGGTCGGGCCGAGCAGGCGGTCGTCGTCTTCCCGGAGCGGCACGCGGGCGGTCTTCCCGTACACCTCCGAGGTCGATGCGAGCAGCACTTTCGTGGACCGCCGGGCGGCCGCCTGGAGGACCGCGCGAGTGCCGAGAATGTTGGTCTCGAGCACCGCGATCGGATCGCTGACCACCCGCTGGACGCCGACGACCGCCGCGAGGTGGAAGACGAGGTCGCATTCACCCATCAGCCGGTCGAGCACGGCCTCGTCGGTCACCGATGCGTGCACAAAGTCCAGGCGGGGGTGCTGGAGGAGTCCGTGGAGGTTGGCGCGGCGTCCGGCCGAGAGGTCATCGATCACGGTCACACGATCGCCGCGTGCGATCAGGGCCTCGGCCAGGTGGGATCCGACAAAGCCGGCGCCGCCCGTAATCAGCGCGCGCCGCGGCGCGGGCGACGCTGCGCGGTCAGGAGACGTCATCGCCGCTCCCAGGTACGGGGACGGCCGCGGCAGACGCCCGCCTGAAAGCCGCCCGCGAGATCAGCGCTTCGAGTACTGGAACCCCTTGCGCGCCCGCTTGTGGCCGTACTTCTTGCGCTCCTTTTGCCGCGGGTCACGCGTCAGGAGGCCGGCCTTGCGCAGCGGCGACCGCAGCTCGGCGTCGATCGCGAGCAGCGCCCGCGCGATGCCCAGCCGGATGGCGCCGGCCTGGCCCGTCACGCCGCCGCCGACGACGTCCGCGATAATATCGAAGCGTCCCTCGGCGTTGGCCACGCCGAGCGGCTGGCGGATCGCGATGAGGAGCGGGCCGCGCGGGAAGTGCTGGTCGGCCGGGCGGCCGTTCAC
>JAPVSX010000113.1:0-5266 GCA_047519495.1 Armatimonadota bacterium
CGCGCCGAGGGCCTGGTCAAGCGCTACCGCGGCCGCACCGTCGTGGACAACGTCTGCATCGAGGTGCGCCGCCGCGAGATCGTCGGCCTCCTGGGGCCGAACGGCGCCGGCAAGACCACCACGTTCTACATGATCATCGGCCTCGTGCGGCCGGACGAAGGCGAGATCTGGATCGGCAGCCGGCGGGTCACCGAGGAGCCCGTAAACGTCCGCGTGCGCAACGGCATGGGCTACCTTGCTCAGGAGCCGTCCGTGTTCCGCCGCCTCACGGTGCGCGAGAACATCCTCCTCGTGGTGGAGCAGCAGCCGGGACTGACCCGGTCGGCCCGGGAGCACAAAGCCGCGCAGCTCCTCGAGGAGTTCACGCTGGGGCAGGTCGCCCACCAGCCGGCCTGGACGCTGTCGGGCGGCGAACGCCGGCGGGTTGAGATCGCCCGGGCACTCGCGCTGGATCCGGAGTTTCTCCTCCTGGACGAGCCGTTCACCGGGATCGACCCGCGGTCGGTTCAGGAGCTGCAGCACACCGTGCGCTACCTGAGGCAGCGGGGGCTCGGCGTCATCATCACCGACCACAACGTCCGTGACACGCTGGCGATCGTGGACCGGGCGGAGATCATCCACGGCGGCCAGATCCTGCTGGCCGGGGAGCCGGAGCGGCTGCTTGAGAGCGAGGAGGCCCGGCGGCTGTACCTGGGTGAGGGGTTCAGGCTGTGACGATGACCCTCCTCGACCGCCTCCTGTATACCGAAGTGGGCCACTCGTTCGGCTTCGGGCTGGGGCTCTTCACCGTGCTGCTGGTGATGAACCACCTCTTCTACCTGGCCCGCCTGGTGATCGGGCAGGGGGTCGCCATGCAGGTCGCGCTCGTCCTGATGGCCTACAAGATCCCGTACTTCATCGCGTTCAGCGCCCCGATGGGCGTCCTGCTGGCCACGGTGCTCGCCGTCGGGCGGCTGCACGATCACAACGAGATCGCCGCCCTCCGCGTCGCCGGCGTGAGCCTCTACCGGATCGCCCTGCCGATCGTGCTCGCCGGGGCGATCGCCGCGGTCGGCACCCTCGTGTTCTCGGAGGGCGTGGTCAGCCTGAGCGACAACCGGTACCGGGCGGTGCTGGGGGACGTCATGTCGCGCGCCCCCGAGTTGCGGCCGATCGAGAACGTGTTCTTCCAGGCGCCGACCTCAGGGGGCAACGCCCTCTACAGCGCCCACCGGTACGATCCCCGGACCCGGACGCTTGAGGGGGTCACGGTCATGTATCTCGCCGCGGGCACGCCGCTCGAGATCATCGAGGCCCAGCGGGCGGAATACCAGCGGGGCGTGGCGTGGACCTTCCACGACGGCCACGTCTACCTGTTCCCGACGGGCAGCGTCGTCTCGACGAAGTTCGACACGCTCGACGTCAGGGTGCCGCGGTCCCCGCAGGAGTTTACAATGCCGCCGAAGCAACCGTCGGACATGAGCCTGCGGGAGCTCGTCGGCGAGATCAACTCGCTGCGCAAGCAGGGCGCCGATATCCACGACTACGTCGGCGAGGTCCACGCGAAGGTCGCGACCGCGGCGAGCTGCGTCATCTTCGCCCTGATCGCCCTCCCGCTCAGCCTGCGCCCGCACCGGTCCGGGCCCAGCGTCGGCTTCGGCCTCAGCATCCTGGTGCTGGTCGCCTACTACCTGATCGCCATCCCCGCCCAGCTGGCCGCCGACGGCCGTCTGCTCGCCCCGGCGCTCGCCCCCTGGCTGCCGGACCTCGTCGTCGGGGCCGCGGGGGTGGGCCTGCTGATGCGGGCCGCCCGATGAGCGATGGCCTGACAAGGATCTCGTCACTCGGTCGCCGGGAGCGACTGCTTCTGGGGCTCGTGCTCCTCTCCGCCGCAGGCCTGTTCACGTTCCGGCTCGGCGCCGGAAGCCTGTGGGACGTCGACGAGCCGCGCTACGCTCAGGTGAGCCGGGAGATCCTCGTGACCGGGGATCCGATCACCATGCACCTCGGCGGCCGTCCCTGGATCGGGCCGCCGCCGCTGTGGATGTGGCTTCAGGCCGGGACGGGCTGGGCGTTCGGCTTTACCGAGTTCACGGCCCGCGTCTGGGCGGCGGTGTTCGGCGTGCTGGGCGTGGCCGGGACCTACGCCCTCGGCCGCGAATGGTTTGGGCCGCGGACGGGCATCCTGAGCGGGCTCATCCTGGCGACGATGCTGGGGTACCTCCTCCTGTCCCGCCTCGCCGTCCTCGACGTCGTGCAGATCGCGTTCATGCTCCTGGCGCTGCACGCGTTCTACCGGGGCTACCGCGATCGCCGCGCCCGCGACTACCTGGGGTTCTTCGTCTACACCGGCCTGGCGACGCTCACCCGCGGCCTCATCGCACCCGTGCTCCTCGCCCTCGTGCTGATCCCGTTCCTCGCGTACCGGCGCGCGCTCGGCCGGTGGCGGGAGATCCCGTGGGGCTGGGGGATCGCCATCTACCTGGCCATTGCCGCCCCGTGGTTTGTGATCGAGGCGGCTCGGATGGGCCCGGCGTTCCTCGGCGCGGCGCTCGGCGGCGGCACGCTGACCAGAGTCGTCCGACACCCCGGGGTCCAGGCCGCGTCGCTGCTCTACGACGTGCCGGTCCTGATCCTGGGCGCCGTGCCCTGGACGGCGTTCCTTCCGGGCGCGCTCGTCTACCATTCGATCCGGCGCTGGCACGACGGGAGCCTGCTCTGCCTCCTGTGGTGCGGCGTCATGCTCGCCGTTGCTGCGGGGGTCGGCAGCCGGCTGCCGGACGACGTGGCTCTGATCTACCCGCTCGCGGCGATCGCGGTCGCCCGCCTGTGGGAGGAGTTCCTGTTCGAGGGGGCGGGGCGCCTGCGGCGCACGCTGGTCACGTCGTTCTTCCTGCAGATCGGCGTCGTCGTCTTCCTGGCCGTCGCCGCCGCGGCATTCGCGACGGTCCGCTATCCGCGGGAGTTCGCCGCGGTCCGGGGCGCCCTGATCCCGCCCCTGGCCATCCTCGTCGCCGGCCCCGCGGTCACGGCCGTCCTGTTCGGGTCCCGGCGCTACACCGGCGCCTTCCTCGCCCTGCCCGCCACGATGGCGGCGCTCGTCGGCGCGCTCTACACGGTGACGGTGCCGGTCGTCGAGACCCAGAAGCCGATGAAGCCGCTCTCGGAAACCCTCGGGCGCGAGCTGCGCCCCGGCGACCGGATCATCGCCTACCGCATCGGGACGTTCGTCTCGCTCGTCTTCTACACGAACCATCCGGTGGATTGGGTCGACGATCCATCGGTGCTCGCGCGGCGTCTGTGCGCGCCCGGGCGCGTCTTCCTGGTGACGACCCAGGAGGAGCTGGATGCGGCGCGCGCGGCCCTCTCGGATGCGGAGCACGCGAGGCTGCGCCTGCCGGCCGGCCTCAAAACGGTCGGCATCCGCGGGCCGATCGTGCTTCAGGTCAAGCCCAAGACCGCCGCCTGCGGCGGGGAGGCCTAGTGAGGCTGACGGCTGACGGTGAGAGTGACGATTGTTATCCCTACGTATAATGAGCGCGACACGCTGCCGGTGCTGCTGCGGAGGCTCGGCGCGGTCGCGGCGGACGCCGGCCTTGAGGGCGAGGCGGTCGTGGTGGACGACGCGTCGCCGGACGGGACGGGGGAGGTTGCCGCCCGGGCCGGCGCCGAACTTCGAGACGTCCTGCCGGTAATCGTCGTGAACCGGCCCGGAAAGGCCGGGCTGACCTCGGCCGTTCTGGACGGCGTGCGGCGGGGGACCGGAGGCGTGATCGTCGTGATGGACAGCGACCTCTCGCATCCGCCCGAGGTCGTCCCCCGGCTGGTGGAGGCCGTGGCCGGCGGCGCGGACGTAGCCGTGGGCTCGCGCTACGCGGCGGGCGGCGGCGTGGCCCGCTGGCCCCTTGCCCGCCGGGCGATCAGCTGGGGCGCAACGCGGCTGGCGCGGGCGCTCGTCGGGGGGCACGTCCACGATCCCGTCTCCGGGTTCTTCGCCGCCCGCCGGGACGTGTTCGAACGGGTCCGGTTCGAGGGCGTCGGCTACAAGCTGCTGCTGGAGATCCTGGCCTCTCGAACGGCCGCCAAGATCGAGGAGGTGCCGTACCGGTTCGTCGAGCGCCTCGGCGGCCGCAGCAAGCTCGGGGCCGGCGAGATCCTGAACTACCTGCGCCTCCTCACCCGGCTGTGGCGGCGTCGGGCGGCCGGCGGGTCGCGGAGGGCGGTGCAGTGAACGTCGCCCTGTTTCTGATTCCCACACTGATCCTTGTGAGCGGCCTGGTCGCGTTCATCGGCAACCTGGTCGGCCGCAACATCGGCCGGCGCCGCCTTACGCTGTTGGGCCTCCGGCCCCGCTACACGGCGCAGGTGATCACGGTGGTGACCGGGATGATGATCACGGTGGTTACGCTCGCCGTCGTCCTCCTGGTCAGCAACGACGCCCGGCAGGCGCTGTTCCATCTGCAAGAGGTGCAGCAGCAGACCCGCACGCTCGAGGCCCAGATCGCCCAGCAGCAGGCCGAGCTCAAGGCCCTGCAGCTGCGCGACATCGTCTACATGAACGACCAGGAGGTCCTGAGGACCGTGATTGACGGCCGGGCGTCACTCGACGACATCCGCCGGCGGGTGCAGGCGTTCCTCGACCTGGCCGCGCAGGCCGCCCGGCAGCGGGGCGCGGCGCCGGGGGCCGACGGTGTCACGGTGCGCATCTCCCCGCCCGGTCTCGCGGCGGACGCGGTCGCCCAGGACATCGCGGAGCGCGGCCAGCCGATGGTCGTTCGCATGATCGCGATCGAGAATACCGTCCGGGGGCTGCCCGTCCGGGCGACCATCATCGTCTTCCCGAACGTCCTCGTCTTCAAGGAGGGGCAGACGATCGCGAGCCGGCGGTTGGACGGCCGGGCCAGCCGCACTCAGATCGAGGCCGGCCTCCTGGACCTCGGCGCGTCGGCCGCGATCACCGCCAAGCGGCAGGGGATCATCGCCCCCCTCTTCGCCCTCTCGACCAGCCCCCCGGACGTCCGGATCGACCCGGCGCTCTTCCTCGGGACCCTCGACCGCGTGCAGGCGAGCCGGGCGGAGGTGGACGTCCGGGCCGTGGCCCTGGCCGACGCCTACACGACCGGCCCGGTCCAACTCACCTTCCGATGAGGGTGCTGGCCGTCGATCCGGGCAGGGAGAAGTGCGGGGTCGCTGTCTGCGCCTCAGCAGGGGTGCTGGCCCACCGGGTCGTTCCCACCGACCGGCTCGCGGCGGTCGTGGGGGAGTGGACGGCCGCGTATGGGGTGAA
>JAPVSX010000114.1:0-14209 GCA_047519495.1 Armatimonadota bacterium
AGGCCCCGCCCTTCGTCCTGTCGACGTTCGCCCGGTCGTTCTGGATCGACCCGCGCCGGTATCCCGATTTTGCCTGGATGTTTGCCACGCGGGGACTCGTCATGCTGGGGTTCTACACGGTGATCACCTTCCTCCAGTTCTTCATTCGCGACACCCTGCACCTGTCCCGGCCACAGGCCGCGCAGGCCACGGGTACGCTCAGCGCCGTGGTCATCGCCGCGGGCGCGCTCGTCGCGCTGGTGGCGGGGCTGGCCTCGGATCGCCTGGGGCGGAAGGGCATCGTGTCCACTGCGGGGGTGTTCCTGGCGGTCACGAGCGTCGGCTTGCTCTTCCAACCGCCCTTCCCCGTCCTTCTCTGGATCGGCGTCCTGTTCGGCATCGGCTACGGGGCTTACACGAGCGTGGACTGGGCCCTGGCCATCGACGTGCTCCCATCGAACCGTTCGGCCGCCAAGGATCTGGGGATCTGGGCCATCGCGAACACGCTGCCCCAGGTGCTGGCCCCCGCCACCGCGGGGCCGCTCCTGGACATCTTCAACCGACAGGCGCCCAACCTCGGGTATACGGTCGTGTTCTCGCTGGCGATCGTCTACGTGGTGCTCGGTTCCCTGTTCGTCTGGAAGATCCAGGGAGCCAGGTAGCGGCCGCCATGCGGCGTCCGCACGGCCGCGTGCCTCGAGGCTTCTCGGGTAGCCGGCTCAGGTCGGGGGCGCTTGGTCCGTCGAGCCGCCGGCTGCGCGCGGTGACGTTCCAGAGCGCCGACGGGATCAGGCTGACCGGATGGTACGCCGAGGCGTCCGGGGCGGATGCGACGATTATCCTCTGCCACGGCTGGCCGGGGGACAAGCGCGACATGCTGGACCTGGCCGAGGCGCTGGTGGACGCAGGCTTCGGTGTCCTGGCGTTCGACTTCCGCGGCTGGGGCGAGAGCGACCGGGGTCCCGTCACGCTCGGGTACCGGGAAGCGCAGGATGTCCTGGGCGCCGTCACGTTTCTGCAGACCCGGCGGGCCGGACAGCCGCCGCATATCGGGATCGTCGGGCTCTCGATGGGGGGCGCGGCCGCGATCTTCGCCGCCGCCCAGACCCCGGCGATCGAAGCCGTTGTGGCCGACAGCAGCTATGCCAGGCTCGACCAGACCGTGGACCGCGTCGTGCAGCGGTTCTGGGGGCCGCTCGCCCCCCTCGCGTCTATCCCCGCGGGGCGGCTCGGGGAGCGCCTCATCGGGACGCCGCTGGCGTCCGTTTCCCCTGTGGAGGCGATTGCCAGGATCAGCCCCCGCCCGGTCCTGATCATTCACGGGATGCAGGATCGGTTGACCGACGTCCGGGACGCCCACGCCCTGTACCGCGCGTGCGGTGATCCCAAGGCCCTCTGGATCATCGAGGGCGCCGGGCACGCCAGGACCCGCCGCGTTCGGACCGAGGAGTATGATCGGCGCGTCGTCGGGTTCTTCCGGGAGCACCTCGCCGCGACGCGGTGATGGGAGGGAGGCGCCGTGCAGCATCCGTCGTCGATCACGGAGTTCCGGCCGGCCAAACCCAACCGGGCCTTCATCAGGGCGATGCGGCTGGTGAACCGGTTCTACGCGCTGCCGCGGGGGCGCCTCTCCTGCGAGATCCGGGGGATCGAGAACCTGAGGAGCCTGCCCCCGGGGGTGATCATCACCCCCAACCACTCCGATTACGCGGACGCCATGGTGGTAACGGAACTGACGCGGCGGGCCGGCCGGTTCGCGGCCTTCATGGCGGCCCGGGAGACCTTCGACGCGAACCGCGGCCTGACCGGGCGGGTCCTGCAGTGGATGGGCGGGTTCTCCGTCAACCGGGGTGGCGAGAACGCGAAATGCCAGCAGTTTGCGAAGGATGTCGTGAAAAGCGGACACTACGACCTCCTCGTCTTTCCCGAGGGCGAGGTCTACCTGTTGAACGATCTCGTGATGCCGTTCAAACCGGGCGTCGCGCTGCTGGCGCTCGACGTGGCGGGCGAGACCCGGAAGGAGGGGCGGCCGCAGCACCCCGTCACCATCGTCCCGGTGGCGATCAAGTACCGCTACCTGGAAGACATCACGCCGGCGTTAGACCGGGTCGCGGGCGGGCTTGAGGCGACGCTCTTCGGCGAGCACCGGTCGGGCCCGCTGTACGACCGCACGTACGCGCTCGGGGTCGAACTGCTCACCCGCCGGGAGCAAGAGTGGGGCCTCCGCCCGGATCCCGCGTGGGACGTCTACGATCGGGTCCACAACATACGGAAGTTCCTCCTCGAAAGCCTGGAGCGCCGCCGCCTCGGCCGGGTGCGGGACGAGTTCCCGTTTGACCGGGCGCGCCGGCTGATGATTCACCTGCAAGAGGAGCTTGAGGCCTTGCGTGGCCGGCAGGACCTTCCCGATTCTGAACGCACGGCGCTCACCGCAGATCTCCGGAGGGACCTCGCGCGGGCCGAGGCGGCGGCCCGGTCCGTGTCGTTCGCCGACGATTACCTGATCAGCCATCCCACCCCGGAGCGCATGGCGGAGACGCTGGCCAAGCTCGAACGGGAGATCTACGGCCGCGAGGCGTTTCTGCCGAAGGTGAAGCGCACGGCGATGACCAGGATCGGCGACCCCATCGATGTCCGCCGCTACCTCGCCGACTACGAAGAACGCGGGACACGGAGGGAGACGATCCTGCGCCTCACCCGCGACCTCCAGACGAGCATCCAGACCATGATCGACGCGGCCAACGCGGAACTCGACACGGTGACGCACGCGTGAGCATCGCGAACGCACGTCCGGTTCGGTGCGCGTCCGGCTTCCTGGGGCGCCTGGCGGAGCACCAGGTCGCCGGGCAGGCCACGATCATTGCGTTCAACATCATCTACGCGATGTTCCCCCTGGCGCTCTCCCTCGCGGCGATCGGGGGGTACGTCTACCGCGGCGGCGCCGCCCGGGCGGGGCTCCTCCAGGCGGTGCACGCCGCGTTTCCCGCACAGGTCGCCAGGGAGATGGCGGACGTCATCACCACGACCGGCAGCCATTCGG
Organism: Armatimonadota bacterium; assembly: GCA_047519495.1. Lineage (GTDB taxonomy): Bacteria > Sysuimicrobiota > Sysuimicrobiia > Sysuimicrobiales > Segetimicrobiaceae > JAPVSX01. The sequence continues at coordinate 3,020 of JAPVSX010000114.1, forward strand.
GGCTCCTCGGCCTCATCGGGTTTCTCTCGCTCTTCTGGGCGGGATCGAACCTCTTCACCGCGATCGAGACGAGTTTTGCCCGCATCTTCGGCGTCCCGCCGCGCGGGATCGTGCACCAGCGGCTCGTCGCCTTCCTCATGATCCTGGCATTCTCCGCCCTCCTCGTGCTGTCCGTAGCGGCTGCAAACGCCGCGGTGCTCCTGGGGGGGCATCGTGGCACCTCGCCTGCAGCGGCCGCCGCCTGGACGGGCGGGCAGTCGCTGGGGCTGCTGGGCGGCTGGATGTTCGCCGCGCTGATGCACCTCGTCCTCTACCTGGTGGTGCCGAACGTCCGACTGCCCTTCCGCGCGCTGTGGCCCGGCGCCATGCTCGCGGGGACGGCGCTCCAAATCGTCACGCTGGTGTTTCCGCTCTACATCCGGTATCTCGCCGGCGTCAACCGGTTCGGAGACGCCTTCAGCCTGACCTTCCTCCTGATGACCTGGTCCTACCTGGTGGCGTTCATCCTGCTGGCCGGAGCCGAGATCAACGCGCTTCGCTTCGCCGCCCGAGGGCCGAGCGCGCCGGCCAGCGCCTCGGCGAGGTGAAGCGCGGGGCGCCCGGTGCCGTGGGCGATCTGCTGCCGGCACGAGGCGCCGGCGGCCACAATCAGAGCGTCAGGGGGCAGCTCCCGCACCGCCTTGAACAGCACCCGCTCCCCCATCGCGAGCGAGACCGCGTAGTGCTCGCGCTCGACGCCGAACGACCCCGCCATCCCGCAGCAGCCCGAGTCCACCTCATGCACGGCAAACCCGGGCACGGCGCGCAGCGCGGCAAGCGACGGACCGGTCCCGACCATCGCCTTCTGGTGGCAGTGCCCGTGCAGGAGGACGCGGCAGCTTTGCTCGACGTACGGCGGGCGGATCCCCACGGCAGCCAGCCCCGCGAGATACTCCTCGAGCATGAGCGCCTGCCGGGCAACCGTCTCGGCGGCCGCGCCCGGGCACAAGTCGGGATACTCGTCCTTGAACGTGACGGTGCACGAGGGCTCGAGGCCGATGAGCGGGATGCCCGCCTCGGCGAACGGGCGGACTCGCGCCACGTTCTCGACCGCGAGGGCCTTTGCCTGACGCAGCATGCCGTTGCTGATCATCGGGCGTCCGCAGCACCGGGTGGAGGCGAGTGCGACCTCGCATCCCGCGGCTTCGAGCAGCCGGACCGCGGCCTGGCCGATCGACGGGTAGTAAAACTCCGTAAACGTGTCCACGAGCAGAACGACGCGCCCGCCGCCGGGAACCTGGCCAAGCGCGGCCCGCCCCCGGCCGGAGGCGGGCCGCGCTCCATCCCCCGCGCGACGCGCGGCGAACCACCGGGTGAACCGCTGCGGGGCGAACGACGGGAGCCGCCGGCGGGCGTCGATCCCGAGGAACCGGTCGAGCGCCCAGCGGACCGGGAGACTTCCCAGGAGCCAGTTCGACACCGGGGCGGTTGCGCACCCGAGGGGCCCCATCGCGGCGACGTTGCCGAAGACCCGGGCGCGGAGCGGCAGCCCGTGCGCGTCATGGTACCGGGCCAAGAACTCATGCTTGAGCTTGGCCATGTCCACGTTGCTCGGGCACTCGGCCTTGCACGCCTTGCACCCGATGCACAGGTCCATGACCTCGTACATCGCCCGGCTGGTTAGGGCCTCGCGGGGCAGGCGGCCGGAGATCGCCGCCCGGAGGGCGTTCGCGCGGCCGCGAGTGCTGTGCGCCTCCTCCAGCGTGACCATGTACGACGGGCACATCGTCCCGCCGCGCGGCTTCCGGCAGGCGCCGACGCCGCTGCACAGCTCGATCGCGTTCGCCAGTCCGCCGTCGCGGGTGAAGTCCTGGGTCGTCGGCGGCGCGGCGGCCCGGTAGGCTGGCCCGTAGCGGAGCGACTCGGTCATCGGCGGCGGGTTCACGATCTTCCCCGGGTTCATCAGCCCCTCGGGATCGAACGCTGCCTTGACCTCCCGGAACGCCCCGACGAGCTGCGGGCCGAAGAGCTTCTCGAGGAACTGCCCCCGCGACAGCCCGTCGCCGTGCTCGCCGCTCATCGCCCCGCCGAACTCCCGCACGAGGTCGCTGACCTCCTCGGCGATCTGGCGCATCTCCTCGATGTCGCGGGCCTGCTTGAGGTCCAGGATCGGGCGGGTGTGCAGCAGGCCGACGCTCGCGTGGCCGTAGAACGACGCCTCGGTCCCATGCCGCCGGACGATCTCCCGGAACCGCCGGGTGTACTCGGCCACGCGCTCCGGGGCCACCGCGGTGTCCTCCACGAACGCGACCGGCTTTCGCGCGGTCTTCATCCCCAGCAGCAGCCCGACGCCGGCCTCGCGCACCGCCCACACGTTCGCCTGCGCCACGGGCTCGACGAGTCGCAGCATCGTGCCCCGGAACCCACCGCGGCGCATCCGCGCCTCGAGCGCGTCGAGCCGCGGCAGCAGCTCGGCCTGCGTCTCCCCCGCGTACTCGACGATGAGGATCGCCTCGGGGTCGCCCTCGATGAACGTGAGCTTCTTGGAGTGCTCCCGGGTCTGCCGGGCCATGTCCAGCACGATCTTGTCGGTCAGTTCGACGGCGGTCGGGCCGGTCTCGAGGATCTCCATCGTGCGCTCGAGGGCCGGGATGATGTCGTCGAACTGGAAGACGGCGAGCACGGTCGCGGCGGGGCGGCGGGCGAGCCGGAGCCGGGCCTCGGTGACCACGGCGAGGGTCCCCTCCGATCCCACGACCAGCTTGGCCAGGTTAAACGGCGCGCCGGGCCGGAACTCGTCGAGGTTGTACCCGGCGACCCGGCGCATGATCTTGGGGAACCGACGCTCCACCTCGTCCCGGTTGGCCTCGACGATCCGGGGGATCTCCCGGTACAGGCAGCCTTCGGGGCCGTCCCGGCGCGCGCGCGCGGCCACCTCCTCCGCCTGGAGCGGGCCGAGCGTGACCGCGTCTCCCCCAGCCAGGAAGGCGCGCACATCCTGCACGTTGTCGACGGTCTTGCCGTAGATGATCGAGCGGGAGCCGGACGAGTTGTTGCCGATCATCCCGCCGATCGTCGCGCGGTTTTGGGTCGAGGTCTCCGGACCGAAGATCAGCCGGGCCGGCGCGAGCGCGGCGCCGAGCTCGCTGCGCACGACCCCGGGCTCGACGCGGACCCACCCGGCCTCCGCGTTGATCTCGAGGATGCGGTTCATGTACTTGGAGAAGTCCAGGACGACCGCGTGCCCCACGGTCTGCCCGTTGAGACTCGTGCCCCCGCCGCGCGGCAGCACCGGCACGCGCGCCGCGCGGGCGGTCTCGAGGACTGCCTGCACGTCGCCGGAGTCGCGGGGCAGAACGACGCCGATCGGCTCGACCTCGTAGATGCTGGCGTCGGTGCTGTACAGTACCCGGGAAATCGCGTCGAACCGCACCTCACCTCGGACCCGCCGCCGCAGGTCGTGGACGAGGTCCGAGGCGGTCGAGCCGTCAGGCACCGGCGTGGGCCGCCGGACAGCGCCCGGCCGTCACTGGGTTACCCCCCGCAGCCATGCGCACCACTCCTGGGTCCCGCGGCCCCGGCGTCCGGCGCGGGACGTTGTCGGCGGGAGCGTCAGTCCCGCCCCGTGAGGAGGAACTCCGGGGTCGGCGCTAGCGCAGCAGCATGTGGCCCGTGGCGAACAGAATGACGAGCGCACCAATCAAGAATGCCAGGAACATGTCCGTCACCTCCGTCTGCTGCTGCGATGCAGGTTCCGCTTGCCGTCGCGTTGACAGACATCCGCAGCCTGCTTCTCACGCCGCTGTTCTGCGCCCCGCGCGCCGCTTCCTCCTCCTAGCCCCACACGACCGCGTCCATGTCGAGCGCGGTCGACTTCCACCCGGCCGGCGCGACGCGTCCGGGAGAGCGGTCCACCGTAAGCGCCACCGCGATCCCGTCCGCATCCCGGAGGGTGACCGCATCGCACAGGCCGTGGTCGACCGCGCCCTCGATCCGGACGCGCCCACGTTCAGCCCGGCGGACGATCCGGGCGAGTTCGTGGAGGTCCGGAAGCGTGACCGTGAACTCCCGGAGGCCGGCGCTCCCGCCCGGCGGGGGCGCCGCTCCCCGGCTGCTCCAGATGTTTGCCCCGAGATGATGATGGTACCCGCCCGCGGAGAGAAAGAGGGCGCCCGAGTACCCCCGGAGCGTCACGTCGAACCCCAGGATGCCGTGGTAGAAGGCCTCGGCCCGTTCCAGGCCTGAGACGCGCAGGTGAACGTGACCCAGCCGCGTCTGTGGATGGATGCCGGTCCACTCCGCCTCCGGGCCGGCCTCGGCCAGCAGCCCCTCCACGTCGAGCGGCTCCGTGGTCATCAGGATCTGCGCGTCCCGGTGGGACCACAGGTCTCGCGGCCGGTCGGCGTACAGCTCGATCCCGTTGCCCTCCGGATCCCGCAGGTAGATCGCCTCGCTCACGAGGTGGTCGGCGAACCCATCGATCACTACGCTCCGGGACAGGAGCCGTTTCACGAGCCGCCCGAGGTCGCGACGGCCCGGCAGGAGGAACGCGGCGTGGTACAGTCCCGTGCTGCGGCGCCCGGGCCGCCCGGCGGCCGGGTCCCCGGTGAAGCCGACGTGGAACGGGTACAGGCCGTCCGCGGAGAGAAAGACCGTCCGGTCCCCGTCGGCCCACGCCTGGCGGAAGCCAAGCACGTCGCGGTAGAAGCCGACCGTGCCCGGGAGGTCCCGGACAATGAGGTGGGTGTGCCCGACCGATGCCGTCGGAGCAATTGCGTCCGTCTCCGCCATCCCGCGCTTCTCCCTTTTATGTCATAGTGTGTGTATCCATGGCCTGAGTTCGTCGCCCCCCATTATAACGCTGCATAACGCTGTGCCCGTCGCAACTCTTCACACATCAGGCGATCCGCAGGTTCTGCGACCAGGATGCCGCGGCGCGCCCGCCGAAGGCGTGGCATGCTGTGATCCGGGTCGTCTGCCCCCACTGCGCCGTCGTCTTCCTCGTCCTGGTCCCGCCGGACGAGGACGAAGCGGTCGTCTGCCCCCACTGTCAGCGTGCGTTCACGCCCGAGGAGGAGGAGTGGGTTGATCCGGAAGACGCCTGAGCGCGTTCGGCAGTTCACTGCCGGCCTTGTCACCCGCCGTCTGCCCCGTCCCTCCGCGGCCTCGCCTGTCGTGTCGGCGGGTGCTGCGCCACCCGGCGTAGAATGGGAGCGTAGAATGGGAGTGAGGACGACGAAAGGGGTTCCAGCGATGGCCAGCCACGCAAGGAGTGCGGGCGGCAGCCCGCCAGGCGGCAGCCTGGCAGACCGGAAGTGCGTGCCATGCCTGGGCGGGACGCCCCCGCTCACCGCGGAGCAGATCGCCCCGCTGCTCGCGCAGCTCGACGGCTGGCAGGTCGAGCAGGACAAGAAGCTCATCAAGTCGTTCCGGTTCAAAAACTTCGTCCAGGCGGTTGAGTTCGTGAACGCCCTGACGCCCGTGGCCGAGACGGAGGGCCACCACCCCGACCTGTACGTCCGCTGGGGAGAGGTCCGCGTCTACCTCTGGACGCACAAGATCGACGGCCTGACCGAGAGCGACTTCGTCATGGCGGCGAAGATCGACCGGGTCTTCGCGGGCCGGCGGCTGCCCTAACCCAGCGCCCGCATCGCTGCGGCCAGACGGCGCCCCGCCCGCCGCGCCTCGTCCAGGACCGACGCCTGCTCGAGCGTGCGCACCGCGCCGTTCCGCATCACGACGCGCCCGTCGACGATCGTGTCCCGGACGTCGGACGCCCGCGCGCAGTGGACGAGCTGCGAGTGGATGTCGTGCAGCGCGACGAGGTGCGGCCGGTCGAGGTCGATCACGATCACGTCGGCCCGCTTCCCGGCCTCCAGGGTGCCGGCGAGGCCGTCGAGGCCCACGGCCTTCGCCCCGCCCAGAGTCGCCATCTCGAGCACGTCGGCGGGGCGGATCGCGCCGGCGTCCAGGGCGGCCACGCGCTGCAGGAGCGACGTCACCTTCATCGTCTCGAACAGGTCGAGGGTGTTGTTGCTGGACGGGCCGTCGGTCCCGAGCCCGATCGGGATCCCGGCGCGCCGCATCTTCATGAGCGGGGCGATGCCGTCGCCCAGGAACATGTTGCTCACCGGGTTGTGGGCCACGGCGACCCCGCGGCGCCGCATGATCTCGATCTCCCGGTCGCCGACGTGTACGCAGTGCGCCGCGACCCATGTCGCATCCAGCACGCCCAGCTCCTCGAGAAACTCGACGACGCCGGCGGCCCCGAGCGCCTGCGCCCGGGCGACGATCGCCGGCCCCTCGGCGCAGTGGGTGCTGATCCTGACGCCGTACCGGCGTGCGACCCGCGACATCGCGCGGACGAGGTCGGCCGACGCGTTGATCGGCGGGGTGTTCGGCCCGACCATCAGGCTGAGGAGCGGACGCTCCGCGTGGCGCTCCAGGAACTCCCCGGCGGCGGCCGCCGCCGCGTCGGGGGTCTCGACCGTCTCACGCGGGACGAGGTCGCCGCTGTCCATGCTCGTGCGGGCGACGACGGCCCGGATCCCCGCCTCGCGCAGGCCCTCGATCGTCGCGGCGGGGTGCTCGAGCGAGGGGTGGACGAAGTGGTGCTCCATCACCGTCGTCACCCCGCCCCGCAGCGATTCGAGGGCCCCCAGCCGCGCGGCGGTGCGGCAGTCATCGGGCGTGAGCACCCGGCCGATGCGGTAGATCTGGCGCAGCCACTCGGTCAGCGGAGCGCCGTCTACGAACCCCCGGAACAGCGTCTGGAACAGGTGGGTGTGGGCGTTGATCAGCCCCGGCATGACGGCACAGCCGCGGGCGTCGATCACCTCGGCGTCCGGGACGCGGCCCCCGGTGCCGATCCGCGCGATGCGTCCGTCCTCGATGAGGACGTCCGCACCGTCCAGGACCTGGTCGCCCACCATCGTGAGCACCGCGCCGCCCGTAATCAGGAGCCGGCCCATCTACCTCTCCTTTCAGGAGCTCACCATGCTTTCGATAGCCGCGCGCCCACTTCCCCGTGAACAGACGTACGCCGGGAATCCGCCCGCGGCGGCGCCAGGGAAGGCGATGATGATGAACGACTGGTCATTACGATCCGGCGCTCTACACCCTTGTAGCGTGCTGCGGTTCAGAGGGGCATACCGGGCGTTGCGAGGCTTCAGGGCGACCAGTAGAACTTGTAGACGATCCCTCCGATCGCGGCAATCAGGACAAAGGCGGTCAGCCCGCTCATCTCGTAGAACCCGAAGAGGCCGCCGACTAGCAGGATGCCGAAGAAGCCTGCCACGTACGCGGGCAGCGCGCGGGGGAACTGGTCGAGGATGTGACTCTCGTCGTAGATGCCCTTGCGGAGGTCGAGCAGATTTTGCTGGGTGGACGTCTGGGCCGCGGCAGGGCTCCCCGGCCGGGCGACGGTCAGCAGGCCGGCCGCGATGGCGATGAGCAGGAACCAGACGAACCCGGGCCGACGGAACAGCTGCATCATGCGATCCTCCTTCCGCCGGCGCATGTAGCGCCTCGAAGAATCATATACCCTCGCTGCGGCTGTTTGAGACGCGGGGACGACACCCCATCACCGCTGGCAGAGGGCGCAGTAGTAGGTGGTGCGGCCTCCGACAGTCGCCGTCCGCAGCGCACGGCCGCACCGCGGGCAGGTCCCGCCTCGCCTGCGGGCCGCAAGCAAGGCGCCTCCGGACCGCCCGTAGCGGGAGAGGCGTTCCACCGCCCGCCGCAGCACCCCACGGATCGTCCGGTGGAGCCGCGCCACGTCGGCGGGCCGCAGGGATGTGACCGGGCGTGTGGGCCTCAGCCGTGTCCGGAAGAGGATCTCATCGGCGTAGAGGTTGCCGATGCCGGCGATGAGATCCTGACGCAGCAGCAGCGCTTTGAGGGCGCCGCGCCGCCCGCGGAGGATTTCCCGGAAGCGCCGGAGCGTGAAGGCGGGATCGAGGGGCTCCGCGCCGAGACGACGTCGCTCTACCCACCCCGCAACGGCGCCCGGCCGGGCAAGGTCGATCAGATCGACGTGCCCGAACCGGCGCTGATCGACGAAGCGCAGCTCGCGCCCGTCGAGGGTGAAGACGACCCGCGTGTGCCGCGGGCGCGGCTCGGTCGCGCGCGCGACCACGAGGTCGCCGGTCAGGCGCAGGTGCGCGATCATCATCAGCCTGCCGTCCAGGTCGATGAGCAGGTACTTGCCGCGGCGGCCCACGGCGCGGATCGTGCGACCGCGCACCAGGCGGGTGAACGCGCGAGGTCCGGGCGAGCGGATGGTCGAGGGGGAGAGGATGGTGACGCCGCGGATCCGCCGGCCGACGGTCCTGCGGCGCAGGGCGCGCACGACGGTCTCGACGTCGGGCAGCTCAGGCATGGAATGACCGGACCTCCGGGGTCACGGTCACGGGGGCCCGACAAGGGCCGGCCGGGCACACTCGCCGGGCATCCACCGAGGACGAAGACGTGAGGCGTCGCCTGGCGGAGCGTCCACGGGCGCCAGTCGCGCCACGACGCGATCACCGCGGGTGCCGCCTCGTGCCACACTCACAGGGATTCCCGAGCCTTTCGAAGGGTTCCTCCGGCTGGCACAGAGGAACCCGGCGGGAAAGACTAGGCGCTTTCTTTCGGCGGGGTCTGGGCCTCGAAAACCTTCTTTACTGGGTCTGGCGCGCCCGAAGGGATCGCTGGTGTCGGACAGGTGAATGAGGGAAACGCTTGCGGCGACGCCTTCAAGCGCGTGCGCCACCGGTTCGACCATGTGGCTGTTCGCGACGTCGAAGAGCATCGCGAGCGCACGATGCCGAAGCCTGTCGCACACCGTGCGCACCTGGTCGGCCTTCTCCAGGAACAAGGATGGCCCATTTTCCAAGCACACGCGGACACTCAGACGCTCCGCGTAATCCAGGAGAGGGAGCAGTTCCCGGTCAAGCACCCCCGAGGCATCATTGAAGGGGGACGGGATGAGGATGTGCCGTCTTCCAGGAATCACGACCACCATCTCGGCTTCGAGGTCGTGGCACAGCTCAAGGGTGGCACGGAGCTGCCTCGTGGTCTCCTGCCGGATCCCGTCATTGATGCTGATGAGATTGAGATCCAAGTAGGTGGGGTTCAACGACAGCACCCGCAGGCCCAGGCGGCGGATGTGTCGCACAAGACGGCGGCGCATGTACGGTCCGGCGGTGTCTGGTGAGAGGTGAGGGGGCGTGGTCATGATCTCGACTAGGCGAAATCCTGCATCGGCCAGCCGGGTGAGTGCGTCATCCAGGGACGCACTGTACAAGTACCCATACGTCGCCGCGCCCAATTGACGACTCAACCGCGGGCCTCTTCTCGGCTGCAGGCCGAGGCGAACGGATTCAGTGGTGGGAGGCACCAGGGCGGGCCCCGCACGTCATCGATCCAGCGCATCGCCGCCCTCACCCGGCGGCGTAAAGTGCTGCTCATACTGGTCATGCCAGAGGGGCTCCGGGGGTGTCGCGGTGACCACAAAGACGAGCTCGGCAAATCCAGTGTTGAAGATGCCGTGTTCGGTCTTGGGCGGCACGAAGACCACAGACCCGGGACCCACGGTGAACCGCCGCCCGTCCAGGATGAAGACGCCCTCACCCTCCAAGAAGTAGAACACCTCTTCTGCTTTCCCATGCGAATGGAGGGCGGCGAACGCCTTGGGAGCATAACTTGAGAGGAAGAAGTCAATATTCTGTGCCCCGCAGTTCTCTTTGGTCACCAACAGTTTCGTCAGCGCTCCACCGTGGTGTTTCGCAAGATCGACCCACTCCCATTCCGTCACACGCCTGACCATCCCGCGCATGTCTCCACCTCTTTACCCACCGATGGTGCGGATCGTGCCGGCGGCCTGAGTCAGCCCTGAATCAGCGGACCGCTCCCAACAACTCCTCCTGGGCCGCGCCGATGCTCTCCCCGAGGATGCCGCACATGTCGTCGATGCCCTGCGCGGTCACGATGAGCGGCGGCGCCAGTGCGGCAAACTCAATGCCGCAGCGCAGCAGGAGGCCCCTCTCCCGCGCCGCCCGCTCGACGACCTTGCCCGGCTGGAGGTGTGGCGGGAACCGCTCTCCGGTCTTCCGATCCTTGACGAACTCCACCCCCTGGAGGAGTCCCGCTCCCCGGACATCCCCAATGAGGGGGTACCGGTCGGCGAGCTCGGTGAGGCGCTGCTGAAGCCGCTCCCCCTGCCGGCGGGCGTTCCCCACGATATCGCGCTCGATGAGCTGGGTCACGGCCGCGACTCCTGCCGCACACGCGATGGGGTTGCCCGCATACGTATGCCCGTGGTGAAACTCCCGATGTTCGTCCAGATCGCCGTAGAATGCGTCGGCGATCCGGTCGCGGATCAGGATCGCAGCCAATGGCGCGTACCCGCCGCTCATGCCCTTCCCGCAGCACGTGATGTCCGGCGGCGCTCCGAAGTACTGGGAGCCGAACATCGTTCCCAGCCGGCCAAAGCCGGTGATGATCTCATCGTAGATGAGCACGACGTTATGCCGGGTACAGACCTCCCTGAGGCGCGGGAGATAGTCGGGCGGTGGGACGATGAAGCCAGCGGAGGAAATAGAGATCGGCTCGACGATCACGGCGGCCACGGTTTCGGGGTCCTCAGCCTCGATCGTCCGATCGAGCAGCGTGACGCACGTCCGTCCGCAGGTCGGGTACACTTGATCAAAGGGACAGCAGTAGCAATACGGAGGATGAACGTGGATGAAGCCTACTCCCAGCGGCTCGTAGGCCGACTTCCGGTCTCGACCTCCGCCGGCGGACAGAGCGCCCATGGTTCCTCCATGATAGGAGCCGTAGCGGCTGATGATCTTGTACTTCCGCGGATGTCCGGTCTGCTGGTGATACTGCCGCGCCATCTTCATCGCCGACTCCGTGGCCTCGGATCCTCCGCTGAGTAGCTTGAGAGCCCCGACTCCCTCAGGCGCGATCCGGAGCAGCAGCTCGGTCAGCTTGAGCGCCGGCAGGGTGGTACTGTGTAGCGGCGGGGCAAACGCCAGCTGGCGGGCCTGAGCGATCATCGCTTCGATCACCGGGATGTTGCCGTGGCCGAGACTGGTGACGAAGACCCCGGAGAGTCCGTCGATGAACTGCCGTCCGGCGGCATCGGTGAGTCGAATCCCTTCTCCCCCGACGAACACGAGAGGGTCCTTCGCGAACTCCTGCATCTGCATGAAGTCAAGAAAAATA
>JAPVSX010000115.1:0-2618 GCA_047519495.1 Armatimonadota bacterium
GGGTCCATCGCCGAGGTCGGCTCGTCGAGGATCAGCACCGCGGGATCGTGCACAATGGCGTGGGCGAGGCCGACGCGCTGGCGGTAGCCGCGCGAGAGGTTCCGGATGAGCCGGTCGGCGACCTCGGTGACGGCGCACAGGCCCATCGCCCGGTCCACCACGGCGCGGAGCTTCCGCCCCTCCACCCGCTTCAGGCGGGCGACAAACGTCAGGTACTCGCGGGCCGTAAAGTCCTCGTAGAGTGGCACGACCTCCGGCAGGTACCCGAGATGCCGCTTGGCCTCGAGCGGCTTCTCGACGACGTCGTAGCCGGCGACCGTCGCGCGACCGGCCGTGGGGGCGAGGAATCCGGTGAGGATGCGCATCGTGGTCGTCTTGCCGGCCCCGTTGGGGCCCAGGAACCCGAGGATCTCCCCCTCGCGCGCTTGAAACGACACGTCCCGGATGGCCCAGCGCTCTCCGTAGCTCCGGGAGAGCGAATCGGCCTGAATCACGCTGACCACTCCCTTCCACGCGGACAGCCTCTATCCTAATCAGGGGCGCAGTTGGATGCAAGAGGAATGGACTTTTTCGGCTTTTTCGGAGGGAGCATCCGTCCACGTCCCGAAATTTCGGCCATGCGCATTCCACGCTGCCTCGGATTGCTGCTCACCGGCGTGCTCGCCGCCTCCGGCCTCGCCCCCCGCCCCGCCGCTGCGATTCCGGCGCGGGGGAGTCCCCCGCGCCTCGCGCTGTGGATGGAGCCGGGCGCGAGCCTGACCCTGCTCAGCACCCCCGCGGGCGTCGGGGGGATGCTGGACGCGGCCCGCGCGGCGGGCGTCGACACGGTGATGCCCGAGGCCAAGAACGCGTGGGGATACGTCACGTACCCGAGCGCGTTTGCGCCGGGGATCGAGGCCTCGCCGATCCCGCACGACGCGCCGCCCCCCGCGTACCCGCCGCCCCCCGCGTGGTATCCGCAGGGATACGACATGCTCGGCACGATCGTCGCGGAGGCGCACGCCCGGGGCATGCGCGTCGACGCCGCCGTCAACACGTTTGGTGAGGGCTTCTCCCCCCTCCGCGCCGGCCCGGCGTTCGCGCATCCGGAGTGGCAGGCCACCGCGTACATCGCGACGCGCCGGGTGCTGGCGCCTCACGGAGAATCGTACGCGCTGTCCGGCGTGAATGTTCCACGTGAGGAGGACGCGCTCGTTCTGTACACGCCGGCGGCCGGCCCGGCCGCGCCGACGTCGCGGTGGGGCGTGGACGTCGCCGTCTCCGGCGGGACCGTGGTGGAGGTGCGGGATCGGGCGGTGGGCCCCGACGATCCCGGGCCCGCCCCGATCCCCCGCGACGGATACGTGCTGTCCGGGCATGGGGCGGCGGCGGCGTGGCTCTCGCAGGCCCTGCCCGCGGGGACCCCGGTTTCGATCGGCCCGGTCGAGACGCGCATGGAGCCCTCGTCCGCGCACAGCATCTTCGCGTTCGCCAACCCGGCCGATCCCAACGTCTGGAACTACGAACTCGGGATCCTCTACGAGATCCTCACCCACTACGACGTGGACGGCATCGTGCTGGACCGCACGCGGTACCAGGATCTCAGCGAGGATTTCTCCGACCTCAGCCGTGCGGGGTTCGAGCGGTTCATCGGCCACCCGGTTGCACACTGGCCGGATGATATCTATACGTACGCGCCGAGCGGGTTCTGGGTCGCGCGGCGCCCGGGCCCGTTGTACAAGGCCTGGCTGGGCTACCGGGCCCGCACGATCCGCGCCTACACACGCGCCGCGGCCCGCCTCGTCCACACGCTGCGGCCCCGCGTGGCCGTCGGGATGTACGTGGGCGCGTGGTATCCCGTCTACTACGAGGAGGGCGTCAACTGGGCGAGCCCGGACGTCCGGCCCCCCTACGCCTGGATCGGAGACGACTGGGTGCAGGCAGGGCTCGCGCCGCTCCTGGACTACCTCATGATCGGCCTCTACTACCGGTCCGTGACGATGTGGGAGGCGATGCGGCGGCGCGACAACCCGACCACCAGCGTCCAGGGCGGGGCGGCGCTCGGCCGCTCCCTCGTGCATGGCGACACGCCGCTCCTCGGCGCGCTGCTCGTCCCGCTGTATGCCGGCGATCCGGGGCGCCTCACGCGGGCGATCCGCATGTCGGATGCCCTGACCCGGGGCACGATGCTGTTCGACCTGATCTACCTGAACGACGACAACCTGTGGCCGGCGCTGGCGCGCCCGTAATGCGCGGACGGTGAGGACCGAGGAACAATCATCCGGAGACCGCGGAGCCCGGACCGCGCCGGCCCCGCCGAGCTGCACGAGGGGCCCGTCCGAAATCGGACGGGCCCCTCGCAGTGTACTGCCCTAACCTCCACCAACGCCGGCGCCCTCGGGACCTGCGAGCACGGAGGAACGCCGTGACCGAAACCTCCCGCTGCATCGTCGTCGTCCAGCTGAGCCGCGGCGCGACGACCGCCGGGATGCGTCTGACTTACCCGGCCATCACCTCGATCCGCGGATACTGGCGGCAGGTCGGACGGTACAGCGCGGAGCGTCTACTATAGGCCATCCGCATCACCTCCTTTCATACTGGTCCCATCATCGCTCCCGCGCCTGCGCCTGTCAAGAGCA
>JAPVSX010000116.1:0-10446 GCA_047519495.1 Armatimonadota bacterium
CTGCGCCGACGGGCCGGCCGGCGGGGTCGCGCTGCTGTAGTCCCCGGCCGGGCGGCGCCGGGCCAGTGACAACCATAGCACCCCGGCGAGAACCGCGGCGACGATGTTGACGGCCTGCGCGAGCGTCAGCGGGCCCAGGACGCGCGGGCTGTCCATCCACACCTCGATCACCGCGCGCGCGACACCGTACAGAAAGAGGAGCGTCCAGAACAGCCGTCCCGGGCCGTGGGGGCGCTTCTCGGCGGCCAGGAGCACGGCGAAGATGATCAGGGCCGCGGCCATCAGGTAGAGCTGCGTGGGATGGCGGGGCTCGCCGAACAGCGTAACGGCCCAGGGGACGGCTGCGGGCTTCCCGTAGTTCAGCCCGTACAGGAGCGTGCCCACCATCGCGATCGCGTACCCGAGCGCCAGCCCGGGTGCGGCGGCATCAGCGGCCTGCGCCAGGCTCCATCCGCGGCGGCGGCCGTACACCCACGCAACGATGGCCCCGCCGATCAGGGCGCCGTAGAACGTGAGCCCCGCGTCCTTCCAGATCGTGAACACGCGGGCCGGGTCGCCGGCAAAGTCGCGCGCGTTGACGAGCACATAGCCGATCCGGGCCCCGATGACGCCGCCGATGATCGCGTAGAGGCTCAGGTCGAGGACCTCGCCCGGCTCCCACCCGAGCGGCCTGGTGCGCGCGCGCAGCAGCAGGATTCCCACGACAAACGCAAGGAGGAGGAACACGCCGAACGAGGACACCGGAAACGGTCCGAGCTGGAACAGCACCGGCTTCATCGCTCACCCCCGGGATCCGCCAGACCTGGACAGTGCGAGCAGCAGCAGGCCGGCGCCGACGACGATCGCCGTATCGGCCAGATTAAACACTGGCCAGGCGTGTAAGTCGAAATAATCGAGCACGTAGCCGAACCGGAGCCGCTCGACGACGTTGCCGAGCGCTCCGCCTAGCATGAGTCCGACGCCCCACTGGCCGGCATCGGTGGCCGACCACGTGGCCCTATTGTAGAGGAGCACTCCGAGCACGGTCAAGGCGAGCGCCACGACGGTGGCCGTCCCGAGGCGGGACAGCAGACCGAACGCCACGCCGGTGTTGTGGAGGACGGTCAGGGAGAAGATGTGCGGGACGACAACCCGCTCCGTCCCCGCCGGCAGGGATGACCGGACCAGCCATCCGGCCCCCTGGCTCGCGCCGAGGGCAAGGGCGAGCGCGGCAACGCTCGCCGGATGCCGCCCGGCGGGCTGCGCCCGCAGGGGCGGCGCGCTCAGCGGACGACGGTGCTGCGCAGGCGCTCTTCCCGCTCCTTGCACTGGATGCACAGCCGGGCATAGGGAATCGCCCGCAGGCGGTTCGCGTCGATCGGCCGGCCGCATCCCTCGCAGACGCCGTAGGTCCCCTTGCGAATCTTGGAGAGCGCCTCCTCGACCATCTGCAGCAGCCCCTGGACGCTGCTTTCGAGCGCAAGACCCTTCTCGCGCTCGAACGTCTCGGTGGCGACGTCCACGAGGTCGTCCTCGTAGCCCGAGACGTCGGCGACGGGCTTCTCCTCGGTCTTCACCTGGTGCTCTTCCATCTCGGCCAGTTCCTGGCGAAGGCGACGGCGCTCCTCGAGCAGGAGCCGGGCGTAGGCGTCGAGCCGGCTGGTCGACACAGCCTGCGTTCGGGGCGCCGCCGGAGCCCGGTTCCTGGAGGCGGGCGAGCTCTTGGACGCGGCCGCAGCCTTCCCCGCCGCGCGCGGACGTACCGGCTCACGCCGTAGGCCGCGCGACCGGGTAGCCCGGGAGCGTCGTGTGGACGTTGGCTTCGACGAGCGCTTCTGCGGCATTCAGTTCCTCCTCACGGGCGCGGGAGATCCCGCCTGATAGACTTTGCGCGACTTGAGCGAACGACGGGATGGCGCGCGAAATTCCCCGCGGGCGCCCCCCGCACGGGGCGCGCAGGCGGCAGCCGCGCGGATCGCTGCGCGGGCCAGGATCTCGGTCCCGTCGAGAAACGGGACCGGGGCATCCTCTGGCGCCGCAACCAGCGGCAGCTCGGTACACCCGAGCACGATCGCCTGGGCGCCGCGGCGAACGAGCGCCTGTGCGACATCCCGGACCTGGGCCCGGACGGCGGGGCCGAGGTCTCCCGCTTTGACGGCGTGGACCGCCGCCATGACGCGCTGCTGCTCCTCCGGCGCGGGCTCCAGGACGGCGATGCCGCGCGCGTCGAAGGCGTCATGGTAGAGCCGCATCCGGAGGGTCGCAGAGGTGGCCAGGAGGCCCACCGCCCGGGGCGCCGGGCTGAGGCTGGCCGCGGCGGCCGCCACTTCGTCCATGATGTCCAGGACCGGGATACCCACGGCACGCCGGATCGCGCCGAGAAACGCGTGGGCCGAGTTGCAAGGGATCGCGATCAGCGTCGCCCCTGCCCGCTTGAGGCGCCTGGCGGTCGCCACGAGCTCCGGCGTCGGATCCGGCCCACCGTCCAGCACCGCGGCAGTGCGGTCGGGGATCTGCGGGTTGCTGTCGATAATTACGTGAAGGTGGTCTTGATCGCGCGCCGCCGGCGTGAGCCGCACCAGCTTCGTATAGAAGTCCCCGGTCGCGAGCGGCCCCATCCCGCCGAGCACGCCGACGATCCACGGCCGGCCTGCGGCGGCCCGGCGGACCCGGCGGCCGGCAGGGCCGCGAGACCGGCGGCCGGCGGAACTGCGCAGTCGGCGGTCGATCGCCTTGCGCGCGGTCATCGGGCTCCCCCCGGCCCGGCGGAGCCGGCGTCCGGCAGGACCGCGGTGCGGGGCGCAGCCGGCGCGGTAGCGCCCGGCATCCGCGCGATGCCCAAGCGGATCTCGCGGCCGTCCACGCGGAGCGTCTTGCGGTGCAGCACCTGCCCGCCGTCCGGGGGGATTCCCGCGCGGGCATCCTGGGCCAGCACCTCGCGCAGGACGTAGTCCCGGTGGGCCGCGAGCAGGCCGGCGAGGTCGGCGTCTCCCTCGTAGTAGAGGGTGATGCGGTCGGCGATCTCGAGCCCTGCCTCCTTGCGCATCTGCTGGATCTGGTGGACCAGCTCCCGCGCCATACCCTCCAGGACGAGGTCCTCGCTCAGCGCCGTTTCGAGCACGACCCACCGGCCGCCCTCTCCGGCCCCCACCAGGTCCTTGCGCCACTGTATCCGCACGTCCACCTCGCCCCGCTCCAGCACGACCTCCTCGCCTGACAGGAGGCGCAGCCGGTAGGGCTCGCCCTCGGGAGTCTGCTCCACGAGCGCCTCCCCCTGGACGCGGAGCGCCTCGACGATCCCCGTGATCCGCCCACCGAACTTGGGGCCCAGCAGGTCGAAGCGCGGCCGCGCCTCGCGCCGGCCGAGCGCCCGCGGCGAGTCCGCGAACCGGACCGCCTTCACGTTCAGCTCGTCGCCGATATGCCCGATGAGCTCATCCCTGATCGGGTCAGCCAGGCGTGTGAGCAGCCCCGAGCGATCTACCAACGTCGCAGCGGCCAGCGGCTGGCGCACGCGGAGCCTGGCGTCGTTCCGCGCCGCACGCCCAAGCGAGACGAGCTGGCGGGCCAGGTCGGTCGCCGCCTCGAGCTCGGGAGCGCGCGCGGCGGCGTCGGCCCGCGGCATCTCGCAGAGGTGGACGCTCTCCGGCGCAGCCGGGTCCACCGAGCGGGCGAGGTTCTGGTAGAGGGTCTCCGAGAGATACGGCAGGAACGGCGCAAGGAGCTTGCAGAGCGTCACCAGGACCTCGTACAGCGTCTGGTACGCCGCCTGCTTGTCCGCGTCCGCCTCCGACTTCCAGTAGCGCCGCCGGCCGCGCCGCACGTACCAGAGGGAAAGGTCATCGACAAACCGCTCGGCCGGCCGCGCCGCCCCTGCAACGTCGTAGTCGTCGAGACGGTCCCGGACGGTCTGGGTGACGTCCGCCAGGCGTGAGAGGATCCAGCGGTCGAGCACCGGCCGAGGCTCCCCCCGCTTCTCGAGGGCCTGGGACGATCCCGCGGACGCTGGTGTCCACCCGTCCAGGTTCGCGTAGGTCACGAAGAACGCGTAGACGTTCCACAGCGGCAGGATGAACCGGCGCCGGACCTCGTCGCCCGGCCCGTATCCGAAGTTGACGTTCTGGGCCGGGTTCTGCACCGCGTAGAGCCACCGCACGACGTCGGCGCCCATCTTCTCTGCCGCGTCGTTGAACTCGATCATGTTGCCCCAGGACTTGTGCATCTCGCGGCCCTGCTCGTCCCGCACCATCGCGTGGCCGAGACAGACCCTGTACGGTTCGCGATTCTCGAGGACCGTGCTCATCACGAGCATCGAGTAGAACCAGTTCCGGTACTGCCCGGGGAACGCCTCGGTGATGAAGTCGGCCGGGAACCACTCCCGCCACGCCGCGGGATCCTGGCGGTAGCCCAGCGTCGAGTACGGCACGATCCCTGCGTCGAGCCAGGGGTTCCCGACGTCCAGGATCCGGGAGACGACGGCGCCGCACTGCCTGCATCGGATCTTGACCGCGTCGATCCACGGGCGGTGAGGCGTGTGGCCGGCGAACGCGTCCCACCCCTCGACGGCGCGTTCCTTGAGCTCGTGCTCGCTGCCGATCACCTCAAACGATCCGCACGCGGTGCACTCGTAGATCGGCAGGGCGAGCCCCCAGTACCGCTTCTTGCTGATCATCCAGTCGTGCATGTTCCGCAGCCAGTCGAGCTCGCGCTCCAACCCGAACTCGGGGATCCACCGGATCTGCCGGGTAACCTCCATCATCGGCTCCCGGAGGGGATCCATCGAGATAAACCACTCGTCCACGAGCCGGAACACGAGCTCGCTCCCGCAGCGCCAGCACATCGGGTAGCGGTGCGTGTAGTCCTCTGCGTGGTGGAGCAGGCCGCGTCGCTGGAGGTCGTCCCGGATGGGCGCGGCGACGTCGTACACGTGCCGGCCGGAGAGCCAGTCATACGCGTCCGTGAACACGCCGAACTCGTCGATCGGCGCGAGTACCGGCAGACCTTGGTCCTTGCTGAGGGCGAAGTCCTCCGCGCCGCAGCCGGGGGCGATGTGCACGAGACCCGTGCCCTCTGTTGCGCTCACGTCTTTCCACGGCACCACACGGTGGATGATCCCCTGCTGAGCAGGCAGATCGTCGAAGGGCCCCTCATACGTCCAGCCGACGAGTGCTGAGCCCGGCACCTCCCGGACGACCTGGGGGCGCGCTTTTCCGTCAATGACAGACTCCCAGCGGTCGCGTGCGAGATAGTAAGTGTTTCCGTCTTTTTCCCGTACCTGTACATATGTGAGATCGGGATGCACCGCGACTGCCACGTTGCTCGTGAGCGTCCACGGCGTCGTCGTCCAGACCAGCAGGTACTCGCCCGTCCGCCCCACGAGGGGCAGGCGGACGGTGAGGCTCAGGTGGGTGACCTCCTGATAGCCCTCTGTGACGATCTCGTGCTCGGAGAGCCCGGTGCTGCAGCGGGGACACCAGGGCATCACGTCGTGGCCCTTGTACAGGAGCCCCTGCTCCCAGCACCGCTTGAGGAACATCCAGATGCTGTAGTTGTTCTCGTCGGACATCGTGTAGTACGAGTGGTCCCAGTCCATCCAGTAGCCCAGGCGAATGGACTGCTGGGTCTGGATGCCGGCGAAGTGCAGGACGCGGGCCTTGCACCGCTCGACGAACTCGGCGATGCCGTACCGCTCGATGTCCCGCTTGCTCTTGAACCCGAGCTCCTTCTCGACCTCGACCTCGACCCACAGCCCCTGGCAGTCGAACCCGTTCTGATAGCGCTGGCGGTGACCCAGCATGGTGTGGTAGCGGCAGAACACGTCCTTGTAGGTCCGTCCCCAGGCGTGGTGCACACCCATCGGGTTGTTCGCAGTGATCGGCCCGTCGAGGAACGACCAGCGCGTCTTTGCCCGCGCGTTGCGGGCGAGGTACTTGGCGAGGATTCCCCTCCCCTGCCACCACGCGAGCAACGCCCGCTCCTGCGCGGGAAAGTCCACCCTCGCATCCACCGGCTGAAACGGCATTCCGAGCCTCCCGAATAACAAAACCCCGCCCGCGAAGGGACGGGGATGACCGCGGTACCACCCTTGTTCCGGACCGGGGTCCGGCACTCGCTCAGAGGCCCGCACGCACATCTCGTGCGCGCATCTGAAAACGGCGGGCGCTCCTCCCCGGTATCGGCGGGGAACCGGCGGAGCCTCGGGGCACTTCCCGGCCCCTGGGACCACGGCTCCAGAGGTGATCACCGCCGCCGGCACCGTACCGGCTCTCACCCCACCCGGCTCGCTTCCCTCGCCAGGCGGCAGCGGTCCTCTGTCATCGCCTGTTCGGGGCGATTCTAGCACACGCGTTCGGGACCGTCAACGCGGGTGTGCGGGATTTGCGGGAATTGCGGGATTGCGGGATCTGCGGGATCTATCTGAACGTGCTCACACGACGTTGTCTCAAGAGAAACGGTGACCCAGCCAGCGGGCGTTGCCTCAAGACCAGGGTTACCGATGAGGTCGGTTAGCGGGCTTCCACAGCCGGGGGCCGCGTGCCTGCGGCGTGAGCCAAGACGTGCCTGAAGAGACGAGCCGGCCCGCCCCGGCGCTACGGCGGCGGGGCGGCGCCCTTCGGACCTGGCTCCGCGGCCTGTGGGCTGAGGCCCATCGGCGCCAGCCGTACGAAGCTCGCGTGTGGGAGGCGCGCAGGGCGCGCATCCGGTAGGATCGCAGGGCGGGCGTCCGGCAGGACTGCGGGACGCGCATCCGGCAGGCTCGGGCGCGTGAGCGCACGCGGGGCAACCGTCTCGGCGGGGAGCAGACCCTCGAGCGTGGGCAGCCCGGCAAAGCCGGCGGGCGGAAGCCCCACGCCGCGGTGCTCGGTCTTCATCCACTCCAGCCGTCCCGTAAACACGCTCCGGCTGTACCGGTAGAGCGCCAGCGGCAGCGCCACGATCTGGTGCATAGAGAACACGATGTAGCGGGCCGACGACCGGAGCATCTCGAGCGGCTGGCAGGTGCGTTCGATCCCGATGCTGACCACCGTCGCGAGCATCACCACGATCCAGTAATACGCGTACACCGGCTGGTGCCGGGCCACGGGAAACGCGTTCGTGACCGAGAGCTGGTGGGTCAGGAAGTTGGTCACCCAGTCCTGGGCCAGGTATGCGTAGCTCGTGAGCATCGAGGTTGACAGGATCAGCGAACCGGCGAGGAAGACGAGAAAGTCCAACCGCTTTCGCCAGGGCACCGGCGCGCGGAGCAGCGCCGCCGCATGGTCGAACAGGCAGCGGAGTGAGCCCTCGGACCAGCGCGTACGCTGCTGGATCAGCCCACGCCAGGTCGCCACCGCCTCCTCCCAGACGATCACGTCTTCGCAATAGTGGACCGTCCACCCCCGCAGGGCGTACCGGATCGTCAGGTCGATGTCCTCGGTGAGCGCATCTTCGTTCCAGCCGCCCACCGCCTCAAGCGCGTTCCGGCGCGTCACCAGGCCGTTGCCCGTGAGGATGACCGCGCCGGCAATCCGGTGCCGGGCCCGCTGCGTCAGGGTCTGGAAGACGAAGTAGTCGTCCTCCTGGGCCCGCATCAGCAGACTGCGCCCGCCGTCGTACACGAGCTTCCTCGCCTGCACGCCGGCCACACCCGGCTGGCCGAGGTACGGGATCAGCCGCTCGAGGAAGTCGGTGGCGACGCGGGCGTCCGCGTCGAAGACGCAGATCGCCTCGCCCCGGGCCGCGGCCAGCCCGACGTTCAGCGCGACCGCCTTCCCGACGCCGTCTTCAGGGGTGGGGCGCACGACCGTGAACGGCAGCTCCTGCTGCAGCGCCTCTAAGACCTGAGCGGTCCGGTCCGTGGACCGGTGATCCACGACGATGACCTCGAAGTGGGGGCGGCCGTCGGCGTCCCGGTAGTCCAGCGTGCAGAGGCAGCACACCGTGTCGGCGATCACGTGCTCCTCGTTGCGCGCAGGGACGATCACGCTGACAAACGGACGATAGCCGGCCGGGGGCGGCGCCGGGCGCCGGCGGGGCAGCACCCCCGCGATCATCAGCATCGTGCCGTAGAGCCCCGAGAGGAAGAAGATCAGCGACACCCAGACGGCTTCCCGGAGGAGGAGGCTGCGGAGCGTGAGGGCGATCCACACGAGGCCGAAGAGAATCACGATCGCCTTCCGGTACGGTGCCGCGTGTCCGCTCATGCCCCACCTCTCCGCCGCAGCGCGTCGCGTTGATCGCGAGCGACACCTGGATCCTGCGGGGATGCCTCCGCAGCCTCCGCCGCGACGGCGCGCCGGAGACCCGCATCGTACGGCGGGCGGATGACGCCCGCCTCGGTCACGATCGCGGTAACAAACGAGTGGGGGGTGATGTCGAACGCCGGATTGCGCACGGCCACCCCCGCCGGAGCGAGCCGGACGCCCGCCAGCGTGGTGACCTCGTCGGGCGCCCGCTCTTCGATCGGGATCGCGTCTCCCCCCGGTGTCGACAGGTCCACGGTTGAGAGTGGAGCCGCCACGTAGAACGGGATCTCGTGCGCGCGGGCCAGGACCGCGAGCGTGTAGGTGCCGACCTTGTTGGCGACGTCGCCGTTGGCCGCGATCCGGTCGGCGCCGACGATCACCGCATCGATCTCCCGGGCCCGCATCAGGGTACCGGCCGCGTTGTCCGTGATGAGGGTTGCCGGGATGCCGGCCCGCCGGAGCTCCCACATGGTCAGGCGGGCTCCCTGCAGGACCGGCCGGGTCTCACAGACGATCACGTGGATGCCCCGCCCCTGTTCGTGCGCGGAGCGGAGCACGCCGAAGGCCGTCCCGTACCCGCCGGTCGCAAGCCCGCCCGTGTTGCAGTAGGTGAGCACCCGGGCCCCCGAGGCCAGGAGCGCGGCGCCGTGCCGGCCGATCCGGCGGTTGACCTCGAGATCGGCTCGGGCCAGTTGCCCGGCGGTCTGGAGCAGCCGCGCCGGCAGCGCCTCGGGATCGGGGGTCGCGTCAGCGACGCGGAGCATCCGGTCGAGGGCCCACGCCAGGTTGACGGCCGTCGGCCGCGTCGCCCGCAGTCCCTCGGCCGCCTCGCGGAGGCGGCCGAGACGGTCGGCCCGCCCGCCAGCCCCCGGGACCTTCTGCGCGGCCAGGACGAGGCCGTACGCTGCCACGAGGCCGATGGCTGGGGCGCCCCGCACCTCAAGCCGGCGGATCGCGTCCGCCACCTCCTCCCAGGACGTGCAGCGGCGGGTACGAACCTCGCGCGGCAGCGCGGTCTGATCAATCAAAACGAGCGCCCCGTCCTCCCACCAGAAGGGGGCGTCCCCGCTCATCGAGCGCGCGCTTCGGAGGTCGTCGTGTCCACGCGTGCTGGAGCCTCCGCAGGTTCCCGAGGAAGACCGGTCACAAGCGGGCGCCTACCGCGCCGCGATGCGCCAGCGCGACCTCGCGGCGGGTGGCGCGACGGGGCGGACCACCTGCGTACGCTACGGGGCGTGCGCCGCACCGTCGCCGGTATACTGTCATGCGTCAACCGATGTGTGTCCTGCAAACGAAGGAGGCCTCCTTCCCCCGGCAGCCTGTCCTCCCGCAGGGACGAGGGCCCCCTCTGGTCGGCGCCGCCGCCTGCGGCGTGAGCCAATACGTCCGGGCGGCGGCCGGCGCGCCTACTCGACGGGGAACAGCGATCCCGGTGCCATCTGCTCGCGCAGGCGCTCGGCCGTGATGGACACGTGGTGGGGCGTGAAGAGGAAGATCTCGTCCCCCACGCGATGCATATGTCCGTCGAGCGCATAGGCCACTCCGCTCAGAAAGTCGACGATGCGCTTGCCCAGCTCTTTCTGCGTCCCTCGAAGGTTGATCACGATCGGCCGGTGCGTCTTCAGGTAGTCGGCCGCCGTCTGCGCTTCGTCGAACGCCCCGGGCTCCAGGACGATGATCTCCATCTGCCGCTGGGTGTGCAGGTTGAAGATCGGAGCGCGGTGTCCGGAAGCGGTGGTCTGCGGGGTGCCCGCTTCCTCCTCTTCCTCAGCAAAGCCGAGGAAGCTCCACATCCGCTGCATGATCTGGCCCATGGCTCTGCCTCCCATCGCTGCTGCGTCCGTCGCCGCCGTGCGTGCTGCGATCGCTGCCGGGTCGTGTGCCGTGACCGTCCAAGCGCCTGCCGGTCTCTGTCCATGATCATGCAAACAGGGCCCGCCCGATGCGGACCATCGTCGAGCCTTCCTCGATCGCCACCTCGAAGTCGTCGGTCATGCCCATCGAGAGATCGGCGAGCTGCGCGCCCTGCGCGGTCTCCCGCAGCCGGTCGCGGAGCTCGCGCAGCCCCCGGAAGAACAGCCGGGCATCTTCAGGGCTCGGGACGAGCGGGGCGATCCCCATCAGCCCCCGCAGCCGCACACCGGGGAGCTGGAGAACCCTGCCGACCAGCCCTGCGGCCTCTTCCGGCGCGACCCCGTGCTTCTGCGCCTCCCGCGAGATGTTCACCTGGACCAGGACGTCC
>JAPVSX010000117.1:0-4394 GCA_047519495.1 Armatimonadota bacterium
GCAGGCGCGAAGCGTCTTCTCGTTGAGCACGAACGCCGGTCCCGGCACCGCGAGCTCCTCCTGCGCCGGCGGAATACCCACAGCGACCGCGATGCCGCCGCGCGCGAGGCAGTCGACGGCCTGGCGGACCACCGCCGCCCGCCCGATCACCTCAAACGCGTAATCGGCACCGCCCCCGGTCAGGTCCAAAACCGCTTTGACCGGATCGTCCCGCCTCGCGTTAATCGTGTGGGTCGCGCCGAACCGCCGTGCCGCCTCGAGCCGGTGATCGAGGAGGTCGACCCCGATGATCGTCACCGCCCCGGCGATGCGCGCGCCCTGGATCACATTCAGGCCAACCCCGCCCAGCCCGAACACGGCCACGCTACTACCCGGCGCCACCCGGGCGGTGTTCACCGCCGCGCCGACCCCAGTTGTGACGGCGCACCCGAGCAGCGCGGCCACGGAGAGCGATACATCGTCGTCGATCCGCAGGACGCCCGTCTCGGGGACGACCGCCTGCTCCGCCCAGGAGGACACGCAGGTGAAGTGGTGGACCTCCTGTCCCCGCGCCCGAAGCCGCGAGGTGCCGTCCGGCATCTTGCCGCGGACCCGGTAGCGCATCTCGCAGAGGTGCGGCCGTCCGGAGTCGCAGTACCGGCAGTGGCCGCACGCGGGGGCGAACAGGATAACGACGTGATCGCCCGGCCGGACCGACTGCACGCCGGGCCCGACCGCCTCCACGACCCCCGCTGCCTCGTGGCCCAGCACGACGGGCAGTGGCATGACGAGGTCTCCTTTAATGTAATGGAGGTCGCTACGGCAGACCCCGGTAGCCGCGATGCTCACCAGCACCTCCCCCCGCCGCGGGGACTCCAGCTCGACGTCCTCCACAACGAGCGGCTTGCCGACTTCATAGAATACGGCGGCCCGCATCGGCCTCCTCCCTCCGGTCGTGACGCGGAGGCTTTCCCTCCGATCCGCGCGGACTCCTCCCGGCACGTTTTGGCTCACGCGCGTACTGATTCACGCCGCAGGCACAGGCACGTTCCGACCCACGCGCGCATTGGCTCACGCCGTAGGCCCAGGCAGGATCTCGAAAGCCCCGGACCCAAATTCGAAGATGGCGATGGCGGACCCCCGCGGCCGGCCGGCCCCGGCAGATTTCTTCATCTTCGTGTTCGTTCCGGTGGTGTGGGGACTCAACTTCATCGTCATCAAGGACGCGCTCCCGGACTTCGCCTCGCCGCAGGTCTTCAACGCCGTGCGCTGGATTCTGGCCGCGGCCGTGCTGCTGGTCCTCGTGGCCGTCCGGCGGGACCCGCTGCGGATCGCGCCCAGGGACTGGGGCTACCTGGCGCTGATCGCGGGCGTCGGGAACGTCCTGCAGCAGCTCACCTTTATCAACGGCATCCGGCTGACGACGGCCGGACACTCGGCGCTCATCATGGGATTGTCACCCCTGATGGTGGCCCTCGCGGGCGCGGTCCTCGGCCGCGAGCGGGTAGACCGGCGGACCTGGAGCGGAATCGTCCTATCCGTGGTAGGGCTCGCCCTGCTCGTCCGGCCGGCTGAGGCGGGCGCGCCCGCCACCGCGTTTGCCGGCGATCTGCTGACGCTGGCGTCGGCGGCCTGCTGGGCGCTGTACACCCTGGCCAGCCGGCCGCTCACGGTCCGCTATCCGCCGGTGTCCATCACCGCGATCACGGTGACCCTGGCCACCGTGGTGCTGATTCTCGCCGCCGTGCCCGACTTGCACGCCCAGGCGTGGCGGACAGTGTCCTGGCGCGCATGGGGCGGCCTGGTCTACTCGGGTGGCCTCACGATCGCGTTTGGCTACGTGATCTGGTCGATGGCAATCCGCCGGATCGGCACCGCGCGGACGGCGATCCTGGCGAACCTCAACCCGGTTGTCGCGGTCGCCGCGGCGTGGCTGCTGCTGGGCGAGCGGCTGAATGCAGGGCAGGCGCTGGGCGCCGCCCTCGTGATCGCTGGAATCTCCCTGACGAGACATTGACCCGCACGCCGGCGCGGCGTCTCTATGTGCGCCGTCGCGTTGACCGTAGCCGGGAGCTCAAGAACTCGAGGGCGTCGCCTGCGGTCCTACCGGACGCGCGCCCAGCGAGGCTGCGCCTGCCGGACCCTGCCGGACTGCCGCGCGCTCCCGGTCCAGGAGCGCACGCTTGCGCTCCAGGCCCCACCGGTACCCGCCGAGTCCCCCGTCCTCACGCACCACGCGGTGGCAGGGAATCGCGAGCGCCACGGGATTGCTGGCGCAGGCCCTGGCGACCGCCCGCGCGGCCGCCGGACGGCCCACGGCGCGGGCGATCTCCCGGTAGGAGCGCGTCGTGCCGTACGGAATCGTGCGGAGCGCCTCCCACACCCTCTGCTGAAACGCGGTCGCCTGGATGTCCAGCGGCAGCGCGAGGTGGGGCCGCGTGCCGTCGAGGTAGCTCATGAGCGCGGCCACCCATGCCCCGAGGCCGTGCTCGTCCCGGTGGATCTCAGCCTCCGGGTACTCGGCTCTGAGGGCGGCCTCGAGCCGGGCGTCTGCATCCCCCAGGCAGACGGCACACACGCCCCGGTTGGTGGCCGCGACCAGCAGGCGTCCAAGCGGCGATGTGACGGTTGTGTACCCGACGCGCATCCCTCGCCCCCGCCGCCGGTAGGTCGCCGGGGTCATCCCCAGCCGCACCGGCGCGCGCTCGTAGAGCCGGCTGCTCGATCCATAACCCGCGTCGTACAGAGCACTGGCGACCGCCTCCTGCGCGCGCAGCCGGGCCTTCACCCGATCCATCCGCACCGCATCGACGTACTGGCGCGGCGTGATGCCGAGGATCCGCGTAAACAGCCGTTGGACGGCATGCGGGCTCCGACCGAGGTGCGCGCCGATCGCCCCAAGGCTGAGCGGCCGGTCGAGGTGCTCCTCGATGTACCGGCAGGCCCGCTGGACCAGCGCCACGCGCGGGTCGGCACCGGCGTCCAGACGGGGCCGGCACCGCCGGCAGGGGCGGAAGCCGGCCTGTTCGGCTGCCTCGGGCTCCGGGAAGAACACGACCTGCGCCCGCCGCGGCCGGCGCGCCGGGCAGGAGGGCCGGCAGTAGATGCCCGTGGACCTGACGGCGAACACGAACGTGCCGTCAGTCCGAGCGTCGCGCGCCAGAACCGCCCGCCACCGGCGGTCATCGGTGCGGCCCTGAACGTGCGGTGCGGGCCACCGAGCCTGCCGAGCCTGCGCCTCTTGTCGGGCCGCCGTCACTACCTGTGTGCCTCCCATCCCTGCCACCTCCGGCCCCTATCATAGGGAGCGAGAGGCCGGTGATCTATCCGATTCCCGCAGGCAAACTCCAGGCGGGCACAACGCCCTACTTGGGCCCCGAGCCCTTCCGCATCTCTGCGTTCTCGTCCAGGAGCGCGCGGTAGATCCTGGTCGGCAGGTTGTTCTGGTAGAAGTAGTAGTCGTCGAGGTCGTTCTTGTAGACGCTCACGCCGAACGGAAACGTCCCGGTGTGGGTCCGCATGATCTCCGACACCGCCGCGTCCACCGGGATCTTCGGGTTGCCGCGGTGCCGGTCGACCGCCTGCTGGGTCACGGTGCCGGCCAGGAACCCCGCGATGTAGGCCAGCCGCGCCTGTTCCGTCATCGCTCTCCAGTCCCGGCCGTCGTACCCGACGCCGTGCGGATCCTCGAACGCCGTGGTCGTCGACACGAACGCCAGCACAAGCGCCGCCCCGATCACCCAGGCTCCACGCATCCTCCCACCCTCCCCGGTCGCCCCGCTGCCGATCCCGCCCGCGCGCGCCGACCGCCAGGCGGCCGTTTCCAGCCCGCCGGCTACCTGGTCGTGACGGCCGGCGTTTTCGCGCTGCTGCTGACGACAAACCGGTCCCACATGCCCGACGTCCCGTGGCTCGGCACGCCGCAGAACCAGAGATACCGGCCGGCCGGGGCCGCCGTGAAGTCGATCGCGTCCGTCTGCTGCGGTGGAACCCCCTCGATCAGGTTCCGCGACACGGCCTTGGCGATCGCCGGGGTGATCCCCTGCGGGGGGATCTTGCCGCTGTCCCGGATGACCTCCAGGCTGTGGGGGAGCGCCCCCGCGCCGCTGTTGACGAAGTCGATGTGGACCTGCCAGCCGGCCGGGACCGTCACCGTCATCTGTCCGTTCGCGTAGCCGTTGAAGTTGAGCGTGCCGTTGGCGCCGCCCTGCGCCGCTGTCACCGTAAACGACACCCGCCTGTGCGCAGCATCCACCTTCATCCACGCGGACGGCGATGAGGCCCAGAGCGCGGCGGGCCGGCCTCCGCCAGCGCCGCCCGCCAGCAGGACGGCCCCCACGATCATCCATCCGATGCTCCGACATCTCATCCCTCAGGCCCACCTCCCCCGGGGCCGTGCAGCGCGGCCCGGGCGC
>JAPVSX010000118.1:0-38799 GCA_047519495.1 Armatimonadota bacterium
GAGGCGGGTCCTTGAGGATGGAATAGCACGACACCCCCTTGCTTGTCAATGTTGCAGCCGCACAGCAGCCACCTGCCTTTGGAGGCCATTCCACTAGCCAGTGTTGCTGGCAGGCGCGCCAGGGTGCCAGCGGACGGCGAGGTTGCTACTCGCCGCCCGCCGCCACAAACGTCTCCGAGGCCGCGGGGCCTTCCCATGCAAACGGATGGCCGTCCACGACGCCCCGGATCTCTGCTCGGCCGCGGAGCTGGAGGAAGACCTGCGTCCCGCCCGCGGGAGACCTTCGCTCCCCGGACGCCCCTGAGACCGCCGGTAGACTACCGAGCGCGTCCTGAACGCGGATACGCACCGTCAGGGCATCGCCTCCCTCTCCCGCGCTGATCCGCACTTCCCCCGGCGCCGCGACGCGGCGGCCGGCGACGACCGGTCCCGGATGCCACGCATCGTACGTGAGCGAGTGGATCGGGAACACCCCGACCAATCCACCGCGCCCCGGCGCCGCGGGCGCCCACACAAAGAGCGCGGGCGGACGTCCCCCGGCCCCGGTGATTCCCTCGCCGCCCACGTGGAGCGCACCGTAGAGCAGCGCTCCGCCGCCGCCCGACGCTTCGCCCCACTCCCACGTGACGCTGCGCCACGTCCCCCAGTTGTGATCATGATAGGCGGGGGCCCGCGCGAGATGGAGGACCGAGCGGCCGGTCCGGATCTCGCCGTCGATCCACCCACGGACGGCGGGCACCACGTATCCCGAGATCACGCCGGCCTCGGATGTCTCCCCCGGCGGCAGGTAGAACCCGCGGGCCGGCGTGAGCCAGAGGTCCAGGTGTGCCTGCGGGTCGTCGACCGTGATGTGGTAGCGCCCGGACTGGACGCGGATGCGCGCGGGCCCGATCCGCTGCGCCGCCGCCACGAGGGAGAGGTCCCCCGGGTGCAGCGCCGCCCGGATCGTGAGGTCGTCCGGGGGCGCGCTCAGGTGAGCGCGCTGCATCGCCGACCGCGTACCGCGCCGTGTCGCTCCCGTGTCGGCACACCGGCGTGAGGCGCTGTGGCACGACGGGACAACCAAGCGCAGCAGGATGGCGCCCCGCCCCTCGCCGCCGGCGAGGACCGTGACGTAGCCGTAGGCGCCGGTGGCCGGGTCAAGAAAGTTGAAGTAGTCCCACTCGGCCCACGCCGTCCGGCCCGCGGCCGGGGGCGCGTGGAAATGATCGATCTGGTCGAACAGCGCATCCGCCGGGGGGTCTACCCAGGCCCGGTCCGCGCCACTGTCCCGGTCCCCCGGCACCGCCTGCGTCACGCGGGCCGCGTGATCGAGCGAGGGGATGCCAGCCGACGCGTTGGCCGGCACGATCTTGCCGCCGACGCGCAGGTAGACGACGCGGTCGCGGATCTCTGGTGCGGCTGCGGCGACCTCCGGCCCAACGCGCGGTCCCTCAAGGATGTCCCGCACGACGAACCCGGCGTGCGGGATCGTGAGAAACAGTCCGGTGACGCCGTTGACCTTGAGGACGGCCGGGTCGACCCCTTCAGGCAGCAGGACGAGGTCGCCGCCGGCGACGAGATCCCGGTCCCGCGCCTGGGCGAGGAGCGCCTCGCCGACGGAGAGGAGCGCGATCATGACGGCCACGCCCACGCCGTACCCCAGCAGCAGGAGCGCCGACCGCCACGGACGGTCGCTCAGGCTGCGCCAGGCGAGCAGCCACGCGGTGCCCCTCAGAGGATCACCCCGTCCCGCATCCGAATCTGGCAGTCGGCGAGGGCGGCCAGCTCGGGGTTGTGCGTGACGATGACGACCCCGGTTCCGTCGCGGCTGATCTCCCGCAGCAGTTCCGCGATCCCCCGCCCGGTCGCCTCGTCCAGTTCTCCGGTCGGCTCGTCGGCCAGGAGGAGATCCGGCCGGTTGGCGAGCGCCCGGGCGATCGCCACGCGCTGCATCTCCCCGCCGCTCAGCTCGCCGGGGCGGTGGTGCGCGCGGTGCGCGAGTCCCACGCGGTCCAGCAGCGCCCGCACCCGCTTCCGACGCTCGGCGGCTGGGACGCCCGCCTCCATCATCGGGAGGGCGATGTTTTCCTCCGCGCTCAGCATCGGCAGGAGGAAGAAGCGCTGAAACACGAACCCGACGTGCCGCAGGCGGAGGCGGGCGAGGGCCCCATCGCCCAGCCCGTCCGTGGGCTGTCCGAGGAGCGACACCCGCCCGGCGGTCGGCAGGTCCACAGCCCCGAGCAGGTGGAGGAGCGTAGACTTGCCGCAGCCGCTCGGCCCGACGATCGAGAGGCATGCGCCGCGCTCGACGCGCAAGCTGACGCCCCGGAGCGCGTGGACCACCGCACCCGGCATCCGGTAGTCCTTGGTGATGCCGTCCGCGGTCACCACCGCCTCGGCTGTCTCCCCGGCCGTCCAGCCTGCGACGGCCGTCCGCGCGTGCAGGTCCCCGGCCGTCACGACAGGACCTCGCCGTGGAGCGTCGCAGCCACGCCCAGCCGCGACGCGACAGCCGCCGGATACAGCCCGCCGAGCGCGCCGGTTGTCAGGAGCAACCCGATCGTCCGGCTCGCCGCCGCGGCCGTCAGGGTAAAAAAGTGGATGTTTTCAGGCACGCTCGGGGCGCTGCGGAGGATCGCGTCGAGGTTCTGGCTGATCAGGAGGCCCAGCGCGAACGCCCCGGGCAGGCTCGCGGCGCTCAGCAGCACGCCCTCGAGCAGCACCAGGCCGCCGATCCGCATCCGCGTAAACCCGATCGCCCGCAGCATCGCGATGTCCCCGAGGCGTTCCCCGAGCGACAGCGTCACGATTGCGGTGATCAGCATGAAGGAGACCGCGACGCTGATCGTGCCCAGGATCAGCGAGAACTGTGTGAAGTAGGTAAGCTGGGAGGCCGCCCGCGCCATGAATCCCTCGACGCTCAGCGCGTCCACGTGGGGATCGCGGGCGGCGATCCAGCGGGCAAGGGCCTCCGCACGCCCGGGGTCGTCCATCCGGATCAGGATCAGGGACGCCCCGCCTTCCGGGCGTCCCTGGAGCCGGCGCAGCTCCGGCGTCGCGAGGGCGACCGACCGCTGGGTGGCCAGATCGAAGTAGAAGTCCGCGATGCCGACGACCCGGAACGCCTGCGGCGCCGCGTACCGGACGACGAACGGCTCCGGCACCGCGGACAGTACGATCCGGTCGCCGACCCGCACGCCGTTCAGCCGGGCCATGTTGCGGTTGACGACGACCGGAGGCGCCCCTGCCGGCGCCGGTCCCGGGGTGCGTGCGGGCGGCAGGTCTCGTCCCTCCAGGACGGCGTACACGCCGGAGCCCCCGGCCGGCACGCCGAGCGCAAACGACGGGAACCGGTCGGCGCCGCGCCAGACGTACAGGTTGGTCGCGACAACGGGTTCAGCCGCGGCGACCCCGGGCCGGGCGGCGATCGCCGCGGCCAGCCGGCCGCCGTCCGGGATCTCGGCGCTGCTCGAAAACGGCAGGGTGCCGCGCGGAACGACGCGGATCGCGAACCCCAGGCGGCTGATCATGGTCCCGAGGCTGGCTTCCAGGCCGCGGGACAGCATCGTCATGTCGAGCAGGAGCGCGCCCGTCACGCTGAGGCCGAGGATGACGAGGGCCGTGCGCACAGGATGCCGCGCGATCGTGCGCGTGGCGAGGAAGCCGAGCGGTCCCATCGGTGCCCCCTACCGGCCCACCTGCTCCAGGGGCGGCCGGCGGAACAGCCGCCAGGCGGTGAGGGCTCCTGCCGCGACCCCCAGGGCGACGGAGAGCACGGCGACCTGCACCAGCAGGGACGGGGTGATCTGCGAGAAGATGAGCGTCGTGTCAAACAGCCGCCGGTAGTACCCGTTGATCGCGGCCGACAAGACGTATCCGAGGCCGATCCCCGCCGCGCTCCCGAGCAGCGCGACCCCCGTCGCAATCAGCAGGACGGCCCCGCCCACGCTTCTGCGGGAGATCCCGAGGAGCCGCATGAGCCCGACCTGCCGCCGGAGCTCCTCTCCGCGCAGCGTCATGATCGCCAGCAGGAACACGCTGCTGGCGAGGAGCGAGACGGCGCTGATCGCCCGGTGGAAGCGGGCGATCACCTCGAACGTGCTGGAGTTGCGGCGGGCCAGGTCGGCCGAGGTGTAGGCGCGGAACCCAAGGCCGGCTGACGTGAGGCGCGCCGCCACGGCGCCGGCCCGCGCGGGGTCCCGCAGGCGCACGATGATGCTGTCCACCTCGTCGGTGCCGCCCTGGAGCGCCTGGAGATCCGGCAGGTGCAGGCGGACGTCCACGCTTCGCAGCGCGAGTTCGGAAGGATACAGCGTCGGACGGTAGACGTGCGCGACCCGGATGGTCCGCCAGGGCCCGGTCGGGCTCGCCGAGATCTCTAGAAGATCCCCCTCCCGAAGCCCGAGCCGGCGGGCCGACCGCTCGCTCAACGCAATGCCCGGGAGGTCCAGCGCGGTGCCCCGCTCAGTGCGTAGAGCCTGGGCCGGGCGTTGCGCCGCGGCGCCCAGGCGGACGCCCTGACTCACGCCGTAGGCCCCGGCGGGCCCGGGCGGCATAGACCAGACAGCCATGACGGCGGCGGCGGTCGCCAGCAGCCCCGCAAGGCGGGCGGGCGGTAGCCCCGCAAGGCGGGCGGGCGGCAGCCCCGCCAGCCGGAAGGAAACGCGCTTCACGTCTTCAATCATAGCAGGCGGACGTGACGCGGTGCCCCAGACGATGCCCGGGAGCATCAACCCTCTCCCGACGCCGAACCAGACGCCCAACCGATCGCCGGGCCGAGGCGGCGACGCCGATGACGGCCGGGATGAGGAGGGCGCCGAGCGAGCCCGTGAGATGGGACTGGCGCCGGTCCGCGCCGGCGCCCCGCCTGATCTGCACCGGAGACGGCACGCCGGCCTAGACGGCCTTTCGGCGCTCCAGCACGGACCGGAGCGCCGCCGCCAGGCGGTCGTACGTCTCCGTCAGGTCTTCCGGCAGGACCTTCACTTCGCCGATGACCGGCATGAAGTTGGTGTCGCCAACCCAGCGGGGGACGACGTGGAGGTGCAGGTGGTCAACGATCCCGGCGCCGGCCGCGCGGCCGATGTTCATCCCGACGTTGAACCCCTCGGGATGGTACGTGTCCCGGATCGCCTCCATCGTCGCGGTCGAGAGGTGGTACATCTCGAGCGCTTCGTCGTCGGCCAGCTCCGCCGGATCGGCGATGTGGCGGTGTGGGACGATCATGAGGTGCCCGGAGTTATAAGGGAACGTGTTGAGGATCGCGAACGCCCGCCGGCCCTGGTAGAGGATCCGGTTCTCCCGGTCCCGGCCCTCCTGGGGCAGCGTGCAGAAGATGCACGTGTCCTCGGTGCGTCCGGCCCGCTTGATGTACGGCAGCCTCCACGGCGCCCACAGGTGCTTCACCCGGCGCGGCTCCGCTTGAACTGGTCGAGCGCCTGCTGCGCGGCCGCCTGCTCGGCCTCCTTCTTGCTCCGCCCCCGGCCCTCTCCCAGGACCCGCCCGTTCACCTCCACGACGGCGATGAACGCGCGGTTGTGCTCGGGCCCCGCCTGGCCGGTGATCCGGTAGCGCGGAAGGCGCCGCTCACGCTGCTGGACGAGCTCCTGGAGCTGGCTCTTGAAGTCCCCCTCCCCCGGCTCCTCGAGCCGTGCAAGCTCGTCGGCAAACCACCGGGTCACGCAGTAGTGGGCGACGCCGTAGCCCGAGTCGACGTACACCGCCCCCACGACGGCCTCGAGGGCGTCCGCGAGGAGCGACGCCCGGGTCCGGCCCCCACCCTTCTCCTCCCCGCGGCCGAGCACCAGGTAGCGGCCGAGGTCCATCGTCCGGGCCACCTTGGCGAGCGGCCCCTCGCTCACGACTGCCGCCCGCAGGCGCGCGAGATCGCCTTCCAGACGGGTCGGGAAGAGCCGGTAGAGGTGGTCGCTGATGACGAGGTTGAGGACGGCGTCGCCGAGGAGCTCGAGCCGCTCGTAATTGTCCCCGTGGCGGCTGCGGGCCTCGGCGCCCGCGGAGCCGTGGACGAGCGCCGTGTGCAGCAGCGTCCGGTCCCGGAACCGGACGTCCAGCCTGAGCTCGAGTTCGGCGAGCAGGGCCTCCCGCTCGGGGGCCAGGACGTCCACCGTCAGGACGGCCTCCGGACGACGAGGATCGCGTTGTGGCCCCCGAAGCCGAACGCGTTGGACATCGCCACGTCGACGCGGGCCGGCCGGGGGGAGTTCGGGACGTAGTCGAGGTCGCAGTCCGGATCGGGGATCTCGTAGTTGATCGTGGGGGGCAGCCTCTGCCGCTCGATCGCCAGCGCGCAGGCGATCAGCTCGACACCCCCCGCGGCGCCCAGAAGATGGGACGTCATGGACTTTGTCGAGCTGACCGGGACGCGCTTCGCGTCCTCGCCGAAGACGCGCTTGATCGCCAGGGTCTCGAACTTGTCGTTGTAGGGCGTGCTGGTCCCGTGCGCGTTGATGTAGCTGACCTCCGCGGGCGCAAGCCCGGCGTCCCGCAGCGCGGCCGCCATGCCGAGCGCGGCCCCGTCGCCCTCCGGGTCCGGCTGCGTGATGTGGAAGGCGTCGGCGCTCATCCCGTAGCCGACCAGTTCGGCGTAGATGCGGGCGCCCCGCCGCTCGGCGTGCTCCCACTCCTCGATCAGCACCACCCCGGCGCCCTCGCCCATCACGAACCCGTCCCGCCCCGCGTCGAACGGCCGCAGGGCCTTCTCCGGCGCGTCGTTACGCGTGCTCATCGCCTTCATCGTGCAGAATCCCGCCAGGCTGAGGGGCGTGATCGCCGCCTCCGTCCCCCCGCTGATCATCGCCACCGCGTCCCCCCGCTGGATGATCCGGAACGCCTCGCCGATCGCATGGCCGCCGGTCGCGCACGCCGACACGACCGAAAAGTTCGGCCCGCGTGCTCCCACCATTATGCTGACGAGGCCGGAGGCCATGTTGATGATCATCATCGGGACGAAGAACGGGCTGACCCGGCCCGGGCCGCGCTCCAGGAGGATCTGGTGCTGGTCCTCCCACGTGCGCGCGCCGCCGATCCCGGTCCCGACGATAACCCCGACCTCATCCCGGTTCTGGGGGGTGATCGCGAACCCCGCGTCGTCGAGCGCCATGCGCGTGGCCGCAGCCGCGAAGTGGACGAACCGGTCGTTCCGCCGGACCTCCTTGCGGTCCAGATATGCCAAGGGATCGAAATCGGGCACTTCGCCGGCGATCTGGGACTCAAACGCCGTGGGATCGAACGCGGTGATCCGGCGCACGCCCGACCGGCCTTCCATCATCGCGTTCCAGAACGCGTCCTTGCCGGTGCCGATCGGGCTGACGACGCCAAGCCCGGTGAGGGCCACCCGATTCTGCATTCAGTTTCCTCTCCAGGAGCGTACTGCGCGCTCCGTGGGTGTCCCGCCTCGCAACCGCGATGCCGCAACTCCCGACGCTCGCGGCTGCCATCCCGCAGGATCCACGACGGGCCATCCCCCGGATCGCGTAATCGGATTCATGCGCTGTGGGGTGGTCTCCCTTTCCCGCGGGAGGACAGGCGGAAGCGCAGCCCCTTCGCCCTGCGTAGGGGCTGCGGAGGCGGAGTACCAGCGCCACCGGACCACGGGTGCCTGTTGCGGGAGCTTACTCCGCCGGAGCCTCGACGTGGCTTTCGATGTACTTGGCCGCCTCGCCGACCGTGGCGATCTTCTCCGCGTCCTCGTCCGGGATCTCCAGGTCAAACTCCTCCTCGAGGGCCATGACGAGCTCCACGACGTCGAGCGAGTCCGCGCCGAGATCCTCGACGAACTTCGACTGCGGCGTGACCTGGTCGGGCTCCACGCCGAGCTGTTCCACGACGATCGCCTTCACGCGATCAAACACCGGTGCCATCCTACGACCACCCCCTGGCGCCACTCATTCCGCCGTACCGGCTCACCACCGTGCTGCCGTCACCTACCGCATCACGAGCCCGCCGTCCACGTTCAGGACCTGGCCGGTGATGTAGGAGGCCTCCTCGGAGGCGAAGAACGCCACCGCGGCGGCCACCTCCTCCGGCCTCCCGGTTCGCTTCATCGGAATATGATCCACGAAGTTGGCCCGTTGCTCCTTGCTGAGCGACGCGGTCAGCCCGGCCTCGACGTAACCGGGCGCCACCGCGTTCACGGTGATCCCCCGCCCGGCCACCTCCTTGGCGACGGCCTTCGTGAACCCGATCACGCCGGCCTTCGCCGCAATGTAGTTCGCCTGCCCGGG
Source organism: Armatimonadota bacterium (assembly GCA_047519495.1). Lineage (GTDB taxonomy): Bacteria > Sysuimicrobiota > Sysuimicrobiia > Sysuimicrobiales > Segetimicrobiaceae > JAPVSX01. Next base: position 8,226 of record JAPVSX010000118.1, read on the forward strand.
GTTCCCGACCTCCGCCACGATCGAGGTGATGTTGATGATCCGTCCCCGCCGCTGCCGGATCATCTCCCGCAGGACGGCCCGGGTGCAGTAGAACGTCCCGTGCAGGTTGACGGCGAGGATCTCATGCCAGTCCTCGTCCCGCATCCGGATGAGCAGGCCGTCCCGCGTCAACCCGGCGTTGTTGACGAGGACGTCGAGGCTGCCGCGCCACTCGAGCGCCTCTTCGCACAGCCGCCGGCACTCCTCGGGCGAGGTGACGTCCGCCTGGATGATCCGGCCCGTCCCGCCCACTTCGCTGACCCGGCGGAGCGTCTCCTCGGCGCCCTGGGCGTTCTGGCGGTAGTGAATGACGATAGCGATCCCGTCCCGGGCGAGCCGGACGGCCGTCGCGCCGCCGATGCCGCCGGAGGCGCCCGTCACGAGCGCGACGCGCGTGTCCGCGGTCATCCGACCCGCCGGCCCGCGAGCGTGGCCGCCGCGGCGTCGCGGGACGCCGCGTCCTCGACGTGGCAGGTCGCCGCCTCGACCGTCCGCGTGATCATCCCGCTCAGCGTCGTCCCCGGGCCGATCTCAACGAACACCCGGACGCCGGCCGCGTGCATCGCCCGCACCGACTGCTCCCACAGCACCGGCGCGGCCATCTGCCGGAGCAGCGCGCCGCGGATCTCGTCCGGCGTGCGGATGGGCGCGGCGGAGACGTTGGCGAACACGGGAATCCGGGCGGGCGCGATCGGGACGCGCTCGAGCTCGGCGGCCAGGCGCTCCGCGGCGGGGCGCATCAGGCGTGTGTGGAACGGCGCGCTCACCGCGAGCGGCACGGCGAGCCGTGCCACGCGCGTCCGGGCGGAGGCGACCGCGCCGCGGACCGCGGCGGCGTCGCCGCCGATCACGACCTGGCCCGGGCTGTTGAAGTTCGACGGCTCCACGACGCCCCCCGTCGCGTGCTCCGCGCACAGCGCCCGGATCTGTTCAGGGTCGAGCCCCATCACCGCCGCCATCATCGTGTCGCGTCCCGCGCAAGCCTCCTCCATGTACGTGCCCCGAAGACGGACAAGCCTTACCGCATCTTCCAACTCAAGCGCGCCGGCGCACACAAGCGCGGTGTACTCTCCCAGGCTCAGCCCGGCGGTGCACACCGGCTCGAAGGGCAGCGTCGCGAGACACGCGAGGCTCGTCACCAAAATGGCGGGTTGCGTATTCGCGGTACGGCGAAGGGCCTCCTCCGGTCCTTCGGCGCACAGGCGCAGCACGTCGAACCCGGCGGCCGCGCGCCCCCGCTCGAAGACCGCCCGCGCCGCGGGGAACCGCTCGGCGAGCTCGCGGCCCATGCCCACGTACTGGGCGCCCTGCCCGGGAAAGACGGCGGCGACGGTCACCGCGGCCGGACCCTCACGCGGCTCCGCCCCAGCGGATCGCACAGGCCCCCCACGTGTACCCGGCCCCGAACGCGACCATCACCCCGAGGTCGCCGTCGCGGACGCGGCCCGCCTGGACCGCCTCGTACAGCGCGACCGGCACCGACGCCGCCGACGTGTTGCCGTAGAACCGGACATTGATGTAGAACTTGTCGAGCGCGATGCGGAGGCGCCGCGCCGCGGATTCAATGATCCGGATGTTGGCCTGGTGCGGGATCACGAAGTCGACGTCGGCCGGCGCAAGCCGCGCCCGTCGCAGGGCTTCTGTCGCCGCCTCCGGGATCGCCCGGACGGCGAACTTGTACACCTCGGGGCCGACCATCGCGATGTAGTGCTCCTGGCGCTCGACCGTCTCGAACGACGCGGGCCGCCGGCTGCCCCCCGCCGTCAGGTAGAGCTGATGGCGGCCCCCGCCGTCGCCGCCCAGGCAGAACGAGAGAAAGCCCTGCCCCGCCCGCGCCGGCCGCAGGACGGCGGCGCCGGCGCTGTCCCCGAAGAGCACGCACGTCGACCGGTCGCGCCAGTTGGTGATGCGCGAGAGCGTCTCCGCGCCGACGACGAGCACCGTGCGGGCCTGTCCCGACACGATGGCCCCGTGCGCGACGCTCAGCCCGTACATGAAGCTCGAGCAGGCGGCGGAGACGTCGAGGCACCCCACGGTCCGAGCGCCGAGCCGATTCTGTAGGAGGCAGGCGACGTTCGGAAACACCATGTCGGGGGTCGTCGTCCCCACGACGATGAGGTCGAGGTCCCCCGACGTGACCCCGGCGGCCTGGAGCGCCTCCCGTGCGGCGCCGTAGGCGAGGTCGGAGCTCGCTTCGTCGGGCGCCGCGATCCGCCGCTCCTGGATCCCGGTGTGGGACTCGATCCATTCCTCAGTCGTGTCCACGGCCTTCGCCAGCTCGGCGTTCGACAGCACGCGCTCAGGCACATACCGGCCCAGACCGACGATCGTGGATCCGGTCAGCACGCGGGGGCCTCCTTCAGGACTAATCAGCGGGCGATCCCTGGGAGAGGGCAAACTCTGTGAGACGGCCGATGTCGGCGCGGATCGCGCCGACCATGCGGGAGCGGACCGACTCCGCCGCGAGCGCCACCGCGTTCCGGACGGTCTTGGCCTTCGAGCTCCCATGACTGATGATGCAGATCCCGTTGACGCCCAGGAGCGGCGCCCCGCCGTACTCTGTGTGATCCATCCGCCGCGCCAGCGCCCGGAGCCGCGGCCGGGCGAGCGCGACACCCAACCGGACGAGCAGGCCGCGGCTCAACTCCTCGCGCAGCAGGGTGAAGATGGCGAGCGCCAGCCCTTCGCCGAACTTCAGCACCACATTGCCGGCGAAACCGTCGCAGACCACCACGTCGGTCGCGCCGCTGAAGAACTCGCGCCCCTCCACGTTGCCGGTAAAGTTGAGGCCGGACTGCCGCAGCAGCTCGGCCGCCCGGATTGTGACCTCGTTGCCTTTCGTGTCCTCCTCGCCGTTGCTGAGGAGGCCGACGCGGGGCGCGGGTACCCCCAGCACCCTCGAAGCGTACACGCTGCCCATCACCGCGAACTGGAGCAGGTGCTTCGGCCGGCAGTCCACGTTGGCGCCGACGTCGAGCAGGATGGCCCGCCCCCGCAGCGTCGGCAGCACCGCCGCGATCGCCGGGCGGTCGATGCCCTCGATCCGACCGAGCGTCAGGAGCGCCGCCGCCATCGCGGCGCCCGTGTTGCCCGCGCTGACCATCGCGTCGGCATCCCCGCGCCGGACGAGCTCGACCGCGACGACCACGGACGCCCGCCGCTTCCGGCGCAGCGCCATCGCGGGGGCCTCGGCCATCTCGATCACCTCGGGGGCGTCCTCCACGCGGACCGGCAGCCCGCCTGCGCCCAGGGCGCGCAACTCCTCCTGGAGCCGGCCGGTCGGGCCGACGAGGATCACCTCAACGCCGAGCTCCCGCGCGGCCTGAACGCCGCCGGCGACGATCTCGCGCGGGGCGTGATCGCCGCCCATGGCGTCGATCGCGACCCGCATCGGTCCGCGCCCATCTCCCATCGGCGCTGGAACGTCCACGCTGCTCCGGCCGTTACGTGCCGGCCTGCTCCTCCGGGGCCTTCACCTCGACCACCTGCCGGCCTGCGTAGTAGCCGCACGCAGGGCACATCCGGTGTGGAACCATGCGGGCGTGGCACTGCGGGCAGTCGACGAGCGTCACCGCGCGGACCTTGAAGTTCGCCCGCCGGGAGGCCGTGCGCGCCTTGCTGAACCGCCGCTTCGTGAGTCCCATCGTTCACTCCCCTTCGTTCTGCCGGCCCCGCCCAGGGGCCGGCCACTGCTTGAGCGGCGCCAGCCGCGGGTCGACCTCCCGCTCCTCGCACCCGCATGCGCCGCGGTTGAGGTCCGCGCCGCACCGGGGGCACAACCCCCGGCAGTCCTCGCGGCAGCGCGGCGCGATCGGCAGCGCGAGGATCAGATTCTGGCGCACGGCTTCGGTAACGTCGATCACTTCCCCGGGCTCGACCGGGACGAGAAAGTCCTCGGGTTCCAGTTCCTCCCGAAGCGCTTTGGCCTCGGGCCCCGGCCGGTAGAACTCCTCGCTCACCGTGACCTCGAGCGGCTGCTCGAACCGCGCAAGACAGGCCCCGCACGCGAGGCCGACGACCGTCCGAACGCGCCCCGTGAGGCAGATCGTCCGCCCGGTGCCGCTCAGCACCAACTCCCCCTCAACGGGACGCGGGAGCGTGACCTCTTCTGCGGGCGGCTCCAGCCGCTCGGAGAACGCGAGCACGCGGACGGCGTGTCGATCGGCCAGCAGCTCACCGACGTTGACGCGCACACCGCCACCTCACGACGCGTGCCCGGGCGGGCGTACTGGCTCACGCGCGTGTTGGCTCACGCCGTAGGCCCAGGCCCAGGCACCGGGCACATCGCTTCATTATACGGACGCCATTTTTGCGTTGTCAACTCCGGCCGCGGTACCGTCCGGCGGCGCGGCGCGCGCCTCATCGGCGCCGCCGGATCCGTCTGCCTGCTCCCTCCCGGGGGTCCCCCCGGCAAGGATCGTTTTACCCCGTTGGACGGTCGCCAGGACATGCGCGACCTCCCGCTCGAGGCGGCCCAGCACCTCGAGCGCGTACGCGTCGGCCTCCTTCCGCGTCTCGGCGGCCTCGCGGGCCGCGTCCTCGCGCAACTGCCGTCCCGCGAGCTCGGCGGCGCGCACGAGCGTGCCGTCCTCGAGCGCGCGCCGCGCGTGCTCCTCGGCCTCCACGACGATCCGGCGCGCCTCGTCCTGGGCGCGGCGCAGCACCGCCTCGGCCTCGGCCTGGACCCCCTCGGCCTGCTGGATCTCGCGCGAGAGCGCCTCGCGGAGGGTCCGCAGCAGCCGGCGCGCCTCCGCGTCCCGCACTGCCCGCCGCCCGGGCCGGAAAAACGGCGGGGATGCGGCGAGCAGCGCGTCCAGGCGGTCGAGGCACTCGGTGATCGAGCGGGGGTCCGATCCCCCGCGGGGGGCCCCCGGGAGGGGGCGGGCAGGCAGGCGGTCAGGAGCCGTCATGCGTGTTCACCTCGCGCGCTGTGATCTGGTCTTCCGCACCAGCCCGCGTTCCACGTTGGGCGGCACGAGGCCGGCCACCGAGCCGCCGAACCGGGTGACTTCCCGGATCAGAGTCGAGCTGAGATAGCCGAACTCCGGGCTCGTCATCATAAAGACGGTCTCGATCTCGGGCCGGAGGCGCTTGTTCATCGCGGCCATCTTCAGCTCGAACTCGAAGTCCATCATCGCCCGCAGCCCCTTGACGATGACCCGGGCGCCCACGGCGTGGGCGAAGTCCACCGTGAGCCCGTCGAAGTCCCGGACCTCGACGCCCGTGATCCCCGCCGTCGCGGCCCGGAGCATTTCGACCCGGTCGGCGGCCGAAAACATCGCGCGCTTCTCGACGTTCGTCGCGACGCCGATCACGACCGTGCCGAAGATCTCGCACGCCCGCACGACGATGTCCAGATGGCCGTTGTGGACGGGGTCGAAGCTGCCGGGATAGAGCGCCACGTCCCCGGTCCGGGGGCTGGCCCCTCGTCTCCGGGGTGTCATGCGTCTTCCCCCCTTTCGTAGAACCACAGCCCGGTCTCTCCGTAGCGGGCCGCCCGGGTGCGCCGCAGGCCGGGCACCTCCCCGGGATCGTCGCGCCAGTGCCCCTCCGCGACGGCGACCCCCCCGGGCGCCAGGATGTCGGATGCGGCGATGAGCCGCAGCGCCCGCGCCGCGAGGCCCCGCCCATACGGGGGATCCAGCACGATCAGGTCGAACTGGGCGCCCGCCCGCGCGAGGTCAGCGATCTCCGTGAGAGCGTTGGCCCGCCGGACCGTGCCGCGGTCGCGCAGCCGCGCGGCCGCGAGGTTGTCCCGGATCGCCGCCGCGCTGTGGGCGTCCTGCTCGACGAACACCGCCTCGGCCGCGCCGCGGCTCAGCGCCTCGATCCCCAGGCCGCCCGCCCCGGCAAACAGGTCCAGCACCCGCGCCTCTGCCACCCGGGCCGCCAGGGCGTTGAACAGCGCCTCCTTCACCATGTCCGATGTCGGGCGGATCCGGCCGCGCGCGGGCGCCCGGAGCCGGGTGCCCTTCGCCACCCCTGCCGTGACGCGCATCGGCTAGCCGACCTCCACGTTCTCGACGCGGGCGGTGCCGAACCGCGCCTGGAGCGCCCGGGCCAGACCGCGGTGCTCGGGGCGCCGCAGGTCGCGATCGTCGCGCAGGAGGACCGCCGCGTCTTCCCGGGCCCGCTCCAGCCACGCCTGGTCACGCACGAGGTCCGCGACGCGCAGGTCGCTCAGGCCGTGCTGGCGGAGGCCGGCCGGCCGGCCCGCCCCCTCCCGGGGGCCCCCCGCGAGGGGCCCGCGGTCGCCGATGAGCTCCCCGACCCCGCGGAGCTCAAGGTCCCGCTGGGCGATCCGGAACCCGTCGGCCGTCTCGGCCATCACCTCGAGGCGGGCCTGCGCTTCCTCGGTCTTGGGATCGGCGATCAGCACGCAGTAGGACTGGTGGGCGCCGCGGCCGACGCGGCCGCGGAGCTGGTGGAGCTGGGAGAGCCCGAACCGGTCGGCGTCCTCGATGATCATCACGCTTGCGTTGGGGACGTCGATCCCGACCTCGATCACGGTCGTGGCGACCAGGACGTCGATCTCGCCGGCCCGCAGCGCGCGCATCACGACGTCACGCTCGTCCACCTTCATCCGCCCGTGCAGGACGTCCACCCGGAGGCCGCGCAGCGGGCCCTCGCGGAGGCGGGCGGCGAGGTCGGTCGCCGCCTCGGCCGCGAGCTTGTCCGACTCCTCGATCAGCGGGCACACGACATAGGCCTGCCGGCCCTCCCGCACCTGCGCACGGACAAAGTCGTACACCTGCGGCCTGCGGGAGCTCGGACGGCGATACGTCTTGATCGGAGACCGGCCGGGGGGCAGCTCGTCGAGCGTCGAGACGTCGAGGTCGCCGTACAGGGTGAGCGCGAGCGTCCGGGGAATCGGCGTGGCGGTCATCACCAGCACGTCCGGCCGTTCGCCCTTCTCCCGGAGCGCCGCCCGCTGTGTCACCCCGAAGCGGTGCTGCTCGTCCACGACGGCGAGGCCGAGCCGGTGGAACGCGATGTCCTCTTCGATCAGCGCGTGCGTGCCCACCACGATGTCCGCCCGGCCGTCCCGGACCCGCTCGAGCGCATCCTGGCGCGCCGCATGCGGCAGGCCGCCGATCAGCAGGACGACCCCGAGGCCGAGGGGCTCGAGCAGCGCGCGGAGGGTCAGGTAGTGCTGTCCGGCCAGGATCTCGGTCGGCGCCATCAGGGCACCCTGCGCGCCGCCGCCCACGACGCGGAGGAGCGCGGTCGCCGCGATAACGGTCTTCCCGGATCCGACGTCGCCCTGGAGCAGGCGGTTCATCGGATGCGGTCTCTCCAGGTCGCGCAGGATCTCGCCGATCACCCGGCGCTGGGCGCTCGTGAGCGCGTACGGCAGGCCCGCGTGGAATCGGGCGATGAGGTCGCCCGGATCTCCGTACCGGATCGCCCGTGTCTCGGACTCCTGCGCCGCTTTGCGGCCGAGGAGCAGCAACTGAAACAGCAGGAGTTCCTCGTAGACCAGCCGGCGGCGCGCGGCGGCGTAGGCTTCGAAGCTGTCCGGGAAGTGCGCCTGCCGGAGCGCCATCGGCAGGACCGGGAGATCGTGCCGGCGGCGGAGCGCCTCCGGCAGCCACTCCGCCTGCGCGGACGCGTGCTCGTCGAGGGCGCGCGCGACGATGGTCCGGAGCGCCCGCTGGCTCAACCCCTCCGTGCTGCCGTACACGGGGACGATCCGGCCGACGTGAAGCATCTCCTCGCCATCTTCCAGGGGTTCGAACTCCGGCGCCACCATCTGGATCTCCCCGGCCTGCCGCTGGACGCGGCCGTGGAGAATGAGCCTGGCGCCCGGGGGAAGTTGTCGGATGAGGTAGGGCTGGTTGTACCAGACCGCGTGGAGGACGCCGGAGCCGTCGGTGAGGGCCGCTTTGGTGATGATGAACCCGCGCCGCCGGCGCGGCCGGAACTGCTGCACCCGGCCGACGGTGCCCTGGACGGTTTCGACGGCGCCGTGCGTCAGGTCGTAGATCCGCCGGAGATGGCTGCGATCCTCAAGCCGCCGCGGGAGGCGGTACAGCAGGTCGGCGACGGTGTAGACGCCGAGGCGCTCGCTGAGGAGCCTGGCGCGGGTCGGGCCGACGCCTTTGGCATACTGGATCGGCTGCGCGCCCTGCGATCCTGTCGGCTGCGCGCCTTGCGCGGCTTTCGCCTGCGGGCCTTGCACGGTGGCGGGGGGGGATGCGGGCGCCGCCTGGCTCGAGCCGGCCAGGAGCTTCCCCCTCCGCGAGTTCGCCATGCCGCCCGCCTCCTGCGCCTCCAGCCCGCCAAACTGCGGTGGGGCTGCAGTTTGTCGGGGGCCCCGGTTTCCCTCCGACGCGGTGTGTCGGACAGGACGGGGCCCATCAGCTTCGAATGGTACGTTGACCTGCGCCGTCGCCTCGGGGCGTGCCTGGCCCAAAACAACTGCTGAGCGTTTCCCCTCAGGCAATTCTACGCGAGGGCCGTTGCCCCTGCTGTCGCATCTGTGATACACTGTAGCGCGGCCCGGCGACTCCGCGCGGGAACGCCCCACGGCGAAACGGAGGACGCATCAATGGCACGACGCTGTGCGGTGTGCGGCAAGGAGCCGCGCACCGGCAACACGGTCAGTCATTCGCACCACAAGACGAAGCGGAGGTTCAACCCGAACCTTCAGCGGGTGCGCGCGCTGATCGCCGGCACCCGTCGGCGCGTCATGGTCTGCACCGCGTGTCTGAAGGCCGGCAAAGTGACACGGGTCGCGTGAACCGGTCCGGACCGCACACTCTTTCCCTTACATGACGGCCGGATGCTGCCCGGTCCGGAGGCCCGCGATCAGCGCCTCGACCTCCGGGCGGCCCAGCACATAGCGGTCCCCGCAGAACCGGCAGGTCACCTCGGCCTGCCCCTCTTGCGCCAGCAGCGCTTCGAGTTCCTCCGCGCCGAGTCCACACAGCATCTCCTCCACACGCCGGCGGCTGCAGCGGCACCGGAAGGCGACCGGGCTCATCGCTCCGAAGGACGGGTTCATCCCGCCAAGGGCCGTGGTGAGAATCTCCTCCGGCGTACACCCGTCGGCGACGAGCTGGGTGATCGGCGGGAGCCGGCGCGCCCGCGCCTCCAGGTCCGCGACGACCTCCTGGGCCGCCCCCGGCAGCGCCTGTACGAACAGGCCCCCGGACGCTAGGACGTGGAGATCGCGATCCACGAGTACGCCGAGCGAGACCACGGACGGCACCTGCTCCGACGACGCGAGGTACGCGGCCAAATCCTCGGCGATCTCCCCCGACACGAGCGGCGCGCTGCCGTGATAGGGGGTCCGCATCCCCAGGTCCCGGGTCACGTGGAGCGTGCCCTGCCGCCCGACGAGCCCGCCCACGTCCAGCTTTCGCCGCTCGGTCTCGGGCAGGTCGGCATGCGGATTCATCGCGTAGCCGCGCACGTGGCCCTCGGCGTCTGCCTGGGTGATGATCGCCCCGATCGGGCCGTCCCCAAGCACCCGGAGCATGACCGACTGCCCGGCCTTCAGGCCCGCGCCGAGCAGGGCCGCCGCCGTCAGGCTGCGCCCGAGGGCGGCCGTGGCGGTGGCGGACGTCGTGTGCCGGATCCGCGCGTCCTCGACCATCTGGGTGGTAACCGTCGCCACGGCCCGGATCTTCTCGCCCGCGGCGGTACCTCGAATCATGTAGTCGCGCATTGCGAAAACCCTCCTGAATTGATCGTGATCTCGGCCACGGTCACCCGCGCCACGCGTGCATGGGGTTGGCGGGCCCGTGGCCCCGGCCGAGCGGCAACGCCGCCTCGATCGCGCGGGTGATGAACACCTTCGCGTCCCGGATCGCCTCGGGGACGTCGCGCCCGCGGGCGAGCCCGGCGGTGATCGCGGCCGAGAAGACGCATCCGGTCCCGTGCGTGTGTTTCGTCAGTACCCGGCGCGCCTCGAGGCGCTCGATCCGGCCGCCGTCGAACAGGACGTCGACCGCCGCTCCCTCCAGGTGGCCGCCTTTCACGACGACGTACCGGGGCCCGAACGCGGCCAGGGCGCGCGCCGCCTCTTCCATTTCCTCGAGCGTCCTGACCTCGCGGCCGGCGAGCGCACCGGCCTCGTGGAGGTTCGGCGTCACCACGAGGGCGAGCGGCAGGAGATCGCGGCGCAGCGCCGCCATCGCCTCAGGACGGAGGAGCGGCGTACCGGCCTTCGAGATCATGACCGGATCTACGACGAGCTGAGTGATCCGGTGCCGCCGGATCCGGTCGGCCACGACCTCGATGATCGGCGCACTGCTCAGCATGCCGGTCTTCGCAGCGTCCACCCCGATGTCCGTCACGACCGCGTCGATCTGCCTGCCCACCTCTTCCGGCGGCAGCTCGACGATGCTGGTAACCTCCGCGGTGTTCTGCGCGGTTACGGCGGTGATCGCCGTCATCCCGAAAACGTCCAACGCGGAAAACGTCTTCAGGTCCGCCTGTATGCCCGCCCCACCCCCGGAGTCCGAGCCCGCGATCGACAGCGCACGTGGTATCGTCATTATGCCCCTCCTCCTCGTCACGCAGCCGGCACAGCAATGCGCTGATGCTGAGCCGTGATCGCCCGGCGCAAATCGACCTGATTGCGCACTGGCTCCCCAGTCTCGCGGGAGATGCTTCCGAAAAGCCGGCCGCGATGGCCTGCCCTCCGCTCTCTATCGAGGGACGGATTCGAACGTCCGAGATGACGCACGGGGAGCCGGCGTGTGGCCGCAGGGAAGCGGCACCCGGCTCACCCGGTCCGGCCAGCGAAGTGGTCCCACCCCACCGAGACGAGCGGGGTCCGCCGTCCGTCGCGCCCGGCAAGCCAGCGGCCCTCAACCGGCGGGAGGATCTCGCCGATCCGCGTGATCGGGACGCGGGTGGTCCGCGCGAGGCCGGCGGCGACCTCCCCGAACACCGGGTCGGCGGCGAAGAGCAGCTCGTAGTCCTCGCCCCCGCCGAGGGCCCAGGCCGCCGGGTCTACCCCGGCGGCCTGGGCCACCGCAACCAGCCCCTCCGCCAGCGGCAGTCGCGCGGGCTCGAGGCGAACGCCCACGCCGGACGCCTCGGCCAGGTGGAGCAAATCTGAGGCCGTGCCGTCGCTCGTATCGATCAGCGCGGTCACCAGGCCGCTCGCACCGAGCGCCTGCCCCACCGCCACACGCGGGACGGGCCGCAGGTAAGCCGCCGTGAGCGCCTCGCCGACTCCCGCCATCCGCACCTCGGGGTGGCGGAGCAGAAATAGCCCGGCCGCAGCCTTGCCCACCGCGCCCGTCACCCACACCCCATCGCCCGGCCGGGCGCCCGCGCGCCTGATGACCGTCTGCGCCTCTCCGAGCAGCGTCACGTCGATGATGAGCGGCCCGGACGTCCGGGAGACGTTTCCGCCGACGACCACGACCTCGTAGGCGGATGCCCCCTCCCCCAGGCCGCCGTAGACGCCCTCCAGCCATGCGACAGGAGTCTCGGGGGGGAGCGCCAGGGAGACGAGCGCGTACCGCGGTGTCCCGCCCATCGCCGCGACGTCGCTGAGGTTCACGGCGAGCGCCCGCCAGCCGATATCGGCGGGCGGGGCCAGCTCACGGACGAAGTGCACTCCTTCAACCTGGATATCGCACGTGGCGAGGACCTGCCCCGAGAACGACAGCACCGCGGTGTCGTCGCCGATGCCGACGGTGACGCCCGGGCCCGCGGCCGGCACGATCCGCCGGAGCCGCTCGATGAGCGCGAACTCTCCGAGCGCGGCGACGTCGCCGGGGTTACCCGGCGAGGGCGGCATCAACCTGCTCCCTCAGGCGGCGGGTCGCCTCCACCATATCGTCCGCCAGGGTGACGGCGGTGATCACGGCCACCCCCGCAGCGCCCGCCCGGATCACCGCGGCCGCATTCTCGACGGTGATCCCGCCGATCCCGACGACCGGCAGGGGTACAGCCCGGGAGACCGCCCGGATCCGATCGAGCCCGACCGGGATGCCGGCATCCGCCTTCGTGCCCGTCGCGTAGACGGCGCCGACGCCGAGGTAGTCCGCCCCGCCGCGCCAGGCGGCCGCGGCCTCGTCCTCTGTCGCGGCGGACACGCCGAGGAACCGGCCGCCGCCCAGGAGCCGGCGTGCATCCTCGGCCGGAAGGTCGTCCTGGCCCACGTGCACACCGTCGGCGCCGGCCGCGAGCGCGACGTCCACCCGGTCGTTGAGGATGAACGTCACGCCCGCCGCGCGGCACACCGGCGCGATCGCGCGCGCCGTCTCGACGATCACACGTGCCGGTTCGTCCTTCATCCGCAGCTGCACCGCCGTCGCGCCGCCGCGGATTGCGGCCTCGGCGATCTCGGGGTGTGAGCGTCCCCGCGCATTGGTCAAATCGGTGATGACGTACAGCCGCCAGTCCGCCCAACGCGGCCGCGTGCCGGCTTCGCCGGGCGGTCGCGTGCCGGCCTCGCCGGGCCTCATGCGCGCAGCCGCGCCCGGCCCAGCACGGCGGGCGCGGCCAGCGCGTCCAGCGCGTCCAGCAGCGCCACCCGGAACGTGCCCGGTCCGGCCGCCGTCTCGGCCGCGCGTTCCGCGGCCACCTCGAAGCAGAGCAGCCCGGCCGCGGCGGCCGCCAGCGCGTCAGGCTCCACGGCCGCAAACGCTGCGACCGCCGCGGTGGCCATGCAGCCGCTCCCTGTGATCCGGGCCAGGAGCGGATGTCCGTTCTCGATCCGGACGACCCGGTCTCCGTCCGTAAGGAGGTCCACCGGCCCGGTCGCGGCGACGGCCGCGCCGGCGCGGCGGGCCAGGTCGCGCGCCAGATGGTCCACCGCCTCGACGCGGCCGGTCGCGTCGACCCCCCGCACGCCGCCGGCCTGCCCGGCGAGCGCCGCGATCTCGCCCGCGTTCCCCCGCACGCACGCGATCCTCAGCTCGTCCAGCAGCCGCCGGGCCTGCGCCGTCCGGAACGCGGTGGCCCCCGCGCCGACGGGGTCGAGGATCACGGGAATGCCGGCGGCATTCGCGCGTCGGCCGGCGAGGAGCATCGTGTTCACGGCCTGAGCGGTCAGGGTGCCGATGTTGAGCGCGAGCGCCCCGGCCGCGGCGACCATCTCCTCGACCTCCTCCGGCGCATGCGCCATGACCGGCGCAGCGCCGAGCGCCAGGGTGACGTTGGCGACGTCGTTGATCGTCACGACGTTCGTGATGTGGTGCACGAGCGGCCGTCGCTCGCGCACGCGTGCCAGGAGCGCCGCCGCGGTGGCCGCCGTGAGCGCGGTCATCCGCCGCGCCTCCGGGCGGACAGCAGCCGGTGTACCCAGTGCCGCACCCGGAGCCGGAGGTCCACCCGGGCTACCGCCTCCGCCATCGCCGCCTCGGAGACGGCCCGCGGCTCGTACATGACGTGCACGTTCTTCGTGGCCATGTCCACGTGGGCTGCCAGCACGCCGGGGAGCTCCTCCAGAGCCCGCTCCACCCGCCGCGCTCAGAGGTGGCAGAGGATGCGATCGGCGCGCAGGACCGCCGAGGCCTCGCCGCGCGCCGGCTCGTGTCGATCCTCGCGGCGGTCCATATCCGCCGCTTCCGCGCCCGGGGCGCTCATGACGGCGCCGTTCCCGGGCCGAGGATCGGCACCCGCCGCAGCACGCGGATCACGACATACCCGAGCACCGCACCTGGGATGCTGCTGCTGAGGAACGCGATCTGGAACCACGCCCACGTGTGGCTGGAGCCCGCGAACGGCTGGAAGATCCAGGCGGCCAGCGTCGCGCCGATCGGGCCCGTGCCGATCGGCTCGCACAGCGCCGCCGCATCGTTGCGCAGAAGGCGGTAGGCATATCCGACGACAAGCGCGCCGAACGGGCTCCCGGGAAACGCGAACAGCGTGCCCCAGTGCAGGTTGTAGCGCAGCGTGGCGGTCACAAGCGCCGCGCCCGCGGCGTACCACGGCCCGAGGAGGATTGCGGCGACCGCGTTGATGGTGTGCTGGAACGGGAACACCCGGGTCGGGCCGACCGGGATACTGAGCGGGCCCAGCGCGGCCGCGATCGCGGCGAACATGGCGGCGAGCACGAGCCGCCTCAACTGCTGTCCCTGATCACGGGGTCTGTGTTCATTCATACCGGCCACTCCTCCATGCGCCACGCCATCTCCCAGAACAGATACTCGTAGCGCTGACTCGTAACAAATACTTCCCGAAGGGCGTCCTCGCGCCCCGGCGGCAGATCCGCGCCGAGCTGGTCGAGCAGCCCCGCCAGCCACCGCGCCATCGCTTCGTACTCGTCGGAGGTGTACATCTTGATCCAGTTCACGTACAGGGGCTGGCGCTCGGGCAGGCCGCGGGCGCGGAGCGCCTGGGCGATCTCCCAGTACCCATACGCGCAGGGGAGGATCGCTGCCAGGATCGTCGCGAGGTCTCCCGTCTCGGCCGCGAGGCGCAGATGGGAAGTGTACGCAACGGTCGTCGGCGCCGGCCGGGTCTCCTCGAGGGCCTCGGGCGCAATCCCGGCCGCCCAGCAGGCTTCCCGGTGCAGGTCCATCTCGGTGTTGAGCGTGACGTTGAGGAGGTCGGCGAACCGGGCGGCGACCCCGAGATCCTCCGCCCGCGCGGCGGCGAGCGCCAGCACGCGACAGTACTGGATGAGAAACAGATAATCCTGGCGCATGTAGTACTGGTACCGGTCACCCGGCAGGGAGCCGTCCCCCAGCCCCCCGACGAACGGGTGGGACACGATCTGTGCGTGGACCGGCGCCGCTGCTTCCTGGAGGCGCGCGAAGAGGCTCATCGGCGGCCTACGGCGTGGGCCATAACGCGCCTTCCGCGTCCGCCCCGCACCACGCGGCGATCAGCCGGGCATAGACACGGGCGCAGGCTACGAGTTCCTCGGTCGCGACGTACTCGTCCACCGCGTGCGCCTGCTCCCACCCGCCGGGGCCATAGACGATGGCGGGGATCAGACGTGCGGCGAGCCATCCGGCGTCGCACACCGAGGGCGACATCCGCCGGGCGGGTGGGGCGCCGTAAACGTCCTGGTGCGCCTGTGCCATGACCGCGACGGCCGGGTGCGCGGGGTCGGTCTCGAACGCCGGGAACACCTCGCCCCGGTCCTGGATCATGGAGCGGCCGCCCCACCGGTACGCCGGCGGGTGCTCGCGGAGCCACGGGTCCGCCGCCGCGGCCGCCAGCACCGTCCGCTCGATCTCGCCGGTCACCGCCTCGGCCGTCTCGCCGGGATAAAAATGGACGGTGACCCACAGCGCACACCGGTCCGCGACGAACGCCGGGTGCCGGCCGCCCTCGATCGCCGCCGGGTTGATCGTCGTCGTCCCGGGGGGGAAGCCCGGATGCGACTTCATCACGGCCCAGTGGCGCTCGAGGGTCCCGAGCGCCCCGAGGACCACCATCATCTTCTCGATCGCACTCGCGCCGTGCACCCCGCCGCCAGCGTGGATCATCCGCCGGCGGACGGCGTCGTGGAACGTCTGCGGGCTCTGGATCGTGATCCACCCGGTGACGACCCCGCCCTGGCCGAGCGAGAGCTCGCGCGCCGTCGGCTCGGGCACGAGGGCAGCGTCCACGGGCGGCGTGCGCTCGAGCGCCGCAAGCGTCCCCGCCTCCCCCATCTCCTCCCCCGTGACCAGCTGGAGGACGACGTCGCCCCGCGGCCGGCCGAGCGTATGGAGGACCGCCTCGAGCGCGGTGAGCGCAGCCGCGATCCCGCCTTTCATGTCCGTCGCGCCCCGCCCGTAGATCCGCCCGCCCCGCCGGGCCGGGGTGAACGGCGGGCTGGTCCACGGCTCGCCGGGCGCGGTTGCGGCGACGTCCACGTGTCCGTTGATGAGGAGCGACCGCCCGCCGCCCCGGCCCGGCAGGCGCGCGATCACCTGGGAGTCGCCCGGATAGAGGGGAACCGTCTCGGCCGCGGCCCCGAGGGACGTGAGGCGCTCCGTGAGAAATCGCTGGATCCCGTCGGTATTCCGGCCGGGCGGGCATGGCGTCTCGTACGCGATCAGGCTCTCGGTGAGGCGGAAGAGGTCCTCCTGGTGTGCGGTGAGATCCGCGTCGAGCGCCCGAACCGCGGGAGAAGCGCCGGCCGCCGCGCGGGTCATGGCGCCAGGTTCGTGTACAGCTGGTCCGTGGGCACCGGGTGCGCGATCACCTGGTGGGCGGCCAGCCACCGGTCGAACGCCTCCCACTGCGAGCTCAGCTGCACCTGCGTGCGCGCGAAGTACGGCAGCGTCGCCTGGAACGACCGCTGGTTGAACGCATCGTCGAGCTTCGGGTCGTGGGCCTCCCGGACGTACTGCCGGAACGCCTCAGCGGGATGCGCCTCGGTGAATGCGATCCCGCGCCCAACCGCGTCCACGAACCGCCGCAGCACCGTCGTGCGCGCCGCCACCCCCCGGTCGTTCGCGATCAGCACGAGCTCGTAGAAGGACGGGACCCCGTACTTCTCCGGCTCGAACATGCCGACGGCCTGGCCCTGCATCTCGATCTGCACCCGTTCCACGTTGCGGTAGGCGCCGACGACCGCGTCCACCTTGTGTGCGAGCAGCGCCGGCACCAGGTCGAACCCTACGTTGACCATCTTGAGGTTGGCCTCCGAGGCGCCGTCGCTGCGCATCACCTGATCCATCATCGCGTCGGCAAACCCGGTCACCGCGAAGCCGACGCGCCGGCCGACCAGGTCTTTCGGGGACCGGATCCCCGAGCTCCGCAAGAACATGACGGTCGTGAGCGGCTGGCCGACGAGCAGGCCGATGCTGCGAACGGGCAGTCCCTGGGCGCGCGCCAGGATGACGTTCGGCTCGTAGTTCACCGCCACGTCCACCCGCCCGACCGCCGCCAGCTTGAGTGGGTCGTCGGCGTTGGCCGGGACCTGGAAGGCCACGCGCAGGCCCGCCTGCGTGAAGTATCCTTCCCCCATCGCCGCGTAGAGCGGGACGTGGTCGGGGTTGGGGAACCAGTCGAGCATGAATGTCACCGGGGCGAGCGCCGCCGCCCCGCCGGCGCCCGCGCCCGCCGCCACGGCGAGCGCGACGGCCGTCGCCACCCACACCCGTCGGGTGATCCAGGATATCGTCATGCGGTGCCTGCACGCCGCCACGGCAGCGCCAGCCACTCGATGAGCGAGACCGCCGCAAAGAGGCCCATCGCCATCAGGCTCAGGTACACGATCGCGGCAAACACCAGATCGACGTGGAGCTGGGCGTTGGCGTGGATCATCAGGAACCCCAGCCCCTGGGTGGCACCGACCCACTCCCCGATCACGGCGCCGATCACGCTCGTCGCGACCGCGATCCTGGTCCCTGAGAACACGAACGGCAGCGCGGCCGGAACCCGGATCACGAGGAGGATCTGCGCCGGCGTCGCACCCAGGATCACGAGCAGGTTCACCGTGTCGGGGTCCGCGGCGCGGAGGCCGTCCACGGTGTTGACGACGATCGGGAAGAACACGATCAGCGCGGCCATGGCGATCTTGGACGCCATCCCGTAACCGAACCACACGATCAGGAGCGGGGCGATCGCGAACACCGGCACGGTCTGGCTCGCGATGATCAGCGGATAGACCGCCCGCTCGACGGTCCGCGAGGAAAAGATCAGGATCGCAAGCCCGATCCCGACCACAAAGGCGATCGCAAAGCCGAGGAGCACCTCCTCAAGGGTGACCGCCGCCTGGGTGAGCAGGAGCCACTGATCGGTGAGCAGGAGCCCGGCGATGCGGCTGGGCGCCGGGAGGATGTAGAAGGGCACGCCGAACGCCCGCACGCCCGTTTCCCAGACGAGCAGGAAGAGCGTCAGCAGGCCGGCCGCGGGGCCCGCCTGAGCCACCCCCCGCCGCGCCTGGTCGAGGACCCAGGCACAGCCCTTGAGCCTGCGGCGTGAGTCGACACGCCCGCCGGGGGGGGCGGCCGCCGGGCGTCCGGCCGCGGACGGCGTGAGCTCGCGCGGTTGGAGGGCGGTCACGCCAGGGCCTCCGCCATTTCAGCCTGGAGCAGCTCGAGGAGCCGGGCCTTGGTGCGCACGACGCCGTCATTCACAGGGGTCCGCGGCCGGGGGAGATCCACGGCGACCTCGGCCCGAACCCGGCCCGGCCGCGCCGTGAGCACGTAGATCCGGTCCGAGAGGAGGACCGCCTCTTCCACGTCGTGGGTGATGAACAGGACCGTGCGCCCGAACTCGTCCCGCAGCCGGAGCAGGTAGCCCTGCATCGCCGCCCGCGTCATCGCGTCGAGCGCGCCGAAGGGCTCGTCCAGCACGAGCAGATCGCGCCGACACAGGAGCGTGCGGACGAGCGCGACCCGTTGGCGCATGCCGCCGGAGAGCAGCGCGGGATACGCCCGCTCGAACCCGCCCAGGCCGAACCGGCGGAGCATCTCGCGCGCTTCGGTCCGGGACGCAGCGCGGGGCACGCCCTGGATCTCCATCCCGAGGATCGCGTTGTCGAGGACGGTCCGCCACGGCAGCAGGAGGTCCTTCTGCTGCATGTAGGCGACCCGGCCGCGCGATCCTGACGGATGCGTGCCCGGCGCGCTTTGCGCGGCCCCCAGCAACTCGCCGTCGAGCCGGAGGCTGCCGCCGTCGGCGGGGATGAGGCCTGCGATGATGTTGCAGAGGGTGCTCTTGCCGCATCCGCTGGGGCCGAGCAGGCTGACGAACTCCCGGCGGCCGACGGTGAGCGACACGTCACGGAGCACCGGAAGCCAGTCTCCGGCGTGGCTGCCCGCCCGAGGGAAGCGCTTGTCGAGACCCGTGATTTCCAGAGCCGGTGCCATTATCGGTCTACCGCCGTCCAGCAAAAAACGCCGCTCCCGGAACCGGGGCGGCGCGCGACCTCTCCCTCCGCTGGCATTACCCAGATCAGGTTCCGGGGTCGATGGCAGGGTCAGCCATCCTCTCAGCCTGGTTCCCCAAGCTCCCCCACGCTATTCAGTTGAGACCGGCTCTAGTATAGCACGGGGCCCCGCCGCCGCAAGTCCTGCCCTCATCCCCCAATCACCGGGGCGCTGGCCCCGGTGGCATCCGGCCGGGCTCAGCCGGCGCGCAGATCCTCAAGGATCCGCCAGAGCTCGTCCCTCGGCGGAGGAACGAGCGGCGTCTCGCGGCCGTCCCGGCGCACGCGCCGGCCCTCGGCGACGAAGACACCGATCGGCGTCGCCGAGATACCGGCCGCGTCAATCGCCGCCGCCGTCCGCGCGGGGTCGGGGCTGGCCACCAGGAGCGCGCCGCTGCCGATCAGTCCCAGCGGATCCACGCCGAGGTGCGTACAGATCGCCTGTGTCTCCGGCAGCACGGGCACGCGGTCGGCGTCCAGGCGCACGCCGATCCCCGACGCGACCGCCATCTCGTGCACCGCGCCGAGCACGCCCCCCTCGGTCACGTCGTGCATCGCGCGTGCCCCCGCGGGGACCGCCGCGCGCCCCTCCGGCAGCACGCTGATCCGCTGCCGCAACGCCTTTGCCCGATCTAGGAGCGCCGGCCCCAGGGCCGGCCGGAGGCGCCCGTCGAGCTCTGCGGCGAGGATCGCGGTCCCTTCGATCCCCGCGCCTTTCGTCAGGAGCAGCGTGTCCCCCGGGCGCGCGCCGCCGCTGTGCACCACGCGGTCCCTGCGCGCGCGCCCGAGCGCCGTCATCACGACGATCGTGCGGTCGATCCCGGCCGTCACCTCGCTGTGGCCCCCGGCGATCTCGACGCCGAGCGATGCCGCCGCCTCCGAGGCGTCCCGCATCACCCGGGCGAGGTCGGCCTCGGGGTGTCCGGGCGCCAGCAGCACGGTCAGGGTCAGTGCGACGGGCTCCGCCCCGCACGCGGCCAGGTCGTTGGTCGCGACGTGGACGGCATACCAGCCCAGGTCCCGCCGGGTGCCGGTGATGGGGTCGGTCGTCAGCACCGCCACCTCTGCGCCGAAGTCGATGACCGCGCAGTCCTCCCCGAGCTGAGCGTGGACGAGCACGTCGTCACGCCGGGCGCCGAGGTGCGGATAGACCAGCGCGGCCAGGACCTCCGGCGGAACCTTGCCGACCGGCAGCTCAGCGCCGGACACTAGGAGTTCCCGCCGGGGCGACGAATCAACACAAAGAGCACATGTGGCCTGCCAACAACTGCGTCCGTTGCGATGCGCTCAAATCTTGCGCCGGGAATGCCCGCGCCGTTGTCTGATTGGCCCGGCGTTTCGGAGCTGACCGCGCCGCTGCGCCTCAGTGCGGCATCCCGGCGTGTGGCGCGGCGGAACGGCCCGGTTGCATAGACGGGGACACGATGCCGGAGCTCGCGTTTGTGCTCATCAGCCTCGACCGCAGCACCCCCGCGGAAGTCGCGCGGCTCGTGCGGGCGCTGCCGGGGGTCGCGACGGCCCACGCCGTGATGGGGGAGTTTGACGTGCTGGCGGTCGTTCATGCGAACGCCACGCGGGACATCGCGTCGCTCATCGAGGCCCACATTCGAACAATCGAGGGGGTCGCGCGGGTCGTCACGTGCGTCGCGGTCCCGACGTAGTCCCGCGGGGAACGCTCCCGCCTCAGCTCGGTTTAGACGGCCACCCGAGGCGTGATCAGGGTCATTTTCGCGAGGATCTCCTGCGCGGCCTCGAGCGCGCGCAGGCCGTGCTCTCCCGGCACCAGCGGCGCCGCCTCTCCCCGTACGCAGCCGACGAAGTGGGTCAGCTCGGCCCGCAGCGGTTCCTCCCCCTTCACCACCGTGCGGCGCTGCGTGCCGTGCCGCCGCACCGTGATCTGCTGGCTGAGGTAATTGAGGTGGATGAACCCGTCCGGCAGCGTGATCTCGAGCTCCGCCGCCTTCACCGGCGAGACGCGGCTGGCCACGAAGCTGGTCAGGCACCCGCTCCGCAGCGCGAGGTGCGCGACGGCCAGGTCCTCGTCCTCCCCGTGAATCGCCGCGCCGATCGCGCTCACCCGCGCCACCGGCGACCGCATCAGGGTGAGGATGATGTCCAGGTCGTGGATCATCAGGTCGAGCACGACGCCGACGTCCATCACCCGGCGCGGGTTCCAGGGCCGCACCCGCCGGACCTGGACGAAGAGCGGATCGGTGACGAGCTCGCGCAGCGCCTGCACGGCCGGCTTGAACCGCTCCACGTGGCCGACGAGGAGGGTCACCCCGCGGCGCTGGGCCAGGTCGACGAGCTCGGCCGCCTGCTCGACCGTCGTCGTGATCGGCTTCTCGACGAGCACATGCACGCCGCGCTGGAGGAACTCGCGGGCGATCTCGTAGTGCAGCGCGGTCGGGACCACGATGCTGACCGCGTCCACTCGCCCGAACAGCATCCGGTAGTCGCGGTACCCTGCGGTGCTGTACCGGCGGGCGAACGCGCCGACCTCGCGGGGCACCGTGTCCACGACGCCGGCCAGCGTGACGCCCGGGAGGTGGTGGTAGATCCGCACGTGATGCTGTCCCCACTGGCCCAGGCCCACGACGCCGACGCGAATCGGCATGCTGATCGGCACCTCCACTGTACCATCCCAGCAAATCGCTACGTGCGCCGATTTGCGGGGGACCCCGGCCGTCCTCTCCGAGGGCAGACGCGGTTCAAGATTGGTGCACCGCCTTCACGCAGTTCTCCGCGGGTCGAAGCGCCGGATCGCCTGGACGATCCGGTCGAGCTCGTCCTCGCTGAGCGCGGGGTGCACCGGGATGCTGAGTACTTCCTGTGCAGCGCGCTCGGCCTCCGGGCACCGGACGTCGCCGTAGCCGAGCCGCCGGTACAGCGGGCTGCGGTGGATCGGCTGCGGGTAATACACGCGCGTCCCGATGGCTTGCGCCTCAAGGTGCCGGGCGAGCCGGTCCCGGACCCGCGGGATCCGCACGGTGTATTGATGATAGGCATGCACGCAGTCGGGGGGCGTCTCCGGCAGCACGAGCCAGTCGAGGTCGGCCAGCCCCGCCGAGAGGCGCGCCGCGTTCGCGCGCCGCCGGGCGTTGCGCGCGTCGAGGTGCGCCAGCTGGACGCCGCCGAGCGCCCCCGCGATCTCCGTCATCCGGTAGTTATACCCCAGTGCTTCGTAGACGTACAGCCCGGTCTGCCCGCAGTTCACGAGCCTCCGCGCGCGCTCGGCCACCGGGGCGTGATCCGTCACGATCATGCCCCCCTCACCGGTCGTCAGGTTCTTGGACGGATAGAAGCTGAACACGCCCGCATCCCCGAACGTCCCGGCCCGCCGGCCCTGAAACGCCGCCCCGTGGGCCTGGGCGGCGTCTTCGATCACGATGAGGTTGTGCGCGTGCGCGAGGCGCATCAAGGCGTCCATGCGACACGGCAGGCCGTACAGGTGGACCGGGAGGAGCGCCTGGACGTCCGGCGTGCGGGCGAGCGCGTCCGCCACGGCCTCCGGGTCCAGATTGTACGTGCGCGGATCGATGTCCACGAACACGGGGCGGGCGTTCCGGTGAAGAATGGCGTTGGCCGTGGCGACAAACGAGAACGGCGTCGTGATGACCCCGGCACCCGGCGCAAGGCCGGCCGCCTCGAGCGCCACCACGAGGCCGGCCGTCCCCGAGGATGTCCCAATCCCGTGCGCGGCGCCGAGGTACGCGCTGAACGCCTCCTCGAACTCTCGGACCCGCCGGCCGGCGACGAGATTGCCCGACTCGAGGACCTCCAGCACCCGGCGCTTCTCCTCGCCGGTGATGAGGGGCCTCGCGATCGGGATGATGTGCTGCGACGTCGTCTGCATCGGTCCGGCGACTCCGCCTCCCGCGCGCAATCCTACGCATGATTCTGCGCGCGCAGATGATTTCCTCTTCCGTATATACCCGTCTCCCTCCCGCTTGCGTCAGGCGGACGCGGGGGCGCGGTCAGTCCTCCAGCTGACCGCGGAGCGCGGCGAGCATCCCGTCGAGGTTCTCCTTCATCTTGACCCGGAGGAGCGTGCTGAGGAGCCCGCCGATCAGCGGAATCCCGAACTCGAACTCGACGGCGATCGCGGTCCGGGTGCCGCTCCCCTCGGGGGCAAACGTCCACGTCCCCTCGTACCGGTCGAAGTCTCCCTCGCGCTGGCGAAACCGGCAGAGGTGCTGAGCGTCGTCCCACACGTCTTCCTCGACCCAGTGGATCCGGCGCCCTTCCACGACGCCGACCCACTCCGTCACCGTGGGGACGTCCCCGCGGCGCTCCAGGACCGTGACGCGCTCGAGGTCGGGCATGAAGCGGGGAAAATCCTCTACCCGTTTCGCCACTGCGTACACATCCGCGAGCGCCGCACGAATCAGAACGGACGCCTCGACGCGTGCCATCTCCCTCTCCTTCGCCGTCGGAGTGTGTGGGGCCGAGCCGGGTGCTCAGGCGTGCAGCTCGAGGACGTCGCCGTCTTCGAGCACGTGCTCCCGCTGGACCATCTGGCCGTCGAACGCGCGCGCGCCCCAGATGCGGGCATACTTGAGGCGCTCGACGAAGTCCTTGTGGACGGCGGCGGCCGCGTCCTGCACGGTCGCACCGCGCGGCAGGACGAACGGCACCGACTTGTCCGGGCGCTGCCCGGGCGCCTTGGTGTAGATCCGGATGACGTCGAGGAGCCGGAACATCTCCCCGCGTAGCGCCTCGAGGTTCATCCCTTCCTCGGCGGAAACGGCCAGCACCGGGAACCGCGTGCCGTACATCTCCCGGAGGATCTGGAGCCGCACCGTCGCGCCCCCGGCGTCGGCCTTGGCCGCCACGAGGAGCGACGGCAGCACGTCCTCCCCCTCTCCATGCCGGCCCAGCCGCACGCGGAACTGCGCAGCCAGCTCGAGCGTTTGCTCGAGCCCGGCCAGGAGGTCGTCGTCCGCCAGGTCGGCGACGAGCAGCGCTCCGTCGGCCTGGCGGATCAGCGCGAACAGCCAGGGCTCGGCCGTCTCCGGCGCGATCGGCGGGAGATCGACCAGCTGGATCTTGACGTCCTCGAACGGCACCATGCCCGGCAGGGGTGCCCGCGTCGCGAACGGGTACGGTGCCACCACCGGCGTCGCGTTGCTGAGCGCGGCCAGGAGGCGGGACTTGCCGGCGTTCGGCGGCCCGACCAGCACGATCTGGCCCGCCCCCTCCCGGGGAACGTGGTGCCAGGTCGGCCCCTTCCCGGCCGACTTCCGGCGCGCCGCTTCGGTTCTGACCTTGGCCATCCGGCGCCGGATATCCGCCCGCATGTGTTCCGTCCCCTTGTGCTTGGGGATCGTCGCCATCATCTCTTCGAGGGCGGCAAGCTGCTCCTCGGGCGTGGTGGCCTGCCGGAAGCGACGTTCGGCCTCGAGATACTGCGGCGTGAGATTTGCGGGCATCGCGCTGTGCACTTATTGTACCAGACCCGGCCGCCGGGAGGCACCAGGGATCCGGCGCGCGTCCCGGACCGTTATACTATTGTTGCCAGACTACTAGGGGGGAAGCCAGGCGTTCCGGGGAAGCGGTCCCCGGATCACAGGGGAGGGATGCACGGTGTCGCGACTCCGAGGTGGTGCGCTGTTGGTCGCCGTGGCCGTCACGGCGATGCTGGGGGGGATGGTGGCCGGCCCGTCTCAAGGGGAGGAGGTGCTCAAGATCGGGGCGCCGCTCGCTGCGACCGGCCCGGACGCCCGCGAAGGGGCGCTGACCAAACAGGGATACGATCTCTGGGCCGACACGGTAAACGCCCGCGGCGGGATCAAGGTCGGCGAGACGGCCTACCGGGTCCAGATCATCTACTACGACGACCAGAGCAAGCCGCAGATCTCCGCGGAGCTCACGGACAAGCTGATCAGCCAGGACCGCGTCAACCTGCTGCTGGGCCCATACGGCAGCGCCACGACGTTCGCGGACGCCGCGATCGCCGAGAAGTACCGGATCCCGATGGTCGAGGCGAACGGGGCGGCCCGCAAGATCTTCCAGCAGGGCTACCACTACATCTTCGGGATCCTGAGCCCGGCCGACCAGTACGCGGCCGCGATGCTCCAGGCGGCCTCCACGCTCACGCCGAAGCCAGAGAGCGTGGCGATTCTGTCTGCGGACGATCTCTTCTCGCTCGAGGTGGCGGACGGCGCTAAGGCCTGGGCGGAGCGCAACGGCATGAAGGTCCTGTACGACCAGAAGTACCCGGTCGGCGTCGCGGATCTCAGCGCCGCCCTCACGGCGATCAAGTCCCTGCGGCCGGACGTTCTGATCGGCTCCGGCCACCTGCAGGAGAGCCTCCTGGTCATGAAGCAGACCCAGAGCCTCGGCGTGAACCTGAAGTTCTTCGGGTTCACGGTCGGGCCGACGACGCCGGACTTCCTCAAGGCGCTCGGGCCGGCGGCGGAGTACGTCTTCGC
Source organism: Armatimonadota bacterium (assembly GCA_047519495.1). GTDB lineage: Bacteria > Sysuimicrobiota > Sysuimicrobiia > Sysuimicrobiales > Segetimicrobiaceae > JAPVSX01. The sequence continues at coordinate 33,489 of JAPVSX010000118.1, forward strand.
GTCGTCCCAGTGGACGGCGGACGTCAAGTACCGCGGGCCGGTGTTCGGGTCGGCGGTGGAGTACGCTCGGGCGTTCCAGCAGAAGTACGGGTTCGAGCCGGACTATCATGCCGCGGAAAGCACCGCCGGCGGGCTGGCGCTCCAGCTGGCGATCGAGAAGGCCGGGAGCATCGACCCCCAGAAGGTGCGGGACGCGCTGGCCCGGCTCGACGTCATGACGTTCTACGGGCGGATCAAGTTCGACCCCGAGGGGCTGAACGTCTACAAGCCGATGGTCACCGTCCAGATCCAGCGCGGCAAGGTCGTGACGGTCTGGCCGCCCGACGTGGCGTCGGCCAAGGCGCTCTACCCGACGCCGGCGTGGGACGCCCGGCGGTAGACTCGCAAGAGACAGCCGGGGAGAGCGGGCCGCCGGTGCGTGTGCGGGACCGGCGGTCCTCCCTCGCCCCCAGCGCCCCTGGCGTGTGAGCGTCGGCGTTCAGATCGCGCTCCAGAACGCGGTCAACGGCCTCCTCATCGGGGGCACGTACGCGACCGTGGCGCTTGGTTTCTCGCTCGTCTGGGGGATCCTCAACATCGTCAACCTCGCGCACGGCTCCCTCGTCATGCTGGGCGCGTACGCGACGTACTGGTTGTTCACCCTCTACCACATCGACCCGCTGCTCGCGCTCCCCCTGGTGGCCGCCGTGCTGTTCGCGTTCGGGTACGGCATCCAGCGGGCGATGATCAACCAGGTGATCCGCGCGCCGTTCCTCATCACGTTCCTGCTCACGTTCGGCGTGGAGCTGCTGATCACGAACATCGCCCAGGCCGCCTGGACGGCGGACATCCGCTCGGTGACGACGGCCTACTCGGGACAGAGCCTGAGCCTGGGTCCGTTCGTGATCCCGGTGGTGCGGGCGGTCGCCCTCGCCATCGCCGTCGCGGTGGCGGGCGTTCTCCACGCCGTCCTCACCCGGACCCGCCTCGGCGCCGCGATCCGGGCGACCGCGTCGGACCAGGAAGCCGCCCGGCTGATGGGCATTCCGATCGGCCGCGTCTACGGCGTGACCTTCGGCATCGCCGCCGCGACCGCGGGCGTTGCCGGGGGGTTGATCAGCCTGAGCTTTCCGATCTTTCCGGCGATGGGGGCGGGGTACACGCTCATCGCGTTCGTCACGTGCGTGCTCGGCGGGCTCGGCAGCGTCCCGGGAGCGCTCCTCGGCGGGCTGCTCCTCGGGCTGCTGCAGACCTACGCCGCCTCCTGGCTCGGCCCGAACTACGACAACATCATCGCGTTCAGCGTTCTGATCCTGGTCCTCCTCGTCCGTCCCGCCGGCCTCCTCGGGCGGGCCCGGCGGTTCCGCGGATGACCGGCGTCCGTGCCGCCCGCGCGGTCGCCGCTGCGCGCCGTCCTCCGGTCGGGGCCCTGGCGCTGGGCGCCGCGGTGCTCGCCACGGCACTCCTCCTCCCGCTCATCGCCAGCACGTATTACATCCGCCTGGTCACCGGCATCTTCATGTTCGGCGTGCTGGCGTCGGCCTGGAACCTGATCGGCGGTTTTACCGGATATGCGGACTTCGGAGGCGCGGCGTTCCTCGGCATCGGCGCCTACACGACCGGCATCCTGATGACCCAAGCGCACGCGGCGTTTGCGGTGGCGCTCCTTGCGGGCTGCCTGCTTGCCGCCGCGGCCGCCGTGGGCATGGGCAGCCTCCTCCTGCGCCTGCGGGGGCACTACTTCGCAATCGCATCGCTCGGTTTCATGCTGGTCCTCCAGCAGCTCGCCGCGAACCTCGCCCTGACCGGCGGGGGGTCGGGCATGAACCTGCCCGTGGCCAGCAGCTTCACGACGTTCTACTACTGGATGCTCGCCGCGCTCGTCCTCGCGGTGGCGACGGCGCTCCTGCTGCCGCGGTCGCCGGTCGGGTACGCGCTCGCCGCGATCCGCGAGAACCAGGACGCGGCGCAGGTCCTGGGGATCGAGCCGCTGCCGTTCAAGATCCTGGCCTACGCCGCAAACGCGGTCTTCTTCGGGGCGGCGGGCGGGATCTACGCGTACTGGTTCACGTTCATCGATCCGCCCACCGTCTTCAACGTGGACTTCACGATCCAGGCGATCGTCATGGCGATCTTCGGGGGGCCGGGCACGGCCGTGGGGCCCGTCGTCGGCGCCGTAATCTTGCGGAGCCTCGACACGGTCCTGACGAACGTCTCGGTCTTTCTCCACAACGTCTTCTTCGGCGGACTCATTTGCCTCCTCGTCCTCTTCGCCCCCCGCGGGCTCGCCGATCTCGTGCGCGCCCGGCGCGCGCTGCTCGAGGCGATCCGCGCCAATTTGACGGAGAGCCGCGTCTGATGGCCCTCCTCGTCGGCCATGGGGTGACGAAGCTGTTCGGCCGCCTCGTGGCGGTGGACCACGTGGACTTCGCGATCGAATCCGGCGAGGTCGTCGGCCTGATCGGGCCCAACGGCGCGGGCAAGAGCACCCTCGTCAACCTGATCACCGGGATGGAGGTGCCCTCCGCCGGCACGCTCGAGTTCGAGGGGCGCGGGCTGGTCGGGCTCCGGCCGGCCGCAATCGCCCGGCTGGGGGTCGCGCGGACGTTTCAGATCGCCCAGCCGTTCCGCCAGATGACCGTGCGGCAGAACGTCGCCGTGCCGGCGCTGTTTCGCGCCGGCCACGCGCTCGGCGTAGGGGACGCGCTCCGCGAGGCCGACACGATCCTCGAGGCGGTGGGGCTCGGGGCCAAGCGCGCCCTTCCGGCGCGGACGCTGACCACTCCCGAGCTCCGGCGGCTCGAGCTGGCGAAAGCGCTCGCCCTGCGCCCCCGCCTGATGCTGCTCGACGAGGTGATGGCCGGCCTGACGCCCACCGAGGTGGACGATGCGATGGGGCTGCTGCGGCGGCTCAACGCACAGGGGATCACGCTCCTCGTGATCGAGCACGTCCTGCGCGCCGTGATGGGCCTGTCGCACCGGGTCATCGTGCTCCACCACGGGCGGAAAATCGCGGAAGGGTCCCCACCGCAGGTCACCGCAGATCCGGCCGTCATCGAGGCCTACCTGGGCGCCGCCCGAGGCCTCCCCCGCGCCGTGCCTCGGCCGGACCGGGCCGCGGACGCCGCCCAGGGCGCGCATCCGACAGGATCGCCGCCGGCGGGACTCGGACCGGGCGCTGCGCCGTGACGTCCCCGGCGGGCGTCCCGGCTCACGCCGGAGGCTCCGGCCCGCCGCTCCTCCACGCGGAGCACCTCGACGCGGGCTACGGCGCGGTCCAGGTGCTGTGGGACGTCACGCTCGAGGTGTTCTCCGGCGAGGTCGTGGCGCTGATCGGCCCGAACGGGGCGGGCAAGTCGACGTTTCTGCGGGCAATCTCGGGCCTGCTCCGGCCCCAGCGCGGCACGGTGACGTTTGCCGGCCGGGAGATCGGGCGCCTCGCTCCCGAGGAGATCGTGCGCCTGGGGATGGCCCACATCCCCCAGGGCCGCCGCCTGTTCGCCGACCTGTCGGTGCGCGACAACCTGTTGCTCGGGGCGTATGCCCGCGCCGACCGGGCCGCGGTCGCGGGCGATCTGGGACGCGTGGTCGACCTGTTTCCGGCGCTTGAGGGGCGTCTGGCGCTGCCGGCCAGCCAGTTGAGCGGGGGCGAGCAGCAGATGGCCGCCCTCGGGCGGGCGCTCATGGCCCGCCCGCGGCTTCTCCTCATCGACGAGCCGTCGTTGGGGCTGGCGCCGATCGCGGTCGCCTCGCTGATGGAGGTGGTCGACCGTCTCCGGTCGCAGGGCACGAGCATGCTCCTCGTTGAGCAGGACGTCGCGGTCGCGCTCGAGCACGCCGACCGCGGCTACGTGCTCGAGATGGGGCACGTCGTCCTCGAGGACATGGCGCCCGCGCTGCTCGGGAACCCGCGGATCCGGGCTGCCTACCTCGGACTCACGCCCTCCGGGGCCACCCCCGCCGGCTGAACACCCGGCACGGCCGGCGGGACCCGCCGGGATCACGCGGTCCGCTGCGCCGCGTTACCGAATCGGACTGCGCGAGCCTCAGACCTCCGCGGGCCGCCCCGCCAGCAGATAGCGCGACGGCAGCGGGTGGCCGAGGGCCTGCCCGAGCGACCGCGAGGCCTCCGCGACGGCGGCGAGATCCACGCCGGTCTCGATCCCCATCCCGTCGAGCATATAGAGGAGGTCCTCGGTCGCGAGGTTGCCGGACGCGCCGGGCGCGTACGGGCTGCCGCCCAGCCCGCCGGCCGAGGCGTCCACGGTGGCGATTCCGCAGAGGAGCGCGGCCAGCACGTTCGCCAGCGCCGTCCCCCGGGTGTCGTGAAAGTGGACGGCCAGCACGGAGCGCGGGAGGGTCTCACCGAGCCGCTCGATCAGCGCGGCCACCTCACCCGGGGTCGCCGCGCCGATTGTGTCGCCGAGCGAGATCTCGTAGCACCCCATCTCGACCAGGGCCGCGGCGACCTGCAGGACCGCGTCAGGGGCCACCCGGCCGGAGTACGGGCACCACCACGCGGTGGAGACGTACGCGCGGACGCGGCAGCCGCGCGGTTCCGCGAGGCGGAGGACCTCCCGGAACTGGACCAGGGACGGCTCGATCCCCATATTGATGTTGCGGCGGGCATACGCCTCGGAGGCCGCAGTGAACACGGCGACTTCCCTGAGCCCGCACGCGAGCGCGCGCTCCATCCCACGCCGGTTGGGCACGAGCGCGGAGAGGACCGGCCCCTGTACCCCGGCCAGCCTGCGGAACACTTCTTCGCTATCGGCCATCTGGGGGATGCGGTCCGGCCGGACGAACGCGCCGGCCTCGATCAGGGGGAATCCGGCCGCCGCCAGCCGCTTGATGAACGCGACCTTCACGTCAACCGGCAGCACGGCCTGCTCGTTCTGGAGGCCGTCCCGCGGACCGACCTCGACGACCCGCACCCGCTTGGGCACCGCGGACAGCAGGGTCACGTCACGGCCCTCCGGCCGGCGGATCGCGGGCCGGCTCCGGCGGGCCGATCTCCGCCACGACGGCTCCACCCTCGACCTGCTCGCCCGGTCGCACGCGGAGTGAGCGGACGACGCCGGCCCGGGTCGCACGGACGACGTGCTCCATCTTCATCGCCTCGACGATCACGAGCGGCTGCCCGGGGGCCACCGTCTCCCCCTCGCGCACGGCGACCTGCGTCACGACGCCCGGCATGGGCGCGCTGAGATCCTCGGCGCCGGCGTGGGCGCGGCCCGCCCGGCGCGCGGCCTCAGCGCCGGCCACCCGGTATTCGAGCGTTCGACCGTCCACGTGGAGCGCGCGGTCGCCGCCGGCGCCGGCGGCGGGCACC
>JAPVSX010000119.1:0-2292 GCA_047519495.1 Armatimonadota bacterium
GGACGAGATCACGCGCGTCGCGCGCGTTGCGGGCGCCGAAGTCATGATCGTCGAGGTGGGGGGCACCGTCGGCGACATCGAGAGCCTGCCGTTCCTCGAGGCGATCCGGCAGTTCCGGCGCTACATCGGAGACGAGCACGTCATGTACGTGCACGTCTCGCTGGTCCCGTACCTCCGCGGCGCGGGCGAGCTCAAGACCAAGCCGACCCAGCACAGCGTGAAGGAGCTGCGCAGCATCGGGATCCACCCCGACGTCATCGTCTGCCGTACCGAGCGGCCGCTCAGCCGCGCGGTCCGCGAGAAGCTCGCGCTCTTCTGCGACGTCGCCCCGGAGGCCGTGATCCAGGCGATCGACGCGCAGAGCATCTACGAGGTGCCGCTCATCCTCGAGGACGAGGGCCTCGCCCACATCGCCGAGCGCCGGCTCCACCTGCCGGTCCGCACGCCGGACCTGGCCGAGTGGCGGCGGATGGTGGACCGCCTGCTGCACCCGTCTGCGACGGTCCGGATCGTGCTCGTCGGGAAGTACATGGGGAACGAGGACTCGTACGTAAGCATCGAGGAGGCCCTCCGGCACGGCGGAATCACCGCCGGGTGCCGCGTGCGGATCGGAAAGCAGGACTCCGAGGAGCTCGAGGCGCTCGACGACGCCGCGGTCGCGGAGAAGCTCGCCGGCTACGACGGGATCCTGGTCTGCCCCGGGTTCGGCGCCCGCGGCGTCGAGGGGAAGGTCAAGGCCGCGCACTACGCGCGGACGCGCGGGATCCCGTTCTTCGGCGTGTGCTACGGGATGCAGTGGGCCGTCGTAGAGTTCGCCCGGAACGTCTGCGGGTTGATCGGCGCCAGCACGACCGAGGTCGATCCCCAGACGCCGTACCCCGTGATCGACCTCTTGCCGGAGCAGAAGGCCGTGACCGACAAAGGGGGAACGATGCGCCTGGGGCTGTACGCGTGCCGGCTCGCCCCGGGCTCGCTCGCCCGCGCGGCCTACGGCGTCGACGAAGTGCGGGAGCGGCACCGCCACCGGTTCGAGGTCAACAACGACTACCTGCCGGTCCTGACCCAGCACGGCCTCCGGATGACCGGCGTGTATCCCGACCGCCAGCTCGTCGAGATCGTCGAGCTCGCCGGCCACCCGTGGTTCGTGGGCACGCAGTTCCACGCGGAGTACCGGTCGCGCCCCAACCGGCCTCACCCGCTGTACCGCGAGTTCGTCGCCGCCGCGCTCCGGCATACCCAGGCCGCGCCCTCCTCAAAGGAGCCGTCTGCGCCCACCGCGAACAGGTGACGGACCGGGCACACTGCCCCGGCAAGGCGTGCCTGTGCCTACGGCGTAAGCCAAAGCGTGCCTGCCCCCGTGCGTGTGCGCGGTCCATGCACACGATCCCGCGCCGGCCGGGGGGGAGCGCGCACGGGGGCGTGAGCCGGGACGTCCAGGGAGGGGTCTGCGATGAGCCTCATGACGTATGTGAACGGCCGGTTTGTGCCCAAGGAGGAGGCGTCGGTCTCGGTCTACGACCACGGCTTCCTGTACGGGGACGGCGTGTTCGAGGGGATCCGCTGCTACAACGGCCGGATCTTCAAGCTCGTCGAGCACGTTGACCGCCTGTTCGAGTCCGCCCACACCCTCCAGATCGCCGTGCCCTCGAGCCGCGAAGAGATGACGCAGGCGATCTTGGAAACTGTCCGCCAGAGCGGGCTGCGGGACGCCTATATCCGTCCGGTCGTCTCCCGAGGCCGCGGGGATCTGGGGATCGATCCCCGCAAGTGTCCCCGCCCCACGGTGGTCATCATCGTGGACGCGATCCAGCTCTACTCCGAGGAGGCGTACCGGAAGGGGCTGCGGATGGTGACGACGTCCACCCGCCAGCGGCCGGTGGACGTGCTCAACCCGCGCATCAAGACCTGCAACTACCTGAACAACATCCTGGCGCGGATCGAAGTGAACCTCGCGGGCGTCGACGAGGGGCTGATGCTCACGACGCAGGGATACGTCGCCGAGTGTACGGCCGACAACATCTTCATCGTGAAGACGGGACGTGTCCTCACCCCGCCGGCGCACCTGGGGATCCTCCAAGGGATCACCCGGCAGACGGTGCTCGATCTCTGCGGGATCCTCGGGATCCCGGCCGCCGAGCAGATCCTGACGCTGCACGACATGTACACCGCCGACGAGTGCTTCCTGACCGGAACCGGCGCCGAGCTCGGCCCGGTGGTCCAGCTGGACGGTCGGCGAATCGGGACCGGCCAGCCGGGACCGATCACCCTCCGGATCCTCAAGGCGTTTCGCGA
>JAPVSX010000120.1:0-4184 GCA_047519495.1 Armatimonadota bacterium
CCAGCAGCTCCGCCGCCTCGTAGCCCAGGAGGCGGCGGCGGGCGTCCATGAGCGCGCGCTCCCGCTCCTCCGCCGCGGCCGTGAGGCGGCGGAGGGCGCCGCCCAGCTCACGGTCCCCCACGGTGAGGCGAGCGCTCCACTCGGCGACCAGCGCATGCTTCCAACGGTAGTCACGCACGGCCCGCCACCCGGCGAGGAACTCGACCCGCGTCCGCCCGCGGGTCCGCTCCCACCGCCTGAAGAGCACGGGCCCGATCTCGGCGGTGGTTCGCACGTGCGTGCCCCCGCAGGCCGAGCGGTCGCAGTCCTCGACCTCGATCACGCGCAGTGTTCCGGTCCGGCGAGGCGGGCGGCGCAGGCCGAGTACCTGGGCCTGCGCGGCGTCCACGAACCGCACGGTCACCGGCCGGTTCTCGAACACGATCCGGTTCACCGCCTCTTCCACCCGCTGCGCGTCCTCCGGCGAGAGTGACGAGACCTCCAGGTCGAGCGTCGACGACTCGCCGAGATGCACCGCGGCGGTCTCCGCCCCCAGCAGGTGGAGAAACACCGCCGACAGGACGTGCTGCGCGGTGTGCTGCTGCATGTGGTCGAACCGCCGCTCCCAGTCGACGATCCCCTCGACCTCGGTCCCCACCGTGAGGCCGGCGGCTCCAGGCCCGCCGAGCACGTGGACGATCTCCTGGCCCTCGTCGACGACGTCGACCACCGGGCGCCCGGCGAGCGTGCCGGTGTCGTGCGGCTGCCCGCCGGACGTCGGATAGAACGCGGTCCGGTCGAGCACGACGCCGCCCGGCCGGTCGCCCGCAGATGGGACGACCGCGGCCACCCGGGCGGTAAAGGTCCGCTGGTACGCCTCCATATAATAGAGGCGCTCTATGCTACAATACATGCCAGATGTTCCTCGTGACCCTGGTTTCCTACGCTATCCAGATCCTGACGCTGCTCATCGTCGTCCGGGCGGTGCTTTCGTGGATCCCAGCTGTGGACTATGGGCATCCGCTGATCCGCATGATCATGCGCGTGACCGATCCGATCCTCGAGCCGGTGCGCCGGCTGATGCCGCCGGTCGGGGGCGTCGACCTCTCCCCGATCGTCGCGATCCTGCTCCTGCAGCTGGTGGGGCAGCTGATCGTGCGGCTGCTGCTCTCAGTGTCCGCCGGGGCCTAGCGCACCGTCCTACAAGTCTCGCGAGGGACGAGTGCTCTCGCACCAGACCACCAGCGCCATCTGCCTACGAGGGGCTGGCCGCTTTCACCCGCCGCGGCACGCGCCGCCGGCGGCGCGGCCGGTGGTTGAGGATGTTGTCGGGAATCGTCTCCTCCCACGTGACCATGCTGTGAAAGAAGACCTTGTCGCCCTCGTCGAGACCGCGGGTCACCTCGGTGATGTGCATGTTCGCCGCCCCGAACGCCTTCAGGGCGTGCTGTACCGCCGCCTCCGGCTTGGCGCGGTCGCCGCAGGTGAAGATGTCGAGCGCCACGTACCCGACCTCGGGCCACGTGTGGACGGAAAGATGGGACTCCGAGATCACCACCACGCCGCTCACCCCGGTGGGCTGGAACCGGTGGAACGAGATGGCCCAGACCTGCACATCGGCGACCTCCGCCGCCCGGACCATGATCTGCTCCACCTGCTCGACCCGGCTGATGACATGCGGGTCGCACCCCGAGCCCTCAACGATGTAGTGGCGCCCGACGGTTTCCACAGCCACCTCCCCTCCTCCGCGCCCATCCCCGCGCGTTTACCGGCGTACCACGCGCCGGACCTTTGTCTCCGGCTCACCGCGCCATGTCGCCCCAGCGCGACACTCGGCGCGTGGCAGGAGCAACCGCTGCGCCCGCGTGTGGAGACGCAGGTCATTACACAAACTTGCGGATGATCGCGATCAAGCCTGTACTGATCAGCGTCACGAGGAAGGCGCTCACCACGACGCCGAGCGCCAGCGCCGCGATCGCCTGGCGCCGGGGCAGCCCGAACAGCCAGGCCAGGATCGCGCCCGAGTAGACGCCCGGCCCGGGCAGCGGCAGGCTGACGTAGATCGCGACGCCCAGGACGCCCCACCGCTCCACGTACCTTCGACCGCGGGCGCGGACCTCCTCGATCCCCCACCGCACGACGGGATACCGTGAGAGGAACCGGACGTAGAAGAGGTCCAGGACGAGAAACACCGGCGCGATGACGATCCAGCTGGCGGCGACCGCGGCGAGGAAGGTGATGACGGGGTGCAGCCCCTTCGTGATCCCGAAGGGGATCGCCAGGCGAAGCTCCACCCAGGGGACGACCGACAGGACCATCACCTGGACGACCCTAGTGAGCATTCCGGCCCGCCGCATCCCTGAGCTGGGCGACCCGCACCCTCCGCGCCGAGCTCCGGGCCTCCCCCGCCGCCCACAGGCGCCGCTCTTCGGGGGTGGTGGGCGCGAGCGCGGGGGCGGGGACCGGACGTCCAGCCTCGTCCACGCGCACCATCGTGAGAAAGGCCGTGCACGTGTGATGGCGCCGCCCGGTCCGGGGCTCCTCGCTGTCCACGTCGACGCCGATCTCCATCGACGAGCGCGCCACGTAGGTGAGCGCCGCGTGCACGTCCACAATCTGGCCGACGCGGAGCGGGTAGTAGAAGTACACCGTATCGATCGACGCGGTGACGACGGTCCCCCGGCAGTAGCGGACCGCGGTGATCGCGGCGACCTCATCCAGGGTGCCCAGGAGCTTCCCCGCGAACATCAGCGTGCCGCTCAGGGCATCTTCCGGCATGACGAGCCGCGAGAGGCCCACCGCGTGGCGGACCGATCCCTCGGGGATTGCGTCGGGACTCCGGGCTTCCGCGCGGACCCGGGCGGTTCGGGCAGCCTTCCGGGCCTCGGCCTCCGCGTGCGCGGTTGCCTCCGCGGGGGATCCCGGCGTGATCGTCTGGCCGACCGGGCGGGGATGCTCGTGCTCGTCGAGCGCAATGAAGGCCAGATGGGACGAGGTCGTCTTGCGCCGGAGCCCGAGCCGGGGGGATTCGGAGTGCACCTCAACGCCGACCTCGAGGGAGGACCGGCCGACGCACTCGACCTGGGCGTCCGCGGTGACGATGTCGCCGAGGTTGACCGGCGAGAGGAAGTCCAGATCGTCCATCGCGCCGAGGACGACCGGGCCCCGGGCGAACCGGGACGCGGCCAGCGTCCCGGCGGTCGCGATCCACGACATCATCCGGCCGCCGTACAGGGTGCCTCGCTGGTTGGTGTGCTCGGGGAAGACCAGTTGAACCATCTGGAACCGCGTCTCGGCGATCGTCGGCACCCCGTCCTCCTCACCGCACTATCGGTTATGTTACCATATACCCGTTGATCTGCAAGGAGAGCCGACGCGCGATGACCCTGCGCTACTCCCTGTCCCGTCTCAGCCGGCCGGCCGCGCGGCGTGCGTTCGGCCGCGCGTGGCTTGGGGTGTGTCTGACCGGGGCGGTCCTGAGCGTGCTCGTGTTCGGCGCGCGCTCCGTGTTCTTAGTCGCGGCGATCTGGCTGCTGTGCGTGTTCGCGCCCGTCCGGATCGCGGCGGAGCTGCTGCACACGGTCGGCCCCCGGCTCCGGGGGCAGCTCTCCAGGGATCTCGCGCGGCGCCCCGACCGGTACGCGACGCGGGAAGACATCACGCTGATGGTCGAGGACCTGTTTAGCCGCGAGGTCCAGCTGCCGCGGCTCGCGCCGCCGGGCCTGGCGCCCAAAGTGGTCGAGGCCGCCGTGCGGCTCTGCGCCCGGGCCTACCGCGGCGGCCCGGGCGCCCTCGGCGTGCTGCGGGCCACGGCGACGTGCGCCGTGCTCCTGGAGCGCTGGGTCGGCACGATCGCCGCCGGCGAGGAGGCCGTGCCGGCTGCTTGCGCACGCTCTGAGCAGTTGGCAGCCGTGTCGCCCCAGCGCGACACCCCGGCGCGTGGCCGGAGCAACGGGGCCGCCCCTCTCGCCCTGTGGGATCCCCAGGCCAGCATCCAGGACCAGTGGGGCACCCTCAGGGCGGTCGCGGGGCTCGCGGCGCTCGTGAAGACGCTGGCAGCGGTGTACGAGGACAGCGCGAGCCGGCCGATGGAAGGGGGCGCCGCCGTGCGGACCCTGGCCGACGCCGCGATGGACTATGTCGACCAGACCGGCCTCCGGCTGGAGGGGCCGGTATGGGAAGGCATGGCGGGCGTGCCCAGGGTC
>JAPVSX010000121.1:0-11542 GCA_047519495.1 Armatimonadota bacterium
ACCGCCAAGGTGCCCGGCATTAAGATTCACGACCCCCGCATGATCCGCCTCATGGAAGTGCTCCTGGACGGGGGCACCGTCGTCGCTGGCCGGCGGGAAGAACGGCTAAGAATCCAAGCGCTGATGACCGAGGAAGTCGCAAATCAACTTAGTGGGGCGCCGCGGATGACGCGCGCGGCCTTGCCCCTCTCACAGCGATCGGCGGACCCATGCTCCCTTCGCAGGTTGCAGGAGGATGGACCATCGCCTTCCTTAACTCACCGCTTTCTTCACGAGCGCGGCGATCCTTGCTTCGTCGGCGGCGGTCAGCTCCTTCAGCGCGAAGGCGGTCGGCCACATGTTGCCTTCGTCGAGCTTCGCCTTGTCGCTGAAGCCGAGTGTCGCATACCTCGTCTTGAACTTCTGCGCGCTCTGGAAGAAGCAGACGATCTGGCTGTCCTTGGCATACGCGGGCATCCCGTACCAGGTCCTCGGCGAGAGGACGGGCGCGCTGGCCTTGATGATCGCATGCAGCCGCTCGGCCATGATGCGATCCGGTGCCGGCATCGCGGCGATCTTCGCGAGCACGGCGCTTTCCCCGTCCGCCTTGCTCGCGCCCGCCTTGAGCTCTCGGGCGCGCTCTCTCATCGCGGCCCGTTCCTCGTCCGTGAACTTGGCGGATGTTTGGGCACGCTTCCTTGCAGCTTTCTTCTCAGCCATGGTCAGATCACACCTCCAAGGAGGACGTATCTCCATCTGTTATTTATATTAAGTGTGGAATTATGGATTGGCCCGCCGCATCCGAGAGCGGAGCAGGGATTCTGGCCGTTGAGACGGGATTCTAGAAAGGTGAGACTCCACGCCGCAGGGAGGAATGAGCGATGACCAACGGAGGACCGCGGATAGCCCAGGAGGACCGCCTGCCGCAGGAGTGGCGAAAGAGCGCCTACGAGCGCTGGCTGGAGTCGGAGCGCATCCCCGTGCTGAGCGGGATCGCCGTCCCGGATCTGCGGGGGGTGGAGGTGGCCCCCTGGCCGCGCCTCGAGGCCCGCGGCGCGTACATCCGGCTGCTCGGGGCGGAGGACACGAACAGCGCGTATGTCCTCGAACTTCCCCCGGGACAGCGCACCGCGGAGGAGCGGCACGTGTATGAGGAGTTCTACTATGTGCTCGATGGCCGCGGCGCCTGCGAGGTGCGGAACCAGGCAGGGGCCAAACAATCCTTCGAGTGGCAGACCGGCAGCCTGTTCTCGATCCCGCTCAACTGTTTCCACCGCCTGTACAACGGCTCGGGCCGGGAGCCCGCCCGGCTCCTGGGCGTGACCACCGCGCCCCTCATGATCAACCTGATCCACAACACGGACTTCGTGTTCGCCTGCCCCTTCGACTTCCTGGACCGGTTTGACGGCCGCGAGGGGTATTTCGGCGGGGAGGGCACGCTGCACCCCGGCAGGGTCTGGGACACCAACTTCGTGGCGGACGTCCACCGGTTCCAGCTCCACGACTGGGCGGAGCGGGGCGCGGGCGGGAAAAACGTGATGTTCGAGTTCGCCAACAACACCCTCTGCGCGCACATCTCCGAGTTTCCCGTGGGGACATACAAGAAGGCCCACCGGCACGGCCCGGGCGCGCACGTGGTCATCCTGGGCGGCGAAGGGTTCTCTCTGCTGTGGCCCGAGGGCGCGGCGGATCTCACCGACGTCGTGTGGCGAGAAGGGAGCATGTTCGTCCCGCCGGGGATGTGGTGGCACCAGCACTTCAACACGGGGCCGACCCCGGCGCGGTACCTGGCGATCCGCTGGGGCGGCGCGAAGTGGAAGGTGGCGCGGTACCTGGATATCCAGGGCGTGGACAAGAGCAAGAAAGAAGGGGGCAACCAGATCGAGTACGAGGACCAGGACCCGCGCGTCCACCGGCTGTTCGTCGAGCGCTGCGCGGCCCGGGGCGTCCCGGTGCGCATGGACGCCTTCTCGGTGCGAGTCTAGCGCAGCATTGTCGCCGGACGTATTCGCACTCTACGCATAGGGAGCGAGACGGGTGCACGAGGACGACGAAGAGCACATCCATCTCGGAGGCGACGGGAATCCCGCCGTCTACCTGGGAGAGCACATCCGCCTGCGCAGCGCGGGCATCGACATCGGCTCCTCGACGTCGCACCTCGTCTTCTCGGACCTGGTGCTGACCCGGCAGGGGCGCTACCTGTCGAGCCGCTACCAGGTGACGCACCGTGAGGTGTCGTTCCGGTCCCAGGTGATCCTGACGCCGTACGCCTCGCCGCATCAGATCGATACGACGGGCGTGGCGCGATTCATCGGGGACGCGTACCGGGAAGCCGGGATTGCCCCGCCGGAGATCGATACCGGCGCTGTGATCATCACCGGCGAAGCGGCCCTCAAGGAGAATGCCGCGCCCATCATCCAGCTGTTTGCCGCCGATGCGGGGAAGTTCGTCTGCGCGACGGCCGGGCCGCATCTCGAGAGCCTGCTCGCAGCGCACGGGTCGGGCGCCGCCGCGCTCTCACGGGACGAGGCCCACCCGACGGTGTTGAACGTGGACATCGGCGGCGGCACCACCAAGTTTGCCGTATGCCGCAAGGGGCGCGTGGAGGAGACGGCGGCGATCCACGCGGGCGCACGGCTGCTGGCCTGGACCCGGGACGGCGTGCTGGCCAGGGTGGAGGACGCGGGGCGGAGGCTCGCCCTCCGCAGTGCCGGCGCGCACGTTGCCCCGGGGCAGGCCGTCTCGGAGGCGGTCCTGGGGCCCCTCTCGGAGCACATGGCCGACCTGATCATCCGGGTGATTGACGGCCGTGGCCTGCCTGAGGAGGCCGGGGGGCTCTGGATCACGGAGCCCCTGCGGACGCCGGGGCCCTTCTCGCACATCGTCTTCTCCGGCGGCGTCGCCGAGTACATCTCCGGCTCCGAAACGGCGGACTTCGGCGATCTCGGCCCCCGCCTGAGCCGCTCACTGCTCGCCCGGTGCCGGGATCGGGTGCTCCTGCAGCCCCTCGAGCGCATCCGGGCCACCTGCATCGGCGCGTCGCAGTACACTGTGCAGGTCAGCGGCAACACGATCTTTCTGTCGGATACCGGCGTGCTGCCGGTCCGCAACGTGCCCGTGGCCGCCGTGCGCGGGCTGGACTCTCCCTCCCGCCAGCAGGTTGCCGACGCCGTGCGCCGCGCGCTGCGCCGGCTGGATCTGGAGGACGGCCAGGACCATTTTGCGCTGGCCGTGCACTGGCACCACGGACCCGAGTACGGCGTGCTTCGGGAGCTGTGCACCGGGATCGTCACCGCGCTGCCGGAGACGATAGGAACCCGCCGGCCGCTGCTCGTCGTCATCGACGCCGACGTGGCCGGCCTGGTGGGGCGGACGCTGCGGGAAGAACTCGGTGTGGCAGGGCCGCTCGCGTGCATCGATCAGGTGGTGCTGCGCGAGTTCGATTACGTGGACATCGGCAGCCTGCTGCCCGACCAGTACGTCGTGCCGGTGGTCGTCAAGAGCCTCGTCTTTCACTAGCGGCTGCCGGCCGCCCTGCGGAAGTTCAACTTCCCCCACCGGTCCTCGGCTCAGCCGATGTGGCCCCCGACGGTCTTCGCGTCTTGCACCGTCGCCTCGCAACGTATGGTCTATTGATCCACGGATTCGTGAAGCCGGCATTGGGCTCGGCTTCGAGGGCCTTGCCGCCCGACGCCCGTCGTTCGACTTGACATGAGCGCCTGCGGAAATGTATAAATATTATACATTTTGAATCCCGACCGGGCGATGCGAACTCTTCCGAGAGTGCCTAAACCGATGTTCCGCCCCGTGCGCGTTACCCGGGCGTCCGAAGAGGTCGTCCACCAGGTCAAGGCGCTCATCTTCGGCGGCCGCCTCGGGCCGGGCGATCCGCTCCCCTCCGAAAAGGACCTGGCTGAGCAGTTCGGGCTGAGCCGCGTTACGGTCCGCGACGCCCTCCGCGTCCTCGAGTCCCAGGGCCTCATCAAGATCAAGGTGGGCGCGCGGGGCGGCGCATTCGTCGCCCGGCCCAGCACGCAGCCGGTGAGCGAGTCCCTGGCGAATATGCTGCGCCTGAAGCGGGCCACCTTCCCGGACCTGATTGAGGCGCGGATCCTCGTGGAGCCTCACGTTGCCTCCCTCGCCGCGCAGCGCGCCACGGCCGAGGACGTGCGCGCGATGGAACAGGCCGTCGCCGGCGCGCGCGGCGCCCGCGCGGCCGGGGATCCGTACTTCATTCCCACCAGCGTCGCCTTCCACATCGCGCTCGCGGAGGCGGCGAAGAACCCGGTGCTGCTGTTCGCCGTGGAGTCGTTCCGCACCCTGTTCCACGAGGCCCTGGCCGCACTGCTGCCGGCGGACGACATGGCCGGGCGCGCGATCGCCGATCACCAGCGCATCCTCGCGGCGATCAAGGCGCGGGACGCGGAGGGGGCGCGGCGGCTCATGCATGAACACCTTTCGTACTTCGCAAGACGTGTGGCCGCGGTCCGATCGGCCCCGGCAGCGCGGCCGGCCCGCAAGGCGGTGGCGGGACCGCAGACAATGGTGATCCACGGGACGCCCGTGGCCCCCAGGCGGACGGGACCCGAATGACCGCTGCGATACCCGACCGCGGCGGGGGGGCGGGCGCTGCGCCGGCGGCGGGCGAGATCGGCCGGGGCGAGGGCCTCCTGGCTCCCTACCGTGTCCTGGATCTCACCGATCAGTATGGCTGGCTGTGCGGCCGTATCTTGGGGGATCTCGGCGCGGATGTCATCAAGATCGAGCCGCCGGGGGGTGATCCGGGCCGCCGGCTCGGGCCGTTCTATCACGATGATCCCCATCCCCACAAAGGCCTTCGGTGGCTCGCCTACAACGCCAACAAACGCGGCGTCACCCTCACCGTCGAGGCCGCGGAAGGGCAGGCGCTCCTGCGCCGGCTGGCGGAGCGGGCGGACTTTTTCATCGAGTCCTACGCGCCCGAGTGGCTCGAGACGCGGGGTCTCGGCTATCGCGCCCTGCGCGAGCCGAACCCCCGCCTCGTCTATACCTCCATCACGCCGTTCGGCCAGACGGGGCCGTACGCCCGCTACCGCGGCTCGGATCTCGTCGCGATGGCCATGAGCGGCCTGATGGCGCTGGTTGGCGAGCCGGGCCGCCCGCCGCTTCGCGTTTCCCTCCCGCAGGCGGCGATGTGGACCGGGATGTACGCCGCCGCCGGCACGCTCATCGCGCACCACTACCGCGAGACCTCAGGACGCGGCCAGCACGTGGACGTCGGGATGCAGGCGAGCCTGCTCTGGGCGCTGGCGAATGCGCCGGCCCACTGGAGCCTGATGCGGGAGGATCTGCACCGCGGCGGAAGCCGCATCGTCGGACGCAGCACGACCGGCGCGCGCATGCGCGCCATCTACCGCTGCCGGGACGGTCACATCAACTTCATCTTCTATGGCGGCGACGCCGGAAAGCGCTCCAACGAGGCGATGGTGCAGTGGATGGCCGAGTTGAACGAGGCCCCGGAGTGGCTCACGCGAAAGGACTGGGGCGCGTTCAACATCGCGACCAGCACGCAGGCGGAGATCGACACGCTGGAGGAGCCCTTCGTGCAGTTCCTGGGCCGGCGCACGAAAGCCGAGTTCTCGGCCGAGGCGACGAGAAGGGGCATCCTGGGGTATCCGGTGGCGAACGCTCGTGACATTCGAGAGGACCCACAGCTGGACGCCCGGGGGTTCTGGCAGACGGTGGCGCATCCGGAGCTCGACGCCACCGTGACCTACCCGGGGCTGTTCGCGAGGTTCTCCGCCGCGGCACGCATGATCCGCCGCCGCGCGCCGGGCATCGGCGAGCACAACGTGGAGATCTACGGCGCGGAACTGGGGCTCTCCCGGCACGACCTGGGCGCGTTGAGACAGCGAGGGATCATCTGAGCGGGCGGAGCGGCGGCGTGTCACAGACCGCACAGGCGTTTGAGGGGTTGAAGGTCGCTGAGTTCGCCGTCTTCGCGGCGGGCCCCCTGGTGGGCAAGCATCTGGGCGAGCACGGCGCCACCGTCATCCACGTCGAATCGCGTACGCGCCCCGACGGGTTCCGCGTGCACTATCCGCCCTACAAGGACAACATCCCGGGACTGAACCGCACCGGCTCCTTTGCCCTCTTCAACGACTGCAAGCTCGGCATCACGCTGAACCTGAAGGCGACGGAGGGCCTGGCCCTCGCCAGGCGGCTGGTGGCCTGGGCCGACGTGCTGATCGAGAACTTCGTGCCGGGGGTCATGGCGCGCAACGGGCTGAGTTACGAGGCCGCGCGCGAGCTCAACCCATCGATCATCTACCTGAGTTCGTGCAACATGGGCCAGACCGGACCCAAAGCCAGCCAGCGCGGCTTCGGCTCCCAGCTGACCTCCCAGAGCGGCTTCACGTACCTGACGGGCTATCCCGGGGGAGAGCCGATGCTGCTGTTCGGGCCCTACATCGACTTCGTCGCGGTGGGCTTCGGCCTGATCGCCGTCTTGGCCGCGCTGGACTACCGGCGGCGCACCGGGCGCGGGCAGTACATCGACCTGTCGCAGTATGAGACGGGGCTGCAGTTCGTGGCCCCGGCGCTGCTGGAGTATGAGGTCAACGGGCGCGTCATGACCCGGATGGGAAACCGCAGCCCGCACGCTGCCCCGCACGGCGCGTACCCGTGCCGCGGAGAAGACCGCTGGTGCGTCATCGCCGTGTGCGCCGACGACGAGTGGCGCGCGCTTTGCCGGGCCGCCGGACATCCCGACTGGGCAGATGATCAGCGGTTTGCGACGCTCGCCGGGCGCAAGGCGCACGAAGACGAGCTCGACGCCCTGATCGGCGCGTGGTCGGCGCGGCACACGCCGCAGCAGGTCATGGAGACCCTCCAGGCCGGCGGCGTGCGAGCCGGCGCCGTGAACCGGCTGTCCGACCTCTTCGCCGACCCGCAGCTGGCGCACCGCCGGATCTGGCGCGAGCTCCCCCACGCCGAGCTGGAGCGGTTTCACTACGAGGCGCCGCCGTTTACGCTGTCCGCGACGCCGGCCGAATTGCGCCCCAGCCCGCTCCTGGGGGAGCACAACCGCGAGGTGTACCGCGGCATCCTCGGGCTGTCAGAGCAGGACATCGAGCGATTGGCTGCGGAGGGCGTGATCGAGTGACCCCGGGGCTCCGGCCCGGGGGAAAGAGGAAGCACACAGGAGATCGAATAAGAGCAACGACAGACGGCTCACGACGCCGCGGGAGGGAGACACCTATGGCTATCCCGGTAAAGCTAGCGCGCAGCATTCAGGCCCTGCGCGGAACGCTCGAGTGGCTCCGGCAGGAGGGGCTGCTCCTGGAAACCGACGTGCCGGTCGATCCCGATCTCGAGGTGACCGGCGCGCAGAAGCAGCTGGACGGCAGTTACCCCCTCCTGTTCAAGAACGTGAAGGGCTACCCGCACGCGCAGGCCGTCACCAACCTGTTCGCCAACATGGGGATCGTGGACCGCATGTTCGGCTGGGAGAGCCCGGTCGCGCGGACCCACAAGCTGGCCCACGCGCTGACGCATCCGATTCCGCCGGTGGAGGTATCACAAGACGCGGCGCCCTGTCAGGAGGAGGTCATCACCCGCGACCTCGAGGTCAACAAGCACGTCGTGGCGATCCGCCATACGGAACTGGAGTCGGAGCGGACGATCGGGAGCGGCAACAGCGTCGTCGTCGGCCCCTACTTCCACGGCGGGAGCCACATCGGCTACAACCGGATGAACGCCCGGTGGGGCAACGTGTGCACGTTCCAGTCGGCCCCCGGCGCCCACATGTGGCAGGTCATCACCGAGCACTACCATGATGACAAGCCGATCCCGCTGACGATGTGCTTCGGCCTCCCGCCGGCGGCGACGCTCATCGCCGGCGGCGGCTTCGACTACGTGATCCTGCCGCGCGGCGGCGACGAGCTGGGGGCGGCCGGGGCCGTCCAGGGGTTCCCGATCCGGATCGTCAAGGCGCGCACCGTCGACGCGTGGGCCGCGGCCGACTGCGAACTCGTGCTTGAGGGCGAGCTGCACCCGCGCGACAAGCGGTACGAGACGGCCGAGGCCGAGCGGGCGGACACGCAGGGCCGGTTCCCGTTCCATCCCGAGTGGGCCGGCTACATGGGCAAGGCGTACCGCGCGCCGACGTTCCACGTCACCGGCATCACGATGCGCCGGCGCGAGATGAAGCCGATCTTCTACCTGCTCGGCGTCCACATGCTCGACTGCCACAACATCGACACGACGGTCCGCGAGTCGGCGATCTATGAGCTCTGCGAGCGCCTCCAGCCGGGCATCGTCCAGGACGTGAACATCCCCTTCCCCATGACCGACTGGGGCGGCTGCATCATCCAGGTGAAGAAGCGGCTCAAGACCGATGACGGCATGGTCCGCAACTTCCTCGCCGCGGCGATGGCCTGCAGCCAGGGCATGCGCCTGGCGATCGTGGTCGATCACGACGTCGACATCTACAATATGGACGAGATCATCTGGTGCCTCACGACCCGCGTCAATCCGCGGACGGACATCCTCAACCCTGTCCCGGGCGGCGCCGGCCAGACGTTCATCCCCGAGGAGCGCCTCACGGCAGGCGATCGCCAGTGGACGGCGATGAATACCCGGTTCGAGGGCGGGATGGCGATCGACGCCACGGTCCCGTTCGGGTACGAGCAGGACTTTCAGCGCCCCGTGTACCCGATCCAGCGGGTCGACCTCGAGAAGTTCTTCAAGGCGGAGGAGATCGCCAGGGGGAAGTCGCTGATGCGCGGCTGGGTGGAGGTGCTGGCCCGCACCGGCCGCTGAGCCGCGCGGCCGCCTGCCGGAACATGCCGGACATCGCGACCCTGAAGTCGACCCTCGTCGCGGCCGTGCGCCTGCTCACGGCCGAGGGCCTCATGGATTTCCACGGGCACATGAGCGTGCGCGCGCCCGCATCCGACCGGGTGCTGATCAACAGCCGCGAAGCCGGCCGGCTCTCGCTCGGCTCGGAGGACATCGTGACCGTCGACTTCGAGGGGCGGCAGCTCGCAGGGGCGGGGACCCCGCCGAGCGAGACGCCCCTCCACACGCGCGTCTACGCCGCGCGCGGCGACGTGCACTGCGTGGCGCACCTGCACCCCCAGGTCGCCACCGTGTTCAGCATCGCCGGGACGCCGCTCGTTCCCGTCTTCGTCCTCGGCAGCCTGTTCCCCCGCGAGGGGCTGCCGGTCTACGACGATCCCGGCCTGATCCGGTCGGCCGCGCAGGGCGATGCGGTGGCGCGGGTCCTGGGATCTGGCCGCGCCGCCCTGCTGCGCGGCCACGGCGCGGTCGTGGTGGGCGAGGACATCGAGAGCTGCTTCATGGCCTCGATCTGGCTGGAGGAGAACGCCAAGAAACAGTTGTGGGCGGCGGCTCTGGGGGCGCCGCGCGTCTTCACCGACGAAGAAACCGAACGCCTCCGGGCGAGCCTCTCGACCTCCACGATGGCGCGGAAGACGTGGGACTTCTATCTGGGCAAGGGACAGCGCACCGGGATTCTGTGAGGCGGGCCGATCGCGGAGGAGGGGAGACACTGCCCATGAGGAGCGGAGGCAGCAGGCTGATCCGGTGGCTGCTTGCGGCGGCGCTGCTCGTGTCCGCCGCCGCGGGACTGTCGCCCGCCCGCCTTGCGGGCCTGCCGGGCGCGCAGGCGCAGACAGATCTCGTCGCCGCGGCCAAGGCGGAAGGGCGCGTCGTCGTCTACGGGTCCCTGGAATCGCCGATCTTCGATGTGTTCCAGAAGCTGTATGAGGATCGGTACGGCGTCTCCGTGCAGTACTTCCGGGCGGCCGCCAATCGACTCCTGGATCGCGTCCTCACCGAGGTGCAGGTCGGCCGGCCGCAGTTCGACGTCGTCCTCACCAACCTGGGCCCGATGCGGCTGATGCAGCGGGCGGGCGCGTTTGCCGCGTACACGTCCCCGTCGTACGCGGCGTTCCCCCCGGCGAGCCGCGACCGGGACGGGATCCTGTCTCCACCCTACCGCATGGTCGTCGTCGGCATCCTGTACAACACCCGCCTCGTCAAGGCCGAGGACGCCCCCAAGACGCTCCAGGATCTGCTCCAGGAGCGATGGAAGGGCGAGATCGTCATGCCCGACCCCACGCAGCACATCACCACGACCGTCTGGCTCGCCAGCCTGGAGAGCGTCCAGGGCCAGCAGTACCGGCCGTTCGTGGAGCGGCTGGCCCGGCAGGTCGTGCTGGTGGACTCGTTCGATCCGGCGTGGCAGAAGGTGGCGGCCGGGGAGTTTCCGCTGGGGATCTCGTACGTGAAGTACGTGTACATCATGGGCAAGGAGGGCGCGCCGCTCGATTACGTGCGCCTCTCCCCGCTGTTCGCGGAGGCGCACCATGTCGCCCTCGGGGCGCGAGCGGCCCATCCAAGCGCGGGCAAGTTGTTCATCGACTTGCTCACGTCGCGCCTCGGCCTCACGGCGCTCGCCCAGGCGGGGGAGTTCGTCCTGGCGCCCGGCCTCTACCCCCCGCTCAAGGACGCGGACAAGCTCGTGATCCGTCCCATGAAGGAGCTGGACGAGCCGCAGATCGCGCGCTGGCGGGACGAGTTCGGGAACTTCTTCCGGAAGCGGTGATCGTGCACCGCTGCGGGTGCTCCATCTCGTGTGAAGGTCTGCGCCTGCGGCGTGGGCCAAAGCGGGCCCTACCGGGTCATCGGGTCGACTTCTTGTCTGTGGCCGAAGCCCCGGGTGTTGTCAACGAAGAGCACCAGGGTGGGGGTGAACCGGTACACGCGCGCGGCGCCGAGCGCCCCGGCCAGGGCCGGCGGAGGCGTGCGCCACCCGGCAAGGAACGGATACTTGGCCGCGTACAGCTGCATCGGATGGCGCGCGTCCTCGAGCGGGCCGACCTCCGCCGCGGTCCCCTCCATCTGGAGGCCCTGGATCACCCGCCAGTCTCGATAATCCTCCTGGATCGTCACCGCGGCGTGCGGATTGTGGGCGACGTTTCGGGAATGGCGGGTGCGCGGGTCGGAGAGCCAGTAGAGGTCGAAGGCGTCGTTCACGTAAAAGAGCGCGGCGGCCCACGGGCCGTCCGGCCCGGCCGTTGCCAGGGTCAGCGTGTTGTGGCGCTCGAGATACGCCAGCGCCTGCGCGCGGAGCTCCGCATTCATGCTCGCCCGGTTCGACGGCTGTGCGGCGCCTCCTGGCGCCGCTCCGGAGAGGAGAGCGCGCCGGAGCCCGCGAAAGCGAGGAGACGCGATGAGCCCATCCATCGAGCTCCCCGAGACCTTCAACGCCTCGACCGCCTTCATCGATCGCACCCTCGACCAGGGGGGGGCGGACCGCGTGGCGATCTACGCGGGGGACCATGCGATCACGTATCGCGCGCTCGCCGAGCAGGCCAACCGGACCGGAAACGCGTTGCGGGGCCTCGGCGTCCGTCCGGAAGAGCGGGTGTTCCTTCTCCTCCTCGACTCGCCCGAGTTCGCCTATCTGTTCTGGGGCGCGATCCGCATCGGCGCGGTCCCGGTGCCCACGAACACCGCGCTCCGGCCGCCCGACTACGCGTACATGCTGCGCGAC
>JAPVSX010000122.1:0-9072 GCA_047519495.1 Armatimonadota bacterium
CTTTCACGCCGTCTTTTGTGGTCTCAAGGAGTATGTTACCCAGGATCGGCATGCTGGCTCTCGGCGAGATAGCGCGACCGGCAATCTGAACTCCGCGCAGTAGATGCTCTTGCGTGCATTGAAGGCGCATGCCCTACTCCTAGAAGAATTTTATAGATAAATATTCGTCATAGTCATAGTAGAACCTGTGGATTATGTGAATATCGGCTCGAAGGGCCGTCGGCAGAGGTTTTGGTCCTGTGGATAACCGCCCGCTTCTGTAGAGAGGGTTATCCACGATATTCACGGGTGCGAGCACCGAGCGTCATGAGCCCACGAAGAAGCCCTATTTATCCCCCTTTCCCGGGCGTTCCGTCCGGAAGCTCTCCACAAGACTCTTCACGCCGGCGGCGAGGTGGGTGTCCTGGAGGAGGGCGCCCTTGACGCGCTCGCAGGCGTGCATGACGGTCGTATGATCGCGTCCCCCGAACTCTTCGCCGATGCGGGGCAGCGATGCGTCGGTCAGCTCGCGCGAGAGATACATCGCGACCTGACGGGGGAAGGCCACGCCTTTTGTCCGGCGCTTGGCTTTCATCTCCTCGAAGCGGATGCCGAAGAACTCGGCGACGGCGCGCTGGATCGCGACGATCGTGACGGGCCGGATCCGAGCCTGAGGCAGCAGCTCTTTCAGGACGTCGGTGGCGAGTTCCACGGAGATCGCAGAGCGGGCCATTTCGGCGTGCGCGCGGAGGCGGCTGAGGGCGCCCTCGAGCTCGCGGATGTTCGATGAGATCCGCTGGGCGATGTACTGGGCGACCTCGTCCGGGAGGGCAATCGCGTCCAGCTCCGCCTTCTTCCGGAGGATCGCGATCCGGGTCTCGTAGTCGGGCGGCTGGATGTCCGCGATGAGCCCCCATTCGAACCGTGAACGCAGGCGGTCCTCGAGGGTGGGGATCTCGCGGGGCGGACGATCGCTGCTGATGATCAGCTGCCTGCTGGACTCGTGCAGCGTGTTGAACGTGTGGAAGAACTCTTCCTGAGTCCGCTCTTTGCCGGCCAGGAACTGAATGTCGTCGATGAGGAGGACATCCACGTTCCGGTATTTGTTCCGGAACTCGACCATCTTGTCGTCCCGGATCGCATTGATCAGCTCGTTGGTGAACCGCTCGGATGAGACGTAGGTCACGCGGGCCAGCTGTTTGTGCGTCAAGACGTGGTGGCCGATCGCCTGGAGGAGGTGGGTCTTGCCGAGGCCCACGCCACCGTAGATGAACAGAGGGTTGTAGGCCCGCGCGGGCGCCTCGGCGACCGCGTGGGCCGCGGCGTGGGCAAACCGGTTGCCGCTGCCGACGACAAAGGTGTCAAACGTGTATTTGCCAGTCAGGGCGAGCGGCTCGAGCGGCGCCGTGCGGGTTGCGGGCGTATCGCGCGAGATCGCCTGGTCGCGCCCGGCGGGCGGCGGCCCGGGCTCGTTCTCCGAGACGACGAACCGGACGTCGACGCCGCGGGTGAGAACCTCCCGCAGCGTTTCTGCGATCAGGCCGCGGTAACGGCCTTCGAGCCATTCCTTGGCAAACAGGCTCGGGACGGAGAAGACGAAGACGTCCTGGTCGAGCGCGACAGGGCGCATCGCCTTCAGGAACGCTTCAAAGCTCGGCTTGCTGAGCTGGCTCTCGATCCGGGTAAGCGCCTCCTGCCAGACCTGGCCGGCGCCGGCATTCTGTGTCTCCATGCAGGATCCTCCGTACGGGCCCACCGCGCGGCAGGCCCGACCTCATGGTCTGAACACGTTCTCCATGTACGCGATGCCCTCTTCGGTGAGGGTGCGTTTGCCCGGCCCGCGGGGGGCCAGCAGGTGCAGCCGCTGAAGGGCGGCGAGCTCCCGGAACGCCGTGCTCTGGCTGATGCTGAGCTCCTTGGCGATCGTCGACGGCCCGGCTGAGCCGAGCTCGGCGATCAGGAGGAGCACCTTCCGCTGCCGCTCGGTCAGCCGGGGGAACGGATGCGCTTCCTCAGGTCTGGCGATGGTGGGCGGCGCCTCGGGGGGTGCGCCCTCTTTGGTAGGGCCCACCTGCAGGGTGACGACCGTCCCGCGCTCCAGGTTGTCCTCGATCGAGATCGCGCCGCCGAGGAACGCCAGCTGCTCGCGGGCCACGGGCAGGCCGGATCCTACTCCCTTGATGAACTGCCGCATCTCGCGCGTTGCGGTGGTGAAGCCGGGGAGGAACGCGCGCTCTTTGTCCCGGATCCCGGGTCCCTGGTCCGAGATCCGGATGGTGTTGCCGTCGTCCATGATGGTGATGACGGCGTCCTGGAAGAACGCGTGGATCAGGTTTTCCACGATCTCCTTGATGACGACGAACGGAATGCGTCCCCCGCGGTCCCGGGCGTAGTTGTGCGTGCGCGAGGCGAGCTCTCCGACCAGTTGATTGAAGTCCTCCGCCGAAAGCGAGACCACCTGAGGCGGCGCGAGCGGTGAGTCATAGACGGCCAGGCGAACTTCCGGCGCCTTCGGAGATTCCTCCGGCTCGCCTCGCCGCAGGAAGAAGTCTTGCATTACGCTGTCCCTCCGTGCGCGTGCGTTGTAGTTTGGATGCACCCGGGACGCCTCCTCCCATTTCACCGGTTCCATGCGGAGTTTCTTCGCGTGCCGCTGACGTTCCGCGCGGCAGTCACTCCTGTGGAGAGGTGGCCGTCCGATTTCCGGGGTTTCACCAGGCCGTCTGGAGACGTGAGCAGGGCGCCGGCAGTATCCAGACGTGCGGCGAGGGCGATGGGCCTGCGTTATCCACAGGTGTGGAAAAGATTGTGGATAATGCCGGAAATCTCCTGCCTGTCCATGAGCACTCCCGTTGAATGTGGCCTGCCAGCCAGTTTGCCCGGCGAAAGGGGTCTTCCTGGGTCTTCAAGATGTGGATAACATGGCCTGCCGTCAAGACGTTATCCACAGTTAGCCTGCCGCACCTGCCGCACGTTTCGCTCGTTCCATGGATGCGCCCGTCCCGCATGACGCATGGCTCATCTGCGGCCTGGCCGCCCGGGCTGCCATCGCGTACCTCTGGCGGACGACGTGGGCGTATTCGAGGGGTGGGGGTCGCTGAGTTGATCCGAGTCGATAGGAGTTGATGGAGTTGATGCGCCGCGTTGAACGCGTCCTCGGCGGTGTGATATATTGAGAAAAGACATCGGTGGGCGCCTTCAGGGCGCCCCCGATCCAGTCGTGGGAGGGAGGGCGGCTCGGTGAAGCGGACATTTCAACCGAACCGCCGGCACCGGAGCAAAACGCACGGCTTCCGGGTGCGAATGCGCACCCCGGGGGGCCGGAACGTAGTGCGCCGGAGGCGGTTGAGGAGCAGGCGGCGCCTGGCCCCGTCGTAAAGACGGCCTGCGGGCGTACCCGCGATGCGTTCGGGACGCCAGGGAGACCGGCTCACCACACGCGCGGAGTACTCTCGGGTGTACAGGGAAGGGCGCCGGTACCCGGGGGAAGCCCTCGTCCTCTATTTTCGGCCGACCGAAGAGCCCCGGCGCGTGGGTGTGACCGCCGGCCGCCGGCTTGGCGGAGCGGTGGCGAGAAACCGGGCGAAGCGGCGGCTGCGCGAGGCGTTCAGGCGGCTCAAGAGCCGTCTGTGTGCCCGGGGGGATATCGTGCTGGTGGCGCGGTCGCAGGCGGGGACGGCTCCGTTCAGCAAGCTGGTCGCGGAGATGGAAGCGCTGTGCGCGGTGGGGAGCCTGGTGTGCGGGGACGGCCGGTGACGCGGGCCGCGCGCGACCTGGCGCTTATGGCGATCCGCGCGTACCAGCGATGGATCTCTCCGTACACCCCGCCGTCGTGCCGGTTCTACCCGTCGTGCTCGGAGTACGCCGCGCAGGCAGTGGCCCGCCACGGGCTCGTGCGGGGAGCGTGGCTGGCCATCCGGCGGCTCCTGCGCTGCCATCCCTTTCACCCTGGTGGCTATGATCCGGTGCCCTGAGTCCGGATCCGAGGAGGCCCGGTAGTGCTTCAACTGCTTCAACCGATCATTGACGCGCTCCACAACCTGCTTCAGTTTTTTTATGGGTTCACCCACGATTACACGCTCTCGATCGTGCTGATGACCCTGCTGATCAAGCTCGTCCTGCACCCCCTGACCCGCGTGCAGCTCCGCTCGATGAAGGCGATGCAGGTCCTGGCCCCCCACATGGAGGCCCTCAAGCGGAAGTACAAGGAGGATCCGAAGGCCCTCAACCAAGAGATGATGGCGCTCTACCGGGCTCACAACGTGAACCCGATGATGGGCTGCCTGCCGATGCTCGTGCAGATGCCGGTCCTGTGGGCCCTGTTCCGGCTGCTGTACACCAAGGACCTGTTCGGGAACGCCACGGTCGACGGGCTCCCCCTGCGCCTCGACGCCATCCCGAGTCTGCCCGAGGTGTTTGCGGCGTTCCCGGCGCATCCCGAGCGATTGCTCCTGCTCGTGATCCCCCTCCTCGTGGCACTCTCGACCTGGTACCAGCAGCGGATGAGCGTGACCGACCCCCAGCAGGCGCGGATGTTCGTGTTCATGCCGATCATGATCGGCTACTTCGCCACGCTGTACCCGATCGGGCTGTCGATCTACTGGATCGTCTCGACCGTCGCGTACATCGGTGAGTACTACCTCGTTGTGGGCCGCCCCCATCCGATGGCCAGCGCGCCGCCCAAGTCCCAGGCGCAGGGATCGGGAACGAGCTCCAAGCCGCAGGGGCCGCCGGCGGGCGCGGGTCAGGCGCCGGCGGGCGCAGCCCGGCCCGCCGCCTCTGTCCCGAAAGGCAAGCCTGTGGCGCAGGGCAAGAAGGGGGCGAAGCGCGCGTGAGATCGGCGGAAGGCTCCGGTCGGACCGTCGAGGAGGCGATTCGCGAAGCGCTCCGCATCCTCGGGGCCAAGCGCGACGAGGTGGACCTTCTGGTCCTCGACGAGGGAAGCCGGGGCGTCCTGGGCCTGGGGTCGCGTGAGGCGCGCGTCCGGCTGACGCTGTTCTCCGAGGAAGGCGAAGCCGAGGAGGCGTCGGCCGCCGAGACGCCGGAGGCGCCGCCTGAGACCGGCGCGGATCCCGTCGCAGCCGCCAGGAGCGTGACGTCGTCGGTGCTCGAGGCGATGGGGTTCCGCGCGACGGTGAGCGGGCGCGACGACGCCGGGGTCGTGCTCATCTCGATCACCGGCCAGCAGCTCGCACCGCTGATCGGGCGGCACGGGCAGACGCTCGAGGCACTCGAGCTGCTGGTGAACCTCATGGTGGCGCGGCGCCTCGGACACCGGGTGCCGGTCGTCGTGGACGCGGAGCGCTACCGGGAACGGCGCCGCGAGGCGCTCGCGGACCTCGCCCAGCGGACCGCCGCCCGCGTCCGGCGGACCGGCAAGTCCGCGGCGCTCGAGCCCATGTCCGCGTCGGAGCGGCGCGTGATCCACACGGCGCTGGCCCAGGATCCGGCCGTGACCACGCAGAGCGAAGGCGAAGGGCCTGAGCGGCACGTGGTGGTCCTGCTGCGGACCGCCCCCGCGGCGTCCGCAGCGAGCAGCGGCGAGGACGACATCGAGGAACTCGAAGAAGCGGACGCCGGCGGCCCCCGGGGCTAGCGGCGGTCGTGGCGCCTCCCGAGTCTGCCGGCCAACTCCTTGAGTCCGGAGCGGCGGCGCTCGGCCTCACCCTTCTCCCCGATCAGCTCGTGCTGCTCGAACGACACCTTGCGCTTATCGCCGCGTGGAGCGGCCGTCTCCGCCTGACCGGTGCGCGCACGCCGCAGCAGGTCGTCGAGGTCCTCGCCCTTCGCACCCTGCCCGTGCTGTGCTACCTGCCGGAGACGGGCGTGATCGCCGATCTCGGCAGCGGCGCAGGCGTCCCCGGGATCGCGGTCGCCGTCACCAGGCCGCACGCCCGTGTCGTGCTCGTCGAGGCGTCGCGCGGGAAGGCCGGGTTTCTCGAGATCGTCATCCGCGACCTCGCGCTCGCGAACGCCGAGGTCCTGAACGTCCGTGCCGAGACGCTCGGCCGCTCACCGGAGCACCGCGAGCGATACGACGCGGTGACGGCTCGCGCCGTGGCGCCCCTGCGCGTCCTCGTCGAGTACGCGCTGCCGCTCCTCCGGATCGGCGGCGTCGGGGTGTTCCCTAAGGGCGACAGCGCCGTGGACGAGGCCGCCGCCGCGGCCGCCGCGGTGCGGCTGTTGGGCGGCGCCATCGAGGTTCGCCGGGCGCCCTCGCCCGCCGTCTCGACGACCGTGGTCGTCATCCGCAAGGTCGCACCGACCCCGCCGGCGTATCCCCGCCGCCCCGGGGTCCCGTCACGCCGGCCGCTCTAGGCGACGCTCGCCCCCCACCCGGCCCGCTCCCTGCCGCCGCCTCCCGGAATTTAAGTTGATGCTTACGAAACGATGTGCTAACCTACCGGGGGCCCGGCCGCCGCGCCTGGCGCTGGACTGCCCCACCTGCCGGCCTGGGGCCGGCTCGGCGTCGTGCGCCGCGCGGCGGGGACACACGCGCGCTACACTCGCGCTGAAGGATTTCCTCCCTACAGGGGGGAACTGGTGCTCGATTGCGGGTGACCCGGCCTGCGTGCTGGCGCAATACCGGCGCGGCGCGCACGGCGACGCAGCACGTTCGACGCACATTCAACGCGGAAAGGAAGTCGCACCCCACGGGGCACACGTTCGCGATCGTCAACCAGAAGGGCGGGGTCGGAAAGTCGACCACCGCCGTCAACCTTGGCGCCTCTCTCGCGGTTCTCGGGCGCCGCGTGCTCCTCGTCGACACGGACCCCCAGGGGAATTCAACGAGCGGCGTCGGGATCCCGAAAGCCGGTCTCGACGTCACAACCTATCACGTGCTCGTGGGCGGTGAGCCGCTCGAGCGAGCGATCCTCGCGACCGGCACCGACCGCCTGTCGATCGTGCCATCGGACCTCCGCCTGGCCGGGGCCGAGATCGAGCTCGTGTCACAGATCGCGCGGGAAACCAAGCTCAAGGCGGCCCTGCGCGCGGTCGAGGACCGCTACGATCTGATCCTCATCGACTGCCCGCCGTCGCTTGGGCTGCTGACGGTCAACGCGCTCGTGGCCGCGCAGGGCTGCGTGATCCCGATGCAATGCGAGTTCTACGCGCTCGAGGGCCTGACGCAGCTCATGGACACGATCACGCTGATCCGCCGCCACCTCAATCCCGAGCTGCGGATCGCCGGCGTGGTCCTGACGATGGTGGATCCGCGCACGAAACTTTCCGAGCAGGTCGCGGCCGAGGTCCGCGGGCACTTCGCGGCCCTGGTGTTTGAAACGGAGGTGCCCCGCAGCGTCCGCCTTGCCGAGGCTCCGAGCTACGGCCAGCCGGTGCTGGCGTACGCGCCCGGCTCGCGGGGTGCGGAAGCCTACCTCAACCTGGCAAAGGAGTTCCTGGAGCGCACCGGCGCGGCGGCGAGGGAGCGCCGCACGGACGTACCGGCGGGCATCGCCGGAGGCCGCACAACGGACGATCGGGGTGATGGGGAATGACCAGGCGTGGATTGGGACGCGGACTCGGTGCGTTGATCCCAGGGGCCTCTCCGGACGAGACCTCCGGTCCCGCCGCGGACATCGAGATCTCCCGGCTCTCTCCGAATCCTTTCCAGCCCCGCAGGGAGATCGCGGGGCCAGAGTTCGAAGAACTGGTGGCCTCTGTACGGCGCCACGGCATTCTCCAACCGGTCATCGTGCGCCCGTCGGCCGGAGGCTATGAAATCGTTGCAGGGGAGCGCCGCTGGCGGGCGGCCAGAGCCGCAGGGATGGCCAGCATCCCGGCCGTTGTCAAGGAGATCACGGACCGGGAGATGCTGGAGCTCGCCTTGATCGAGAACCTCCGGCGCGAAGACCTGAACCCGATCGAGCGCGCGCTCGCCTACCGCAGGCTGGCCGAGGAATTTCACATGACACAGGAGCAGATCGCCGAGGTCGTAGGCGGCAGCCGGCCATCGGTCGCCAACACCCTGCGCCTGCTCGATCTTCCCGGAGACGTGCAGGCGGCAATCGGTCAGGGGCGGCTCAGCGAGGGGCATGGGCGGGCCCTCCTCATGCTTGAGGAGCAGCCCCGGGCCTTGCTCGAGATCTGGCGCATGGTCGAGGAGAAGGGCATCTCGGTCCGGGCGACCGAGGAGCTCGTCAAGGCCCGCGTGCGTGTTTCACGTGAAACACCGGTCAGGCGCGCGGCACGGCAAAGTCCCGAGATCGCGGACCTCGCAGCCCAGCTGAGAGAGAGGTACGCGACGAGCGTGGCGATCGTCCCGAAGGGCAAGAAAGGGACGATCCAGATGCACTACTACTCTCAAGACGACCTGGAGCGCCTGACCGACCTGCTCCTCCGGTAGCCCTCCGACACCCCAGTCCGGCATTGTCGAAGTTTGGCGGCAGTTGAGGATGACACGGGGGCCTGCCCGGACGTCTTGGCTCACGCCGTAGGCCCAGGCCGGCCCCCGTGCCCCTGCAGGATCTGTCGCCGGACTTATGAGACGCAGCACTACTAGACGGTCGTCACGAACTCGGATTCTCTCGTCCGGCCGGGCGCCCGGTCCAGGAGCCTTGCGAGTCCTCTGGAGAGCCGGTGAATCCCCTCGACGAGGACCGGCTCAGGCTTATCGGCGAATGAAACCCTGAGCCCTGCCGGCGGCGGCGTGTGGGGCAGGTACAGGTCTCCGAACCCGCACGCCACCCCCTCCCGGAGACCTTCCTCGAAGGCCTCGACCGCCGGCACGCTGTCGGGTAGGTTGACCCAAAGGTTGAACCCGGCGTCGGGTCTGGTCCACGTGACCCCCGCCGGCATCGAAGCCTCAAGGGTCCGAAGAACCGCGTCCCGGCGCTCCCGGTACGTGTCCCTGGCCTTCTCGAGGTCGCGGAGATACTGGGGGGTCGACAGATACCTCCAGAGCGTCCGCTGGATCAGCGGGGATGTGAACCGGTCTACGACCGACTTGGCCTCGGCCAGCCTCGCCATGATAGTGCCGTGCGCCACGATACATCCGACCCGGAGGCCCGGAATCACCGTCTTCGAGAAGCTCTTGAGGAATACCACATGGCCGCCGGTGTCGTGCGCCTTGACGGCTTGGGGCGCGTCCGC
>JAPVSX010000123.1:0-4853 GCA_047519495.1 Armatimonadota bacterium
TCAACGTTACCTGCATGACATCCCGAAAGTCCGCCTGGATAAGCACCTCATTTATCTTGCTTCTGTCGTGACGAAGTCGCATTGCTCCATGACCTTGTCACCACTTCTGCGACGGGTAAAAGATCGAAGATCGTTTGTGTAGTCTACCTCAGCTCCTTCCTGGGTATGCATTCCGAGGAACGGCGGAATTTCTTGGGCCTGGTCCGCCTGAGCGGAGTGGGTACCTCTCGGATGAAAGGACTGCGGGAAAAATTTCCTACCCCCCCGGCGGGTCAGCGACGCCGGAGTGCAGGGGCTGTGACTTCCTCGACCTGGCCATTCGGGAGCAGCGGGCTCCGGCCGCGCCTCCGGACGCCCGCAACGAACGGGGATGATCAGGCGCGCTCCACCGCTCATGCCCAGGAGGCGAGTCTGCGGTTCTCGCTGCCTCTCTCTGACCGCCGTCTGGTCCTGGTCGCGCTCGATCTCATCGCACTGAACGGATCGTTGCTCCTGGCGCTGGCTGTCAGGTCGGGCGGTCATCTGCGCATTCAGTCAGCGGTCCATCCCATCGTTTGGTTCATCGTGCTGAGCGTGTTGTGGTTCCCCATGGCGGCTGCGTTCGACGTGTACGATCCACGCTCGATTGGCCGGTTCGCTGCGAGCGGGCTCAATGTGCTGAGGGCGAGCCTTGCCGCGTCCATCATCTACCTGATGATCCCGTACGTGACGCCGTCCCTGCCCGGGTCACGGCTCGCGGTCGCGATGTTTCCCGCGCTCGCCCTTGCCATGACCCTGGGCGGCCGGGCGCTCTTCAGCGCGATCATCGCCCAGGCCGTTGTTCCCCGGCGCACGCTCATCGTCGGCACGGGCCGCGCCGGCCGCATCGCTGCAGACACGGTGCTCGAGGGCGGCGGCGACGCGTTTCAGCTCCTGGGTTTTGTGCGTGACGGCGGGAGGCAGCGGGTGGAGCGCCTGCCCGCTCCGGTGCTGGGCTCTTGGAAGGGGCTGCCCGACCTCGTGGCGCGCTATCAGGTGGCCACCCTGATCCTTGCGGTGACGGACGAGGTCGAGGGCGCCCTGCTGCAGCGCCTGACGGACTGCCTGGCGCGCGGGCTGGAAATCCTCCCGATGCCCGTTCTGTACGAGCAGCTGACGGGGCGTGTGCCCGTCCAGTACATCGGGCAGCACTGGTACGTGGCCATGCCGCTGGACCATCCGGGAACCCGGGGGCTGTATCCGCTCCTGAAACGCTGCGTGGACGTCGCGCTCTCGTTGCTGGGATTGCTGGTCCTCGGGGCGATTCTGCCGTTCGTCGTGCTGGCGATCTACCTGGATTCGCCCGGGCCGGTCTTCTACGCGCAGCACCGCGTCGGGAAAGGCGGGCGGCTGTTCAAGGTCTATAAATTCCGCTCGATGGTCCCGGATGCCGAGCACGATGGCGCGCTCTGGGCTGGCGAGCACGACCGCCGCACTACGCGCGTGGGGCGTCTGCTCCGCCGCGCCCACATCGACGAGTTTCCCCAGTTTTGGAACGTCCTCCGAGGAGACATGAGCGCGGTCGGGCCGCGTCCGGAGCGGCCGGAGTTCGTGGCCACGTTATCCAAGGAGATGCCATTTTACCAGGTCCGGCACGCCGTCCGGCCGGGGATGGCCGGGTGGGGCCTCGTCCGGCAGGGGTACGGCGCATCCAGGGAAGACGCCCTGCTCAAGCTGCAGTACGACCTCTACTACATCAAGCACCAGTCGCTCTGGCTTGATCTCGTGATCCTGCTCAAGACCGTCCTCGAGACCCTGACCCTTCGGGGAAGATAAGAGAGCCTGAGTGGACGTACGGGCGGGACTCCCGGAACGGCTCTTAAAGAACTCGGTGCCTGGGGGGAGGCGCCTCCCCTGGGGCGAGACGCTCCGGGCCGGCGGCGTGATCGCGCTCGTCGCTTGCCTCCCGCTCATCGTTGTGACCCGCTGGTACGATTACTACTACTGGCCAAAAATCTTCGTGCTCTACGGCGCCGTCGGCGCTCTCAGCGTTGCGGCGCTGCAGATGGAAGGCGACCGCTGGCTTCGGGGCCTGGGCTCGCCGGCCGGGGCGGCGCTCGCAGGCTGGCTGGGGATCCTGACCGTCTCCACGCTGATGTCGGTGAATCCCCTCCTGAGCCTCGTCGGAGAGGATTACCGGTACGAGGGTCTCCTCACGTGGCTCGCATACGGGGCCGTCGTGGCGCTGGTGGCGGGTACACTCTTCTCTGCGCGGCGAATTCGGGTGTTCCTCGCCGTCCTTCTCACCGCCGCGACGGTGATGGCTGTGCTGGGCCTGCTGCAGCGCTGGGGGTTCACTCCAGTGCCCGAGGATGCCCTCCGCGTCGACTTGATGAAGGGGATGCCGAGAGCCTGGGGAACGACGGGGAACCCTCTGGCCCTCGGGGCGTACCTCGTGCTCCTGCTCCCCGTTACTGTCAGTCTCTATGCCCGAGAAGCACGTCTGGGCCGGCGGTGCCTGCTTGCTGCCGCTACCGCCCTCATGTATGCCGCGCTCGTGGCGACCGTGGCCAGGGCGGCCTGGGGCGCGCTGCTTTTCGGGCTTGCGGTCTGGGCGGCAGCCACCGGTCTGAGCCGGCTCCGGGCTGCCGCCGGGCCCCTCATCCTCTTGGGGATCCTTCTCGCTGCGATCACGCCGCCGGTGCTGTACGGGGGGCCTGTGGGCCACGCGGGACCTGCAGCCGGGCACGTCCCGGACCCGGGGGGCGCCGTCCAGCGCATGTTCCTCTGGCGCACGGTCGCCCCCCAGGGATTGCAGAGACCCGTGCTGGGGTGGGGACCGGAGACGCTTGCCGGGATCTATCCAGGCTACGAGGACCCGCAGTTCAAGGACGTGTTCCCCGAGGCACGGACGCAGCGCCTGGTCGTCGATCGCCCGCACAATGACCTGCTCCAGCAGGCCGTGGCCACGGGTCTCCTGGGCCTTGCGGTGTACGCGTGGTTCTGGTTCACGCTCTTCCGAACGGGGTGGTGGTTCGCGCGCGGCGATCACGAACGCGCGGCATTGCGCCCGGCGGCCGCTCCGGGCGTGCCCCCGGGACTCGCGGCCGGGCTGCTCGGCGGGTTTGCCGCCTACTTCGCCCAGTTGCAGTTCTCGTTCAGCTACGTCAGCGTCGCGCCGGTGTTCTGGGCGCTGGTGGGCACGCTGCTCGCCCTCGTGCGTAGACCTGCCCGGTAGCGTCCTCGCTGCCGCGGGCGTCTGAAACGCTCATTCGAGCGGTATAAGAAGACATGTAGGATGCCTATGAGCAGGGGAACTATGCGGAAACGAGGACCGGAATCGATCCGCGGCGAGCACGGCTTCACCTTGATCGAGGTGATGTTCGGGATCGTCCTGCTGACGTTTGGCCTGCTGGCCGTGGCGGATGTGTTTCCGCAGGGGCTGGCGCTGGGCCGGTATGGCAAAGATCAAACGACGGCCGCCAATCTGGCGCAGCAGCAGATCGAGTTCCTCAAGAGTCAGGCGACGACGTCAGGGACCTGCCCGGCCACGCCGATCGCCCAGACCGCGACCGCGGCGCTCAAGTGCCTGGTCGGGGACTACCATACCAGTGTGGCGACCGCGTGCTTCGATCAGGGCGGCAACGCAGTAACCTGCCCTGGTCTGGGAGTCACCTACCTCGTGCGCGACGTGCAGATCCAGTACTGGACGTGGAACCCCGCCGCAACTCCCCCGTCGTTCACGCTCCCGAGCAGCCCGTACACGGCCCCATCGGGGACGTGCCCGCCGACGTGCTATGTTTTCCGCGTGTCGGTCGCCACGTACTGGGCCGTCCGCGGCCAGACGGCCTTCACCTTTGGGAACACGACCTCGCCGAACGGGTGCGTGAACGGCGGCGCGCAGGCGACCACCGGGATCGGCTGCATTCAGGTGAGCACGTTCATCACTCCGTGATGCGCGGAGGACGGCGATGAGGCGCTACATCCGGAACGACCGCGGCATGACGCTGGTGGAGCTTCTGGTCGTGCTCCTTGTCTTCTCCATGGTCATGGGCGCGGTCTTCTCGATCTTCTCGACGAGCCTGACCGCCTACTGGAAGGGTGACCTCGCGACCCAGGTCCAGCAGGGCGGGCGCATCAGCCTGGACCGGCTCACGCGCGACCTCCGGCAGGCCCGCGCGCCGCTCAACGGCGTGAGTGGGGGAACGTTCACGTTTAACACCACGTGCACGCCCAATCCCCAGATCAGTTTCGTCCAGCCCCACCTCGGCACGGTGACGCTGTCGAGCGCCGGGACAAGCTACCCCATCTATGCGACGGACGCGAACGCGTCCGGCCAGATGCCGTACGACGGCTATTACGTGAGCTATTACCTCTCCGCGACCCAGGGAGACACGACCCCGAATGCCGTGGGGCCGTACCTCGAAAAGACGGTCTGGGATATCGTGAACGCATCTCTGACGACGGTCAGCGTCGCAAGCAATGTGACTGGGTTGACCCTCGCGGATCGCTCGACGGGGTCCTGCCCTACTGCGGGGTCGTTGGAGGTCACGATCCAGATCACGGCGTCGCAGACCGCCACGGGCGAACGGGTGAGTTCCACGGACGTCATCACGAGCGACGTGACGCTCAGAAATTAATGAGCGCCGAAGGAGAGGCTGCGCGATGAACACGAGACGGAGAGCGAGTGCGGTCGGCAGGTGGCTGGGGCGGGCGTGGCCGCCGGCCGGCGCGGACAACCGCGGCATCGCCTACATTACCACTGTCTACGTCGTCTTCGTGCTGGGGATGATGCTGGTCGCGTTCATCTTCATCAACCAGAACGAGGTCGGCTTCGCCGCGTTCAACCGGAACGACACCGTGGCGCTGGGGCTGGCCGAGGCCGGGATCCAGGA
>JAPVSX010000124.1:0-1923 GCA_047519495.1 Armatimonadota bacterium
CCGGCATCGAGCGTCTTGCTGCGCGCCGACACGAGCCGCCGATCGACGACCGGGAGTGACACCCCCTGCGATACTACGATGTCGTTCATCCTGATCCACAGCGCGTCGTTCTTTTTCTGATCCAGCTCCACCAGCACCTGATCGTAGAGTTGGTTGTACTCCTTGTTCACCCAGCGGGCGATGTTGTTGCCCGACCAGTTGTTCTCTTTCTGCGGGATGTCCTTGGCCGGATCGCCGCTGTAGAAGCGGCCCATGTACGCCGCCGGGAACGGCGAGGGGAAGGTTTGGGTGTGCATCTCGAGATCGTTGTAGAAGTGGGCCAGGGTGTCGGTGTTGCCGGGCGAGCTGCCGAAATACACTCCGGCATCGACCGACTTGAGGGTCACCTCAATCCCGAGCTTCGCCCACCCGGCCTTGACGATCTCCTGCTCCTTCTGCCGAAGCGTGTTCACGCTCGTCGCGTATGTCACCTGAAACCGGATCCCACCCTTCGATCGGATGCCGTCTGGACCGCGCGGCCATCCGGCCTCGTCGAGGAGCTGATTGGCCTTCGCGATATCATACACGATGCGCGTGTTTTTGGAGTTCAGCCTCGTCGGGGTGGTGAGAATGTTCGAGGTGGCTTCGCCGGTCTGGCCGTAGAGCTCTTTGGCGATCGTCTCTCGGTCGATCGCCAGCCCCATCGCCTGGCGGACCTTCAGGTCGGTCAAGAACGGGTGCGGCGCCTTGAGCGACGAGCGCTGCCCATCCACCTCTTTGTTGGGATCACTCTGGTTGACCCAGATCTGCTCGACGCCCCCGCCCCCCTCTGTGATGATGACACCCTTGCCTCCCTGCATCATGTGCTCGAGCACCGGCCACTCCACCTGGAGGTTCCAGGCGTAGTCGTACTCGCCGGTCTCCATCACGGCCCGGGCGGCCGACGCGGCGTCGCCGCCGCCCTTGAGCTGCACCTGATCGAACGCGGGCTTGGTAGGATCGCGGAAGTACTCGTTGATCGAGTAGACGACCAGGTCCCCAGGCCGGAACGTCTCCACCTTGTACGGGCCGGTGCCGAAGGCCTTCAAGTTGAACGGGGCATTGCGCGAGTTGCTGCCGACGTACGGATCCAGGGCGTGACGGGGAAGAATCAGGCCGTTCTGCCCGACGAACGGCAGATACCACGCCGGGGTCGGGTGCTTGAACGTGACTTTGACGGTGTACGGATCGAGGGCTTCCACCGTCCGCACGTCCTGGTAGTAGGCGTATGAGATCGCGCCGGTCGCCTTGTTGTCGACGAACTGGAACGTGAACACGACGTCGTCGGCCGTAAACGGCCGCCCGTCGGCCCACCTGACGTTTCGTCGGAGCTTGTAGGTCACGGATCTTCCGTCAACCGCCAGGCCGCCGTTGGCGCGCGTGGGAACCTCAGCGGCCAGGACCGGCGTAAACGCCCCGGCCGCGCTCACACTCAGGAGCGGCTCGGTGCACACGTGGGCAGCGTGAAAGTCCTTGACCCCGACGGCGAGGTGAGGGTTGAGAATCGTCGGGGCCTGCCAGTAGAGGAGCTTCAGCACCCCGCTCCCGCCCCGCCGCCCCGGCGCAGCAGCCCGCACCGGCCGGGGCACCGCGGCAGAGAGCGCCGAGGCGATGCCGCCGGCTGAGAGCCCGAGCGCCGCCAGGCGGGCGATCAACTCGCGGCGGCTGATCCGGCCGGCGGCCGGCTCCGCGATGAGCTTGTGAACGTCGTCCTTCCGCATCCGCATCCCCCTTCCTTTCAACGCACCACTGCTGCGTGCCGGTGCAGCGGCAGGGCGGGATGTTCGCGGCGGGGGCGGGGACTCCTCTTGGGGGGACCACGCCGGCCTCAAGGGAATACTACTCAGGGGAATATCGAGAAGGATAACGCGACATGGCATCCCGACGGACCGGGCCCACCACACG
>JAPVSX010000125.1:0-2282 GCA_047519495.1 Armatimonadota bacterium
CGAGAGCCTCCCGCGCGATCCGGACCGCGAGGTCTTCAACCCCCCGGCCCCACTCCGGATGCTGGTGGAGCGGGGCTGGCTCGGGGTACAGACCGGCCGGGGGTTCTACTGGCGCCAGGGCGAGACCACCCAGGTGGTAGACCTTCGGACCCTCGCGTACCGCCTGCAGCAGATACCCTCCCTCCCGTCCCTGGAGCGCGTCGGAAAGATCGAGGACATCGGGGAACGGATCCGGACGCTCCTCCGGGCCGGTGATCGCGCCGCGGCCTTCGTCTGGCAGCTCCTCGGCCGGACCCTGGCCTACGCGGCCCGCGTCCTCCCCGAAATCAGCGACGACGTGGTCAACGTGGATCGGGCGATGCGGTGGGGATTCCACTGGGAGCTCGGGCCCTTCGAGCTGTGGGACGCGCTGGGGCCGGCGGACGTCGCGGCGCGGCTTGCGGCGGAGGGGACGGCGATCCCCCCGGTGGTGGAACAGGTGGTGCGGCAGGGAGAGGGACGCTTCTATCGCCTGGTCAACGGACGCCGGCACTTCTTCGACTTTCGGGCGGCGGCCCACCGCCCGATCCCCTCCGAGCCCGGCGTGCTGGTCCTCGCCGATCTCGCGCGGGCCGGCCGCGAGATCGAGCGCAACCCCGATGCGTCCCTCCTCGACCTGGGCGACGGCGTCGCCTGCGTGGCGTTCCGCTCCAAACTGAATACGGTCGGGGCCGGCGGCCTCCGCGTGCTGGACACGGCCCTCGACCGCCTGGAGCGCGATTTCGACGCCCTGGTGATCGGGAGCCGGGCACGGGACTTCTCGGCCGGCGCCGACTTGCATCAGTTCCTCTCCCAGGCCGAGGAGGGGAACTGGGACGAGCTGGACCGGGCGGTCCGGCGGTTTCAACAGGTCATCCAGCGGATCCGCCGCGCCTTCAAGCCGGTGGTCGGGGCCCCCGCGGGCAGGACGCTGGCCGGCGGAGCGGAGATCTGCCTGGCCTGCGCGCGCGTGCAGGCCGCGGCTGAGACATACATGGGACTGGTGGAGCCGCAGGTGGGGCTGATTCCCGCCGGGGGCGGCACGATGGAGATGGTGAAGCGCGTCCAGGCCCGCATCCCCGCGGAGGTGACCGCCGACCTGCTGCCGCTCGTCCGGTGGGCGTTCGAGACGATCGCCCGCGCCAGCACCTCCCAGTCGGCGCTCGAGGCGCACCGGCTGGGCTACCTGCGGGACTCCGACGGCATCACGATGGACGTCGACCGCTTGGTCCAGGACGCCAAGGAGGCGGCCCTGGCGATGGTCCGGCTCGGCTACCGGGCTCTCCTGCCGCCCCGGATCCGGGTCGGCGGGGAACGCGTGCGCTCGGCGTTGCACGCGATGCTGTACATCCTCAAGACCGGCGGTCACATCACCGCCTACGATGAAGTGGTGGGCCGGAGGCTGGCGCACGTGATGGCGGGTGGCCAGGTCCCCGAAGGGACATGGGTGTCCGAGGAATACCTCCTGGATCTGGAGCGGGAGGCGTTTCTCAGCCTGCTGGGCGAGGGCAAGACCCGGGAGCGCATGCGGCACATGCTGCAGACCGGGAAACCACTCCGGAATTAGAGGGAGGGACCATGCGCGATGCGGTGATCGTGACGGCCGTCCGGACGGCCATCGGCAAGGCTCCGCGGGGGGCCCTCAGGGACGCGCGGCCCGACGAGCTGGCCGCGGCCGTGATCCGCGAGGCGGTCCGGCGCGTCCCCGGACTCGAGGCCGCCGCCGTCGAGGACGTGGTCCTGGGGTGCGCCCTGCCGGAGGGTGAGCAGGGCCTGAACATGGCGCGGGTCGCGGCGCTTCGGGCGGGCCTTCCGGTCACGACGTGCGGCCAGACCATCAACCGGTTCTGCTCCTCGGGCCTGCAGGCGATCGCCGCGGCGTCCTACGAGGTGATGACCGGCCAGGTGGACGTCGCGGTGGCGGGCGGCGTCGAGAGCATGAGCCTGGTGCCGATGCACGGCAACAAGTACGCCCCCAACCCCCACCTCACCGCGGAGTGGCCGGAGGTCTTCATCTCGATGGGGTTGACCGCCGAGAACGTTTCCCGCCGCTTCAACGTCTCGCGCGAGGATCAGGACGCCTTCAGCCTGCGCAGCCACGCGCGCGCCGCCGCCGCCATCCGGGACGGCCGCTTCAGGGACGAGGTGCTGCCGATCCCGGTCAGGCGGTGGGAAGACGCAGACGGGCGCCCCGAGCCGCGCGAGGTGGTGTTCGCGGTCGATGAAGGCGTTCGCGCCGATACCACGCTGGACAAGCTGGCGGC
>JAPVSX010000126.1:0-12479 GCA_047519495.1 Armatimonadota bacterium
CCGCGGGCGATCTCAACGAGCTGCCGCTCGGCCAGTGAGAGGTCTTCCACTGCCCATCGCAGGGGAATGTCCAGTCCGACTTGGCCGAGCGTCTTCCGAGCCCGGTCCAGGATGTCCCCGCGGAACGACAGCCGGCTCCAGGCGGCGCCGCGAGAGATCTCGAACGCCGCCAGATTTTCCAGCACGCTCAAGTGGGGCATCAGGCTCAACTGCTGATAGATGGGGACAATCCCATGCGCGAGGGCGTCGCGGACGCCGCCGAACTTCACCGCAGCGCCGCGGACGATAAGACGACCGGCATCAGGGCGAACGGCGCCGGCAACGATCTTCATGAGCGTGCTCTTGCCCGCGCCGTTTTCGCCGACGAGCGCGTGTACCTCTCCCCGTCGAAGCGCGAGATCGACCTCGTGGAGCGCGCGGGTGGACCCGAAGCTCTTCGTCACCTTCGCGACACAAAGCACCGCGTCCTGGCTCATCGCGCAACCACCGGGCGCAGCTGCGCCCCGCCGAGCACAGAGCGTGGGGCTGTGTGAGCCCGCACGCCCTTACTCCACCTGCGGCGTGTCCGCATCGAGATCACGTCGTCCGCCGTCGCCGTGGGGCGCCCGCGAAGTATAGATCGCGGCCGCCTCCAGCACGTGCGCACGCGCGGAGGCGGCCGCTTTCCGAGCATCGCCTGCCCGAATCGCCCGAATGAGCTCGCGATGACGGCCTATGACCTTTCGGGCCCACGCGTGATCTTGCAGGTTCGTGATGCTCGAGAGCGCGATGATATCCCAGACCCGTCTCAGCGCGTCCCGGGCGAACGGGTTCGCGGCCAGATCGGCGATCAGCTGGTGCAGCGCCAGGTTGCAGCGCACCATCTGCGCGACGTTCCGGTCGCGCACCGCGCGCTCGAAGGAAGCCTGCCGGTTTGTGAGCTCCCGCATCTCCCGTGCCGACAGCGCGCCATCCCGCTGGTTCCGCGCCGCCAGTTCAGCGGTGAGCGCTTCGAGCGTGGCACGCACCTCGTATAGATGCGAAACTTCGGCAATAGATAGCAGACGCACCAGCGCGCCCTTGCCCGCCGCAGTGACCAGCCCGTCGCTCTGTAGCCGTCGAATCGCCTCTCGAACGGGAGTCCGGCTCATCCGCAGCTCCGTGGTGAGCGCCAGCTCGGTGAGCCGCTCGCCAGGGCGATACCGACCCGATACGATCAGCCGGCGCAGCAACGCGTAGGCGCGGTCCGAATTGGTGGCGTGCACAGGCGGATGGTGGATCTCGGCCACCGGGTGTCCCCCCGTAATATTGCATACATTGTATACGGTCACGTGGCATTCCTCTCGCGCGGGGCGCGCTCGACGCGGTTGCGTGGGGATGCACCCGAGCGCCGGGGTACTGGGCCGAGAGAGCGGTGGCCGAGGCGATCGATGGGGCACCGTGGGGGCAGAATCCGGTATCTTGCGTGTTGATGCCTGGTCCTAAAGGGCTGGATATAGCGGTGGAGGCGGCGGGAATCGAATTATCGGCCTTTGCTCTGGTGGCGGAGGTGCCCGTTGAGGTCTGCCTCCGGGACGCCGCTAGATGGTTCCCAAACTATATTGTAAAAATAGGTTCCACATGATACCATACTCGCGGTGATGCTCTGTGGCGACCAAAGTCAAAGCGACATTCAGTATTCGGCGTGATCTTCTAGACGCCGTTACCGCCGCAGTGGCACGCGGAGCTGCCCCGAGCAAAAATGCGTTGGTTGAACGGGCCCTGCAGCACGAGTTGCGTGAGCTCCGTCGGCGTGCCGTCGCGGCACAGTGGGTCCAGGCTGCCAAGGATCCCCTTTTCCTCCGAGATGTCCAGGAGACTCAGGAGGTATTCTCCTCGGCCGACGCTGAGGCCGCTGAACTCCTTCGATGATCAATCGCTACCAGTGGGCCATGGTCGACGTCGATTTGAATCCAATCGTCGGCTCCGAGCAGGGCGGACGTCGCCCGGTGCTCGTCGTGAGCAATGAGCCTTTCAATCAGGCGATGCCGATTCTCACCGTTCTCCCGCTCACGTCGACCCAGCGCCGTTTGTATCCTGCGGAAGTCCCTCTCCCGAAGCGTGCAGCGGGACAGCCTCTGGACTCAATCGTCATGGCCCACCAGATCCGCACGATCTCGAAACAGCGAGTCGCTGGCCTCGTCGGATATCTGACCGACCCATCCCTCCGCCAGCAAGTTCAACAGGCGCTTCGAGACCACCTCGACCTCACCCAGCCATAGCACTGACCCCCGCCCTACACCACCCCTGCCAGCGACAACTCCTCCGCCCGATGGCAGCGCACGAGGCGCCCCGGAGAGATCTCCTGTAGCGCCGGCGCCTCGGTCCGGCAGCGGTCCACGGCGAACGGACACCGCGGGTGGAAGTAGCAGCCGGACGGCGGGTTGGCCGGGCTGGGAACCTCCCCCTGGAGTTCCACGTCCCCGGTCCGGCGGCGGGGATCGGGCACGGGGACGGCGGCCATGAGCGCC
Organism: Armatimonadota bacterium; assembly: GCA_047519495.1. Lineage (GTDB taxonomy): Bacteria > Sysuimicrobiota > Sysuimicrobiia > Sysuimicrobiales > Segetimicrobiaceae > JAPVSX01. The sequence continues at coordinate 2,490 of JAPVSX010000126.1, forward strand.
GCCGTATACGGATGCTTCGGCGCGCGGAACAGTTCCTCGGCCGGAGCGTGCTCCACGAGCTTGCCGACGTACATCACGATGACCCGGTCGCAGACATGCCTGACCACGCTGAGGTTGTGCCCGATGAACAGGTAGGTGAGGCGGAGCTTCCGCTGCAGATCCAGAAGGAGGTTCAGGATCTGAGCCTGCACGGAGACGTCCAGCGCGGAGACGGGCTCGTCGGCGACCACGAGGCGCGGATGCAGGGCCAGCGCGCGGGCGATCCCGATGCGCTGCCGCTGTCCGCCGCTGAACGCGTGGGGGAAGCGCTGCATCAACTCCGGCCTGAGTCCCACGAGCTGCAGCAGGTCCGCGACACGCTCCGTCCGCACCCGCCGATCTCCCATACCGTTGACGAGCAGCGGCTCGCCCACGATGTCCGCGATCGTCATGCGGGGGTTGAGCGAGGCGTACGGGTCCTGAAAGATCATCTGGATCTGGGGGCGGACCGGGCGCAGGCCCTCGCGGGACAGCCGCGCCAGGTCGACCACGCCTCCGGCGGCCGTGCGGAACAGGATCTCGCCGCCGGTGGGCGTGTGGGCCCTTAGGATGCACCGGGCGGCGGTTGTCTTGCCGCAGCCGCTCTCCCCGACGAGACCGAGGGTCTCCCCTTCCCGGATCTCGAAACTGACGTCGTCCACCGCGCGAACGTGCCCGACGACGCGCCGCATCACGCCCTTCTGGATTGGGAAATGCATCCGCAGATGTCTGACGTCGAGCAGCGTCCGGCCGTCCGGCGCGGCCCCGGGGACGGCGTCGGTCACGGTCCCGGCCCCTGTCATCGCTCCGGTCGCGGCTGCGCGCGCGGCCTCGGTCACGGCTGCCCTCCCCCCTGAGCATCCCCTCCGGCCGGCACGGCCGCTGCTGCCCCCGGCGCCCTCGCCGGCCCGTCCCCGCCAGGGGGCTCGTAGTAGAGGAAGCAGCTCACCTGATGCCCGCCGGCGATCTCCCGCAGGGCGGGTGTGTCCCGGTCGCACCGCCCGGGAATCGCGTGCGGACAGCGCGGGTGAAACGGACACCCGCCCGGCCGGTTGAACGGGTGCGGGATCGAGCCGGTGATCGTCGGCAGGCTGGTCCGGGGCGCCGACCGGATGCTCGGAATGGACCGCAGCAGCGCCTGCGTGTAGGGGTGCTGGGCCGCGTGGAAGATGCGGTCGACAGGCCCCTGCTCCATCACCCGGCCGAGGTACATGACCATAACGTGGTCCGCCATCTGGGCGATCACGCCGAGATCGTGCGTGATGAAGATGATCGCGGTCCCGCGCGATGCTTGTAGTTGGCGCAGCAGGCGCAACACCTGGGCCTGGGTGGTGACGTCCACGGCGGTGGTCGGTTCGTCCGCGATCAGGAGACGCGGGTTGCAGGACAGCGCCATGGCGATCAGGGCCCGCTGGCGCAGGCCCCCGCTTAGCTGCCAGGCGTAGTGGTCCAGGTGCTGCTCGGGCGCCGGGATGCCGACGTCACCGCACAACTGGACGGCGAGGCGTCTGGCGTCGCGCTCGTCCACGTCGCGGTGCAGCGCGATCGCCTCGAGGATCTGGTTGCCGACCGAGTGCACGGGGCTGAACGCCGCCATCGGCTCCTGCGGGATCAGCGCGATCTCCCCGCCGCGGATGCTCCGCATCGCCCGCCCGCCGGGATCCAGCGCGGCGAGGTCCGAGACCGCATCGTCGTCCGGGACGCCCGGCGCGCCGGTGGGCCGGCGCAGCAGGATCTCACCGGATACGATGCGCCCGGGCGGCTCGACGATGCCGAGGATCGCCCGCATCGCCACCGACTTGCCGCAGCCGCTCTCTCCCACGACGCCGAACACCTGACCCGGCAGGACGTCGAAGGAGATCCCGTCGACGGCCTTGACCACGCCCTCGTCCATGAAGAAGTGGACCCGGAGGTCGCGCACCGAGAGCAGCGGGCGGGTCTGATCGTTCATGGGCGAAGGCGAATCAATGGCCATAGGGATCGGCGGCATCGCGCAGCCCGTCGCCGACGAGGTTGAACGCGAGCACGGCGACGATCACGACCACGCCGGGGAGGAGCAGCCAGGGCGCGTGCGCGACGGTCTGGATGTTCTGGGCCTCTTGCAGCAGCACCCCCCAGCTGATCGCCGGCGGGCGGATCCCGAGGCCCAGGAAGCTGAGCGACGTCTCGCTGATAATCAACACCGGGATGGCGAGCGTGCTGGTGGCGATGATGTGGCTCGTCAGCGCCGGCATCATGTGCCGCCAGATGATGCGGAGCCGGCTGCAGCCGACGAGTTCGGCGGCGAGGACGAAATCCTCCTCGCGCAGCGACAGGAACCGGCCGCGCACCTCCCGGCCGAGCGTGGTCCAGCCGACAAGGGCCAGGATCAGGGAGATCGCGAAGAACACCTTCTGGGGCGGCCAGTCCCGCGGCAGCGCGGCGCTCATCGCCAGCCAGACCGGGATCGTGGGCAGGGACTGCAGCAGTTCGATCAGCCGTTGGATGACCACGTCGGGCCAGCCGCCGATGTACCCGGAGACGCCGCCGAGGAACGCCCCCAGGACCACGCTGAGGACGACCGCGGCCAGGCCCACCGTCATCGACGTGCGCGTTCCGCGCATCAGACGCGACCACTGGTCCCGGCCCAGCCGGTCGGTGCCGAGGAGATACGCGCCGCCGGTGCCTGCTCCGCCGCCCAGGAGGTGGAGATCCGTCGTGAAGAGCCCCAGCACCCGGTAACGATAACCACGGACGAACACGCGGATGGGAATGCGCTGCGCCGGGTTGATCCGCCACTCCATGCGCAGGGTGACGGGGTCCCGCTTCCCCGTCACGGCGGGGACCGACGGGCTGAGGCGCAGCCCGTCGACGAGGGCCAGGGACTGCACCGGAATGAACGCCAGACGGGCGTCGGTCGCCTCGGGATCCTGCGTGCTGAAGAAGTCGGGGAACAGCACCACCAGGTAAAAGAGGACCAGCACGCCGGCGCTCAGCATCGCCAGGCGGTGCTTCTTGAACCGCCACCACACGAGCGTCCAGTTGGACGCGAGCGAAACGCGCTCTTCGGCACCGGAGGCCGCCGGCGCCGCGGCAGGCTCGGCGAGCCCGACGGCGCCCCCTGGGATCTCGAGATCCCCGTTCACGCTCACCGCTCCATGCGGATCCGCGGATCCACCCACGCCAGCAGGAGGTCCGAGATCAGGGTCCCGACGACGGTGAAGAAGCAGTAGATCATCAGGACGCTGCCCGCCAGATACATGTCCTGCTGCACGAGGGCCCGCAGCAGCAGGGGGCCGATGTTGGGCAGGTTCATCACCGTGGCGACGATCAGGCTCCCGGAGAACAGCTGCGGCAGGTACCAGCCGATCGTGCTCACCAGCGGGTTGATGGCGACGCGCACCGGGTATTTCACGATCAGCCGCCACTCCGAGAGCCCCTTGGCCCGCGCGGTCACGACGTACGGCTTGTGGAGCTCATCGAGCAGGTTGGCCCGCATGACCCGGGTGAGGCGGGCCGTCCCGGCGATGCCGAGGACGATCGTCGGCAGCCAGATGTGCTTGAACAGGTCGAGCCATCGCGCCGCCGTCCAGGGAGCCTGCTCGAACTCGGGCGAGAAGAGGCCGGTGATGCTGAGGCCGAACTGCGCAAACGCCCACCACATCAGGACGAGCGCCAGCATGAAGTTCGGAACCGCGACGCCGACGTAGTTGACGACGGTCAGCACGTAGTCGAGGACCGAGCGGGGATGCGTCGCCGAGTAGATGCCCGCCGGGATCGCGATCACCCAGGAGAGCACGAACGAGAAGAGCGCGAGGAGCACGGTCAGGAGCAGGTACTGGCGGATCAGTTCGGCGTTGGGCCGCTGGTACTCCAACGACAGGCCGAGGTTGCCGTGCAGGAGGTTCTGGACCCAGCGGAGGTACTGGATGTGGAACGGCTGGTCGAGCCCGAACTGCCGGCGGAGCGCCTCGACCTGCGCCGCGTCGATCGACGACCCGGACGAGGCGAGCGTGGAGACATAACTCGTGAGGAAGCCCCCGGGGGGCGCCTGTACCAGCGCGAACACCACGATCGAGAACACCGCGAGCAGGACAGGCAGCAGGAGCAGGCGCTGGATCAGGACGCGCAGCATCGGATCCGGACCTCGTTGTGAGCGGCGGGCGGCTCCGCAGGGCCGCCCGCCGCGACTCGGTGCGTGCGCCTACTGGTAGTAGAACTGCTCGGTGCGCGCGTTCCCCGGCGTGCGCAGGGGCCAGTCCTTGCCCAGCTTGGCCGGGACGTTGTGCATCCGCACGTTGACCACGGCGACCCCCTGGTCCATCGGGGTCAGGCCGATCGTGCCGATCTCGAACACGTTGTCCACCCAGACCTTGAAGATCTCCTGGGCGATCCGGGCCTGCTCCTTCGGATCGGCCGTCTTCGCCTTGTCGATTAGTTCGACGAGGCGCTTCACGGCCGCGGGCGGCTCCATGCCCTCTTTCCCGCCCGTGTCGAACCACGGCTTCCACAGCGGTCCGGTCGTGATGTTCCCGTAGATGATCGTGCGCGGATCGTACTTCGGAGTCCCCGTAAACGGGAAGCCGGCGGTGTCCTCGTTCCAGATCTCCGCCTGCAGGTCGTTCGACTGCCGCAGCTGGAAGTGCAGGGACCGCTCGCGGACCTGCACGATCGTCTTGATTCCGACCCGCTCCCAGTCCTTGGCGATCAGCTGCGCGACGTCCGGCCAGGCAGCGAAGACGGGCACGACGGAGATTTCGACGATCACGCGACGGGTACCGCCCGGAAAGAGGCGGAAGCCCTCCGCGTCCTTCTTGTCCAGCCCGAGCCGGTCGAGCATCCGGTTGGCCTCGTCCGGCCGGTACTCCGTGTACTTCCGGGCGTAGGCGTTGCCCGGGTAGTACGGCGACCAGGGCGCGGCCACCGGCTGGCGGGCCTCCCCCAGGCCGAGGAACGCGGACTCCTTGATCTGATTCCGGTTGATCGCGTAGGACATGGCGATGCGGAAGTCCCGGTTCCGGAACAGCGCGCCGAGGTCGGCGTCCTTGGTGTAGGTCTCGTTGAACGTGACGTCGGCGTCCGCGCCGCCGAAGCCCTGCCAGAGGATGATGCGGTACTTGCCGTCCTTCTCGTGCTCCTTGAGCACGGAGTAGTTGCCGAGGATGATGTGTCGCTCCTGCTCGTCCAGCTGGCCGGCGATCGCCGCGAGGTTGAGGGACTGGGCGTCCGCGAAGAACTTGAACTGGATCGTGTCGATGTACGGCAGCTGGTTCCCCGCCCGATCCACGCCGATGTAGTAGGGGTTGCGGCGCAGCACGTAGAGCTGGTCGCTGACCCGCGTCACCCCCATCCACGCCGCCATCACGGGGCGCTCGGGGTTCTCCGGCGGATGCGCCCGCGCCGCAAAGAGCTCCCCCCACGTCTTGAACCTGGCCGCGGCGACCATCTGGTCGAGCTTCGCCTGGTCCGCGTACTTGGCGTGGAACTGCCGGAGGTAGTGGGCCGGCAGGAAGCACGCGTACTGCCGGTCACCGCTGTCCTTGTTCGCGAGCTCCATCAGGAAGGTGGTGTTCGGCTCCTTGTAGACCCAGCGCACCGTGATGTCGTCCACCCGCTGGACGGTGACGGGCGAGCCGTCGTGGTTCTTCATCCAGACCGGCAGCGCCGGCGTGAGGTCCTTGTTCAGGAGCACGTCGGTGTACCAGAACATGATGTCGTCGGCGCCAAACGGGCTGCCGTCCGACCACTTGGCCCCCTTCCGCAGCCTGACCGTCCAGGTGGTGAAGTCCTTGGACGGCGTCACGCTCGAGGCGTACTTGGGCTCGACCTTGGTCCCGTCTGGCGAGTAGCGGACAAGGGCGTCGTACACGATGCGGTGGACGTTGTTGAAGTCGCTCGGCCCCAGGAAGCCCCGGCGCCACACCCCGCCGTACCGGCCGATGCCCTCGACCGTGTCGACGACGAGCGGGTCTTCCGGCAGGCGCTTGTCGACCGCCGGCAGTTTCCCGGCCCGGACGAGGTCGGCGAGCATCGGGGCCTCGTGGTACTTGGACGTCTGGGCCAGCGCCGGCGCGAAGGCACCCCCGCCCGGGAGCCCGGTCCCCATCGCGAGCAGAACGGCCACAAGGATGACGACGCGATGCGGTATGCCTCTCATCGATACGCCTCCGTTCCTCTCAGCATGTCGGTCATTCGCGCTCCCCCCCAGATCCAGGCTCCGCGCGATCCGGGTTCAGTTTCTCGACACCAGCACCTCCTCCGCTTGGTGTGTGGCCGCCGCCTGCGCGCGACGGCGGGCTGCGTGTGGGAACCGGCGCTCCCCTCGAAGCGGTGCGGTGGAGGTCCCCACCCGCGCGGTCGGAGCCCGCGGCGGCGCCGTGGACGCCCGCACCACGAGCCGCGGCTGCACCACGAGCGTCGCCGTCCCCTCTCCCGGGCGCCGCCCCGCGGCCCGCAGCAGTTGGTCTATCGCCATCCGGGCCAGTTCGCGCGCCGGCTGGCGGACCGTCGTCAGCGGGGGATTGGCGAGCCGGGCGAGGACGATGTCGTCGAACCCGACGACGGAGAGGTCCCGGGGCACGGTGAGCCCCAGTTCCCTCGCCGCGGCGAGGACGCCGAACGCGCAGAGATCGTTCCCGGCCACGATCGCGGTCGGGGGTTTCGGGCCCGCGAGCAGCCGCCGGGTGCCCACCCGGCCGACCTCGGCGCCCCCCGCATCGCGCGACAGGGTGTCGGCGACTCGCATCCAGATGAGCGCCGGGTCGGGCGGGACCCCCGCGTGCGCCAGCGCGTCGCGGTAGCCGCGGCTGCGCTCGATCCGGCTCGTGATGCGGGGCAGGTCCGAGAGGAACGCGATCCGGCGGTGACCGAGCCGCAATAGGTGCCGGGTCGCGAGCAGGCTCCCATGGTGGTTGTCCACGCTGATGCTGGCCGCGGGCGGGACGTCGCCGGCGCCCGGCGGGAGTCCGAGGGCGACGACCGTGAGACCCAGGGCCATCAGATCGGCGATGTGATCGAGGGATGGGAGGGAAGAGCCGAGGATGACGTCCCGGATGCCGTCACGCCACAGTCCCGCGATGTAGGCATGCTCGCGGGCCCGATCCCGTTCCGTGTTGCAGAGGACGACCTGATAGCCGTGCGCCATCGCCGCGCTCTCGACGTCCACGGCGAAGGTGCCCCAGAACGGGTTGGCTACGGAGGGCACGACGAGCGCGATCGTCCGGGCGCGGCCGGTGCGGAGCTGGCGGGCGGCCCGGTTGGGACGGTATCCGAGGCGCGCGATCACGCGGTCCACCCGGCGGCGCGTCGCGGGCCGCATGCGGCGGGAGCGTCCGTTCAGCACGTTGGACACCGTGCTCACGGACACCCGGGCGAGCCGGGCGACGTCTCGGATCGTCGCGGGGTCGGCCAGACCGATCCCCCCTGCCCCAGTGTGCGGTCCTGCCCGCCTCCTGTCCCGGTCCGGGCTGCGATAGAGCCGGTCGCGTGTCCGCGCCGGGGCAGGCGTTCCGAGCGCGTTGGTGTATCGTTTTACTTGCTAGGAGGTTACACTGCCCGCGGGCGGTTGTCAAGGGAGGTTCGCGCCGATCGCGCCGGCGAGGAGCGGCCGCACCTCGGAACCTACCGTGCCAAACAGGATCCGGAGTGGCCGTTCTGGTACAGCCTGCCGCTCGACGACATTCTCCGGCGATTGATGAGCGCTCGAGCCGACTCATTGCCTGGGTCGACGCGCTCTCGGACGAACAAGCCAGCCGGACGGGACTCCATCCCTTGCTTGGCGAGATGGACGTCGGCCGGTGGCGCGAATTCTTTCTCGTGCATGAGGCCCACCACTTGTATTCGGCGATGCGGCGCCTCGGTCAGGCACGTGGACCTGTCTAATCTCGTGCGTGGATCGTCTCCAGACGCGACTCGCCACAAGTTTGGCTCTGGAGTGTTCTTTGTCTCATCATCCCTGGACGAGGCATCGACTCATGTGGCAGATGACGAGATCAGACAACTGATCGGCGACGTCACGGCGTTACGTCTCGCACAGGGTGGCTAGCGCTATCACTTCGTCCGAAAGCCGTCAAATAATACTCTCTTCGCCCGATGTTAATCTTGGAGTTGATCGGCCACTTTTACATTGAAGGGAAGCGGTCCTTGCGGTCAATCACATCGGGCTAGAGTTGTCCATCCAGGAGGTGGCGGCGATGCGTGCTCGGCAGTTTCGCATGAGTGTGGCGCGAGCGGCGTGTCTACTCCTGCTCGCCAGTCTCGTGCTCCCCAGCGCGTCCCAGGCGAGGACGGCGGCGGAGATCGACGCGAGCGTGAACGCGGCGCTGGCCCGGTTTAACCAGCAGGTCAAAGGGGGCGCCAAGTTCCTCGCCGCGTCCAAGGGAGTGCTTGTCTTCCCGGAGGTGGTCAAGGCGGCGTTCGTGTTCGGCGCGCAGTACGGTGAAGGCGCGCTGCGGGTTGGAGGGCGCAACTTCGGGTACTACAGTATCACAGGCGGTTCGTGGGGAGCCTCGATCGGCATTCAAAAAAAGGACATCATCCTGGTCTTCCGCGATGCCGGAGCGCTCAAGAGCTTCGAAGACTCCTCGGGCTGGCAGGTGGGGCTGAGCGGTGCGGTGACCCTGGTGAACGTGGGGGCGGGCGCCGACATCAGCACGATGCAGATCAACCAGCCGATCGTGGCATTCGTCGTGGGCCAGAAGGGGTTGATGTTTGACGTCTCGCTGCAGGGGGCGAAGATCACGAGACTCAAGAGGTAGGCTGGCTCCGGGTTCGGTGCTGGTGATGCTTGGAGCGACGGTGTCGATGACCTGCGATTGGGGACCTGACGTTGCCGGGAAAGTCCTCTGAGGCTGCCTGCCACGTCGTGGCGGTTCGTGCCGGCCGGGAAGACGCGTCGCCGTTCGTCTGAAAGATGCCGGGCACCCGGGCGTGGGGCGGTGCTCATTTGCCCAGCGCATCCCGCAGCCTCTCGAGGCGCCGGAACTGCTCGTCCACGGGAAGCCCGAACCGGTTCATGTCGAAGAACACCTCGGTAACCCCCAAGGCGCGCAGACGCCGGAGATCCTCCATAAAAGCGAATCTGCCTACTGCTTTTCGACTTATGAGCGGAGAACAGCGGGTCGGGCGAGTCTCTACGCCGGGTCGATGCGGAAGACGGGGTAGTCCGCGGCGATGGCGCTGAATTTGGAGAGCGGGGCGTCGTGAGGGACGGGGAAGTGTCTCCGCCCGCTTGTGGCGACCTGGCAGTACGCCTTCAGGATCGGCCCTCGCTCCCCCGCTGGGACCTCGGTGAGCCTGACCGGGCGCGACCGGCCCCGCTTGACGAAGGCCTCTCCGCCCGCCGCGCGGACGTTGCGTACCCACTCCGAACCGTCGCCGAGCATCGAGACCAGGTAGCGTTGCCCGTCGTGCTTGGCGACGACGAGGACGTTGGTGTGGAGCAGGCCGCTGCGCCGCCCTCTCACCTGCAGCGTGAGGAGGACTCGCGGCGTTAGGCCAAGGCCCGACAACCAGGCGCAGGCTCCGTTCACGAGTTTCCCCAGGCGGGTCGGGCGCCAGTCCCGGTAGAACAGGCGCAGATAGCTTCGTTCGGCGGGATCCCCGCGCGTCGTCGTCATGATGTCACCGGGCGCATGTGAATGGTGAGCTTTAATCACCGATGTGCTCCGTCCCCGCTACCGCACGATGACGGTGCCCCGCATCCCCACCGGGACGTGCACCACGCACCAGTACGTGTACGTGCCGGGCTTCGTGAAGGTCAGCGAGTACGTGTGCGGTCCCTGCGGAGCCATCGGGGGCAGGAGGACGCCGGAGTTACTGTAGCCGGTGCCATTGTAGGACGCCCCTCCCGCGGGGGGCATAACGCGGGGATTGTAGTGCATCTTGGGCGGCCCCTGAGGCTGCGGCTCGGGAATGAGAAAGTCCGGCACCTGGGCGCCGCTGGTGAAGGTCACGGTGTGGATCTCAAACGCATCCACCATGTCCCACTGCACG
>JAPVSX010000127.1:0-7954 GCA_047519495.1 Armatimonadota bacterium
GGGGTGTATGCGATCCCCGCAGCGGAGGTCGAGCTGCTCGGCGTGGCGACGACCAAGGTGCCCACCGGGCCGTACCGCGGCGCGGGACGGCCCGAGGCGTGCTACCTCATCGAGCGGATGGTGGACCTCGTCGCGCGAGACCTGGACCTGGATCCCGCCGAGGTGCGCCGGCGCAACCTCATCCCGTCCGACGGGTTCCCCTACCGCACACCGCTCGGCTGGGTGTATGACTCCGGCGACTACGCGCGCGCGCTCCGGGACGCGCTCCAGCTCATCGAGTACGACCGGTGGCGGGACGAGCAGCGCCGCGCCCGGGCCGAGGGCCGGCTCCTGGGGATCGGCCTCGCGATGTACGTCGAACGGGCCGGGACCGGGCTGTGGGAAGCCGCGGCGGTGTCCGTCGAGCCGAGCGGGCGCGTGATCGTCCGCATGGGCTCGACCCCGCAGGGCCAGGGGCACGAGACGACGTTCGCGCAGATCGCCGCGGACGCCCTCGGCGTCGAGCCGGAGGAGATCGTCGTCGAGCACGGCGACTCCGCGGTGGCCCCCCGCGGGATGGGCACGTTCGGAAGCCGCTCCACGTCGATCGGCGGCTCGGCGCTCCTCCGGGCGGCCGAGCGGGTCCAGGCCAAAGCCGTCCGGATCGCCGCCCACCTCCTCGAAGCCGCACCCAGCGACATCGAGCGGGACCGCGGCCGCTACGCCGTCCGAGGCGCGCCGGCGCGCGCCGTGGCATTCCGTGACGTCGCGGCGGCCGCCTACCAACCGGGCCGCCTGCCGCCCGAGATCGAGCTGGGGCTCAGCGCTTCCGCGACGTTTACGCTGCCCGGCTTCCTCTTCCCGTCCGGGGCGTACGCCGCGGTCGTCGAGGTGCATCGGGACAGCGGCGAGGTGGAAGTCCTCCGCCTGGTCGCTGTGGACGACGGGGGCCGCATCGTGAACCCGCTGCTTGCCGAGGGGCAGGTCATCGGCGCCGCCGTCCAGGGCCTGGGGGAGGCGCTCGTCGAGGAGGTCGTCTACGACGACACGGGCCAGCTCGTCACCGGAACGTTCATGGACTACGGGATCTTGCACGCCGTCCAGACGCCTCCCGTCGTGAGCGCGTTCGTCGAGACGCTGTCGCCGTATAACCCGCTCGGCGCCAAGGGGGTGGGGGAGGCCGGGACGGTCGCGACCCCGGCGGCCGTGGCGAATGCGGTCGCGGATGCCCTGGCGCCGCTCGGGATCACGAACGTGGACATGCCCCTGGCACCTGAGAAGCTCTGGCGCCTGATCTCCGAGGCCCGGTGACGGCCGCCGCCCATCCGGCCACCGTCCGCCGGCCGGATGCCGCGGAGCGAGGTCACCGTCGACGCCTACCGGCCCGGCATGAGGTGCTGCGTTGCCACGGGTGGGTGACGCCGACGCCGGCCATCCGCAGCGGCGAGGTGATCTGGGCCGTGACCGCGCCCGTGGAGGGGACAACGGGCGAGTAGGAAATTATCCATGTGAAAACGACAGGGAGACACAGGAGCGCAGGGGGGGTACAGCCATGACTGGAGACGACGGCAGACGAACGGGCACGAGGCAGGTGACGCGTCGGGAGTTTCTGCGGACCGTTAGCGCAGCTGGAGCGGGCGCCGCGGCCGCCCGGTGGCTCGGGATGGGGCCGGCCGGGGAGACGCGCGCGCTCGCGGCGCCCCGCCGCGGGGGAACGCTCCGGATCGCCGAGGTCGGCGAGCCACTCACGCTTGACCCCATGGCGACCACGGCCGACCTGACGTCCACGATCACGCTGCCGGTCTTCGAGGAGCTGTTCGCCTTCGACGCCAGCTGGCGGCTCCAGCCGTCCCTGGTGTCGGCGTACACGGTCAGCAAGGACGGCCTGACGTACGTCTTCACCCTCCGCAAGAACGTCCCGTTCCACAACGGCAAGACGATGACGGCTGAGGACGTCGTCGCGTCCCTCAACCGCTGGGGGAAGGTGAGCCCGCGCGGCCCCGCCGCGTATCAGCACGTGGACTCGGTGATCGCCGGCGGCCCCGACACCGTGATCATGAAGCTCCGGACACCGTTCGCCCCGCTACCCGCGTTCCTGGCACTGCCGAACGGCGCGGCCGCGATCATGCCGAAGGAACTCGCCGACGCGGCGGGGACCATCCCCCTCAAGCAGTTCATTGGGACCGGGCCCTACAAGTTTGTGGAGTGGGCGCCGGATCGGTACGTTCACCTCTCCCGGTTCGACCAGTACGCCGCGCGCACCGAGCCGGCCAACGGCTACGCGGGCCGGAAAGATGCCCTGGCGGACGACGTCTATTACTACCCGGTCTCCCAGGTCGCGACCCGGATCGCCGGGGTGCAGAGCGGCGATTACGACATCGCCGACGGCATCAACCAGGACGCGTATGTCCAGCTCTCGAAGGACCCGCGCGTCGAGGTGGGCATCATCCCGGGGTCGTTCCTGACGTTCTTCTTCAACAAGAAGCAGGGTATGATGGCCAACGCGAAGCTCCGGCAGGCCGTCGCCGTCGCGCTCAACATGCAGCCGATCATGCAGGCGACGTTCGGCAACCCCAACCTGTACGCGCTCGACCCGAGCATCTACCCGAAGGGGACACCCTGGTACACGACCGCGGGCGCCACTATGTACGACGTCCACAGCGTGGACAAGGCGAAGCAGCTCGCCAAGGAGGCGGGGTACTCGGGGCAGCCGATCCGGTGGCTGACGACGCAGCAGTACGACTACATGTTCAAGAGCACGGTCGTCGCGTCGGCGCAGCTCCAGCAGGCGGGGTTCAAGGTGGACATGCAGGTGATGGACTGGGCGAGCGTGCTCGACCACCGCAACAAGCCCGCCGACTGGGACATGTTCGTGACGTCGCACGGCTTCGTGCCCGACCCGGCGCTGATCACGGTGTTCAACTCCGCCTACCCGGGATGGTGGGACACCCCGACAAAGGACGGGCTGTTCGACCAGTTCACCGCCGAGCCCGATCCGGCGAAGCGCGTCCGGCTCTGGTCGCAGCTGCAGGCGCTGATGTACGAGGAAGCGCCGATCGCCCGGCCGGGTGGGTTTGCCCTCCTGGAGCTGAGCCGCAAAGGCCTCCCCGGGTTCCGGCCGTCGTACTGGTTGGTCCCATGGAACGTGCAGGCGGTGAAGTAACCGCGCGCCGCGCGCCGGCAACCGGGTGCTGTCCTATCTGACCGGACGAGTCTTCGCGCTGCTGCCGGTGCTCCTGGTAGTGGCGGTGGTGGTGTTCATGCTCATCCACGTGACGCCAGGCGATCCGGCGCGCGTGCTCCTCGGGCAGGATGCGACGGGTGCCCAGGTCGCGGCGCTCCGCCACGAACTCGGACTGGACCGGCCGCTCGTCGTCCAGTTCGTGTTGTGGCTCGGCCGCGCGCTGCGCGGGGACCTCGGGACGTCGTTCTTCCTGCATATCCCGGTGAGCGTTGACATCCTGGAGCACGTCGGCCCGACGGCGACCCTCTCCGTCCTGGGGCTCACCGTCGCGCTCCTGATCGGGATTCCGATCGGCGTCGTCTCCGCGGTGCTGCGGAACTCCTGGCTTGACCAGCTCAGCTTGGCGCTCGCGATGCTCGGCGCCGCGGTGCCGAGCTTCTGGCTGGGGTTGTCGCTGATCATCCTGTTCGCCGTAGACCTGGGCTGGCTGCCGTCGTCGGGGTACCAGTCGCCTGCGAACGGGCTCCGGCAGAGCCTTCAGTACCTCCTGCTGCCGGCCCTCGCCCTCGGCCTGCCCAACTCGTCGCTGATCATCCGGTTCACGCGGAGCAGCCTCCTGGATGTGCTCGGCAACGACTACGTCCGGACCGCGCGCGCCAAGGGCCTGAGCGGGCGGCGGGTCGTCTTTCACCACGCCTTCCGCAACGCGCTTGTGCCGATCCTGACGGTCGTGGGGCTCACGTTTGCCGCCCTCATGGGCGGGGCGGTGGTGACCGAGACCGTCTTCAGCCTGCCCGGCATCGGCCAGCTGGTCGTCTCGTCGGTGCTGCGGCGCGACTACCCGGTCATTCAGGGCGTGATCCTGATGGTGGCCACAGCCTACGTGATCATCAACCTGGCCGTAGACCTGCTGTACTTTGTCGTGGACCCGCGCGTGAGGTATTGACGGTGGCCGAGGAGACGGTCGGGATTCGGATCGGCGGAGGCCCGCGGCCCCGGCCGGGGATCGGCGCGCTGCTCTGGCGGATGGTGCGGCGGCGCCGCGTCATCGGGGTCGGGCTCGGCGTCATTTTGGCCGTCGCGGCGGCGGCTGCGGCGGCGCCCCTGCTCGCGCCGTACGATCCGCTGGCGCTCAACGTCCCGGTGCGTCTCCAGCCGCCGGACCCCGCGCATCCATTCGGCACGGACGAGTTCGGGCGGGACATCCTCAGCCGGACGCTCTACGGCGCGCGCCTGTCGCTTACGGTGGGGCTGCTCGTCACGGCCGCCGCCACGACCGCCGGCATCGCCGTCGGGCTGATCTCGGGGACCAGCCCGCGCGCCGACCGGATCCTGATGCGCATCATGGACGGGCTCATGGCGTTTCCCGACATCCTGCTCGCGATCGCGTTGATCGCGTCGCTCGGTCCGAGTGCCCGCAACGTCATCATCGCCCTCAGCGTCGTCTACACGCCGCGCATCGCCAGGATCGTCCGGAGCGCGGTCCTGGTGGTTGCCTGTCAGGAGTACGTCGAGGCTGCGCGCGCGATCGGCGCACGGGGCGTCCGGATCCTGGTCCGGCACATCCTGACCAACACCGCCTCCCCGATCATCGTGCAGGCGACGTTCATCACCGCGTACGCGATGCTCGGCGAGGCCGCGTTGAGCTTTCTCGGCGTGGGTGTACCGCCCCAGGTCCCGACGTGGGGCGGGATCATCAGCCAGGGGCAGGTGTACCTGCGCCAGGCCCCGTGGATCAGCATCTTCCCGGGCGCGGCCATCGTCCTGAGCGTGCTCAGCCTCAACCTGCTGGGGGACGGCCTGCGGGACTTTCTCGATCCGCGGCTCCGGTACTCGTAGGTCCCCGGGCGGGCAGAAAAGGAGGAGGCGTCTGTGGCGACGACGTTGCTTCGAGGAGGCAAGGCGTTCCACCTGGACGGACTCCCGCACGGCGCGCCGGTCGATCTCGGGATCGCCGCCGACGGGAGGGTCGCGCTTGCCGGCCGGTGGGACGGCGCGAGCCGGTTCGACCGGATCGTGGATCTCGGCGGGGCGTGGCTGTCCCCGGCGTGGATCGACCTGCACGTCCACTGCTACTACGGCGGGACGTGGCTCTCGCTCCGGCCGGGGCAGGTCGGCCCGGCGACGGGGGTCGGCCTGGCCGTGGACTGCGGGAGCGCCGGGGAAGCCAACTGGGCCGGCCTCCGGGAGTTCATCATCGAGCCGTCGCCATTTCCGATCCTCGCGTACCTGAACATCAGCACGATCGGGCTCGTCGCGGCGAACCGCGTGAGCGAGCTCATCCACCAGGTCGTGCTGGATCCGGGACGGACGGCCGAGGTCGTGGAGGCCAACCGGGACCTCATCCGAGGGATCAAGATCCGCGCGAGCGATCAGGTGGTCGGGCACCTGGGGACGATCCCGCTGCGGGTCGCGAAGACGCTGGCCCGCGCCGTGGGGCTGCCGCTTGTCGTGCACATCGGGCAGGCGCCGCCGACGCTCGACGAGATCTTTGACTGCCTCGAGCCCGGCGACATGATCACGCACTGCTTTACCGGCAAGGCGACGAACGCGGTGGACCGCCAGCCGCCGCACTTCCGCCGGATGAAGGAGCTGGTAGACGCCGGCCTATGGATTGACGTCGGGCACGGGCAGGGGAGTTTCCACTACCGCACGGCCCGGTACGCGATCACGAACGGCCTGCTGCCGACGACCATCAGCACGGATCTGCACATCGGCAACATCTGCGGCCCCGTCTGGGACCTCCCGACGACGATGAGCAAGATGCTGACGGTGGGGATGGAGGTGGACGATGTCGTCGAGCGCGTGACTGTGCGGCCCGCGCAGTTTCTCCACCTTGAGGGCTGGGGACGCGCTGCGGCCGGGGCCCCGGCGCGGTTCACCGTATTCGAGGTGGTAGACGGCGAAGAGCGCCTGCCGGACTCGTACGGAAATGTCGAGACGATCCGGCGGTTCTTCGAGCCGCGCTACGCCGTGGTGGGCGCCGACCTGACGCCCGCCGCGCGGAACCGCGAGCGCGGGGCCGGCAGCACGTCGATCAACTCGGGGGACCGAGACAGGCCGGCGCAAGCTCTCGGCACTGGACAGCAGGCGCGCAGGCGGTAGGAGGGTCTCTCGAGCGGGCAGGCAGGCGCGCGGCCTGACAGGGGATCGTGCCCTCGCATGGAATGGACACGCGTACCGGTTGCCGAGGGGGTGCTCCGATGGCACGGTCCGGATCACAGCCCAGGTTTGATCGACGCACTCTTCTGACAGGCGGTCTGGCACTTGGAGGGGCGCTGGCGGGGCTCGATCTCGCCGACCTCTCCCGCGCGGCGGCGCTCGGCGCGGCCGCCGGGCCGCCGAAGCGCGGCGGGACGCTCGTCGCCGCGCACGAAGTCGATCCGGTGAGCCTCGATCCGCACACAAACTCGAACTTCTCCGCGCTCCAGGGCTACGAGCATATCTACGAAAGCCTCACCGGGTACGACGAGAAGACTAACGTCGTGCCGGTGCTCGCGGAGAAGTGGGAGATCTCGAACGGCGGCAAGACCTACACCTTCCACCTCCGGCCAAACGTAAAGTTCCACAACGGCCAGACGATGGCCGCCGAGGACGTCAAGTACAGCATCGAGCGCATCCTGGACCCCAAGACCGCATCGCCCTGGCGGGACTGGCTGATCTTGATCAAGGAGATCACGATCATCGACCCGATGACCGTGCAGATGAACCTTGAGGGGCCCTCGCCGGACCTGCTCGGCGCGTTCGCCGCGCTGCGTGGGTCGGCGATCGTCCCCAAGGGGCTGGCCGAGAAGGAGAACCTGAAGATCAAGGCGGTCGGCACCGGCCCGTTCAGGCTGGTCGAATACGTGCCGCAAGATCACATCACCTACGCCCGCAACACGGATTACTGGGATAAATCGCTCCCCTACCTGGACGGGATGACGTTCAAGATCCTGACCGAGGAGACCGCGAGGCTCGCCGCGCTGCGGGCCGGCCAGATCCAGTATGCGACCCTCACGGCGCAGGGCGTGGCGCAGCTCGAAAACGCCCCGGGGATCAGCGTGATGAAGGCACCGAACGCGTGGGTGGCACTGCACTACATCAACGTCAGCAAGAAGCCGCTTGACGACGCGCGCGTGCGCCGGGCGATGCGCATGGCCGTGGACACGAACGAGGTGATCCAGAAGGCGGTGTACGGCGCGGGCGCCCCGTCCGGCCCGATCCCGACCGGCTACGGCGACTGGCCGCTCGACCCCAGGACTCTACCGTACCTCAGGGCCGACGTCGAGGGCGCGAAGAAGCTGCTCGCCGAGGCCGGCTACCCGAACGGCGGCTTCAAGGTGGAGATCAAGTGCTCCCCCCAGTATCCGGAGTTCGTGGCGGACACGCTGGTGGTCCAGCAGTCGCTGCGCAAGCTCAACATCGACGTGCAGGTCGTCCAGATGGAGTGGGGGTCGTTCGTGGCGGCGCACACCCAGGAGATCAAGACCGTCGGGAAGGAAGGCGGGGAAATCTTCGCGTCCGCGAATACCTTCCGCCCTGGCCCGGACGGCTACATCTACCCGTACTTCCACTCCAAGGGGTCGATCAACGACGGGGGCTACGGCAATCCCAAGCTGGACCCGCTGATGGCGGAGGCGCGCTCGATCACCAACCATGACCAGCGGCGGAGCCTGTACGTCCAGATCCAGCGGACGCTGCTCGAGGAATCCCCGAACTGGTGGTGGTACGCGAAGTTCAACCTCGAGGCGCTGTCGTCGAAGCTCCAGGGCTACTCGCAGTCGTTCACCGGGCGCCGGATCTTCCTCA
>JAPVSX010000128.1:0-5833 GCA_047519495.1 Armatimonadota bacterium
CCGCGACATGATGAGCCATCTTCGCGCGGCATGAGGGCATAGAGTTCCTCGTGAGAGTCCTCCTGCTCACGCCGCACTATCCGCCAGAGGTCCGCAGCGTCTCGATCCTTATGTCCCAGCTTGCCGAGGACCTGGCGGCCCTGGGGCACGCGGTGACGGTGCTCGCGCCGTACCCGCCTTCGCACATGGACGAGGCACGGAGCCTCTCCGCCGCGGACCGGCGTCGCGGGCCTGTGATCTCGCCGGCGAACGCGGATGAGATCTTCACGAAGACGACATCGCGGACGGAGGCTGATCGCGTTCGAGTAGTCCGCGTGCCCGTGCTGCCCTTCGTCAAGGTGGCCCCCCCTGTGCGCGCGGTCACGCAGTTCACACTGGCGGCTGCCATGGCGGGGGCAGGCCTGCGGGCAGGGCGCCACGATGTGATCCTGGTCTACTCTCCCCCGCTGCCTCTGGCGCTCGCCGCCGAACTGCTCGGGCGTCGGTGGGGCGCGCCATTCATCGTGAACGTCCAGGACCTGTACCCGCAGGCCCTCGTCGACCTCGGGCTGGCGCGCGGCCGGATCGTGATCGGGGTGCTGGAGTGGCTCGAGCGCCGGGCGTACCGGCACTCGGCCGCGATCACGGTGCATTCCCCGGGCAACCGGGACATCCTGATCGCCCGCGGGATTCCACCTGCGAAGATCACCGTGGTCCCCAACTGGATCGATACGGCCACCGCTGTTGCGGCATTCGAGGACAATCCCTATCGTCGGGAGATGGGGCTGGACGATCACTTCGTCGTCCTGTTTGCCGGGGTGATGGGGTACGCGCAGGACATGTCCGTGATTGTGGACGCCGCCGCGGCGCTTCGGGATGAGCGCGGGATCGTCTTCCTGCTGGTCGGTGACGGCGTCCGCCGGCCGGAGGCCGAGAAGCAGGCGCGCTCCCGCGGTCTGGCGAACGTGCGCTTCCTGCCGTTTCAGCCGCTCGACCGGTATCCGCTGCTCGTGGGCGCGGCCGACTGCTGCCTGGTGACCCTGCAGCCTGCGGTGGCCACCCCGGTCGTGCCTTCGAAGATCGTGGGGATCCTGGCCAGCGCGCGCCCGGTCGTGGCAGCCCTCCCTCAAGGGGACGCTCGGGCGCTCGTCGAGGCATCCGGCGGCGGCATCTGCGTGGACCCGAGTGACTCGGAGGCGCTGGCCGCGGCGCTCCGCCGTCTCGCCCGCGACCGCGGGATGCGGCAGAGGATGGGAGAGGCCGGACGGCAGTACGTGGAGGCGCATTTCTCGCGCGACGGAGCGACCCGGCTCTACGGTCACCTCATCGATAGCGTGACCGGATCGCGGCACGGCTCAGGAGCCGCAGGATATTCCTCTCGAGGCAGCCAACCTCCCTCTGTGCCGTAATGCGGTGAATCGGCGCGATCATGGCGACTTACCTGTCACTTGCTTTTTGATTCAGGAGTATCTATCGTGACGATCACGTCTACAGGGCGGGCCAAAGAACTGGCCGAGAGGGAACAACGACGCGACCTGGCAGGGCCCGAGGCCCCCATTGCGATGCGCGAGGGCCCGGCGGGGCGATCCTATCCGCTCAAGCGGCTGCTGGAGGCCGTGCTGGCCCTCATCGGTCTCGTCCTGCTGCTGCCCGCATGCGCGCTGATCGCGCTCCTGATCTGGCTGGACGACCGGGGGCCCGTGTTCGTCCACCAGATCCGCGTCGGGCAGCTCGGGATGCCCTTTCAGGTCATCAAGTTCCGCACGATGCGGGCCCAGGACGCTGCCAGGGTGCACCGCCAGGCGACAGCCAATGACAGCCGGATCACCCGCATCGGCCGGCTCCTCCGCGCGATGGCGCTCGATGAGATCCCGCAGCTCCTCAACGTCCTGCGCGGCGACATGAGCTTTGTCGGCCCCCGCGCGCTGCTCCCGCGGGAGATCGAGGTGGATCCGCGGTCCCGGTATCACCGGATCGACGAGGTCCCCAATTACCACGTACGGATCTCGGTCCGGCCTGGGCTCACCGGCCTCGCCCAGGTCTACGCGCCCCGGGACATCAGCCGCCAGAAGAAGTTCAAGTACGACGCGCTGTACGTGCGCAAGATGAGCCTGTGGCTGGATCTGCGGCTGATCGCGGTGTCGATCTTCATCAGCCTGACCGGGCGCTGGCCCCGGCGAGGCCGCCCGATATGGCAGCGGAGAACCGGGTGACCGGTCAGCAGGCGACGCCGACCCTCGCTCCCCAGACGTTCCCCCGCGCCGGCCCTGCTCCACTCGCGGTGGTCATCCTCACCCGAAACGAGGAAAAGAATCTCCCGGACGCGCTCGGGAGCGTCATCGGGTGGGCCGCGGAAGTCTGGGTGGTGGATTCCCACAGCACCGATCGCACGGCGGCGCTGGCCAAAGGCGCGGGCGCGGCGGTGGTGACCCACGAGTTCGCCGGGTACGCGGCGCAGCGGAATTGGGCGCTCCGCACGCTCCCATTCCAGCAGGAGTGGGTGCTGTTCCTGGACGCCGACGAGGCGCTGACGCCCGAGCTCCGCGAGGAGCTGGCCGCGGTGCTGGCAGCGCCCCCGGACGGGGTGGCCGGCTTCTACGTGAAGCGCCGGTTCATCTTCCTGGGAAGGTGGCTTCGCCATGGAGGCTACTACCCGATCTGGATCCTCCGCGTCGTGCGGCACCGTCTGGCCCGCTGCGAGGAGCGAGGCGTGGACGAGCACCTGCTCGTGAACGGGCCCACCGCCCGGCTCCGCCACGACCTGCTGCACGAGGACCGGCGGCCGCTCACGCGGTGGGTGGAGCGGCACGTCCGGTACGCCGAGCTTGCGGCCGCGGATCTCCTGCGGGGGGCGCCCGGCGAAATGGCCCTGCGGTGGTGGAGCCGTCAGCAGGCCGAGCGCACGCGCTGGTGGTATGGGCGCGTCTACCGGCGGATGCCGCTTGGCCTGCGCGCGTTTGTGTACTTCTTCTACCGGTATGTCGTGCGCGGCGGGTTCCTTGACGGGCAGGAGGGGTTCATCTACCATACCCTGCAGGCGTTCTGGTACCGTGTCTTGATCGACGCCTACGTCCTGGACGCGCGCCGCGCGTCGATCCTGGCGAAGGAAGACACGCGCGGCGGATCCCGCGCATAGATCCAGGCGGGTGGCCGTGGCAGCGGAAGCCGGGCCGACGCGCTCGGGCCAGATGGCCGGATCCACTTACGAGCGATGAAGCAGGTGGTGCTCAGCCCCCGAACGGGGGCCCTGGAAGTCACGGAGGTTCCCGCGCCGCAGGTGCGGCGGGGAACCGTCCTCGTGCACAATGTCGCCTCGGCGGTGAGCGCCGGGACGGAGCGGCTGGTCATTGACCTCGCGGGCAAGAGCCTGCTCGGCAAGGCGCGGGCGCGCCCCGATCTCGTCCGCGAGGCTCTCAACAAGGTCCGCCGCGACGGCCTGCGGACGACCGTGCGGGAGGCGTTCCTCCGGCTTGACCGGCCGCACCCGCTCGGGTACAGCAGCGCGGGGGTCGTGATCGACGTGGGCGCCGGCGTACAGGGCGTCCGCGTCGGAGACCGCGTGGCCTGCGCGGGTGCCCGGCGGGCCGCCCACGCTGAGGTCGTCGTGATTCCGGAGCACCTGTGCGTGCCGCTGCCACCTGAGGTATCGTGGGAGGCGGGGGCGTTTGCGATGCTGGGCGCCATCGCGCTCCACGGGGTCCGCCGGGCCGGCGCCGGCCTCGGCGAGGTGGTCGCCGTCCTCGGACTGGGCCTGCTCGGCCAGCTGACCGTGCAGCTCCTCCGGAGCGCCGGCTGTCAGGTGCTGGCGCACGACATCGCCGCCCCGCGCGTGGCGCTGGCCAGGCGGCTGGGCGCGGACGCCGCGGCGCTCACGGCCGACGAAGCCCGGGCGGCGGCCCTGCGGCTCACACACGGTGCCGGGGTGGACGCGGTCATCGTGACGGCCGCCACCGCCAGCAACGCGCCGCTCGAGCTCGCCGCAGACCTCGCCCGGATGCGTGCCACCGTGGTGATGGTCGGCGTCACGGGGATGCACGTCCCCCGCCGCGCCTTCTGGAAGAAGGAACTCGCGCTCCTCCTCTCGCGGGCGTCCGGCCCGGGGGGCGAGGAGGATGAGGCCGCCCACCCGGAGACGGACTACCCTCGGGGGTACGTCCGGTGGACCGCCGGCCGGAACATGGCCTGGTTCGTGGCGGAGGTGGCGCGGGGAGCCGTCCGGGTCGAGCCGCTCATCACCCACCGGTTCCCCATCGAACGGGCCGGTGAGGCCTACGCGCTGATCCGGGGGGAGTCAAAGGAGCCGCACCTGGGCGTCGTTCTCACGTATCCTGAGCGCCCCGCGGTGGAGCGCACGCTGCCGCTCCGGACGGCGGCGACGCCGCGTTCGACGGCGGAGGTCGGCATCGGCGTCATCGGCGGCGGTGTCTTTGCGGAGGCGCAGCTCCTCCCGGTGCTCGCCCGGGTTCCGGGCGTCCGCCTGCGCGGCATCGCCACGGCGGGCGGGCTCTCCGCCCGGCACGTGGGCGACCGCTTCGGGTTTGCGTTCTGCACGACCGACCACCGCCGGATCCTCGACGATCCCGACGTTCACGCGGTCGTGATCGCCACGCGGCACGACCTCCATGCGCCGCTCACGGTGGAAGCGCTTGCGGCAGGAAAGCATGTCTTCGTGGAGAAGCCGATGGGGCTCACGCCGGAGGACGTGCGCGCGGTGCTGGAGGCCCACGCGGCCTCGCCCCGGGTCCTGGTCGTGGGGTTCAACCGCCGCTACGCCCCGCTCGTACGGACCGTGAAGGCGTTCATCGGCCCCGAGCGCCCGCTGACCTTCACGTATCGCGTCAACGCCGGGGAGATAGCACCCGACCACTGGGTATATGACCCTGTCGAGGGGGGCGGACGGTGGCTGGGGGAGGGCGGGCACTTCGTCGACCTGCTGCAGTTCCTCACCGATGCGGACCCGGTGCAGGTGTTCGCCCGAACATCCGCCGCCGCCGGCGCCTCCGGCGCGTCGGTCAACGTGTTGCTCGGGTTTGGAGACGGCTCGACCGGGACGATCCTCTATGTGGATGGGGCCGACCGCGCGGAGTCGCGGGAGCGGCTGGAGGCGTTCGGCCGCGGGGTCTCCTGCACAATCGAGGACTTTCGCCGCGCCACGCTCGTCCGCGGCGGCCGGGTGCGGCGGATCCGGCGGTGGGAGGCTGCCCGCGGCTACCGCGAGGAACTCGAGGCCTGGGTGGCCGCAGTCCGCGGGGACGCGCCGGCGCCGGTCTCCATTCAAACGTACGCGGCGAACGCCGCATGCTGCTTCGCGGTGCAGGAATCCGCGCGCGCGGGGGTCCCTATGGCCGTGGACGCGTCCGGGCTGCTGCCGTCCAGCGGGGACCGGTAGGAGGCTGAGATGACAATCAACGAGCGGGGCTACGCAGGCCGGACGGTCCTGGTGACGGGCGGAGCCGGGTGCATCGGGAGCAACCTCATCCGCGCGCTGGCGGATGTCGGGGCTGCCCGGATCCTGGTGCTCGACGACCTCTCCTCGGCGAGCCGGTGGAACCTTCCGGACCACCCGGCGGTGCGCTTTGTTCAGGGGAGCGTCCTGGACGACGAGGCCCTCCGGGCCGTCTTCGGGGAGCGGCCGGTGTACGTCTACCATCTCGCCGCGCTGTTTGCCAACCAGAACTCGGTCGACCATCCGGAGCAGGACCTGAGGGTGAACGGCCTCGGCACGCTCAAGATGCTGCAGTTTGCCCACCTCGCCGGCGTCCGGCGGCTGGTCTTCGCCTCGTCCGGGTGCTCGGTGTACGGCAGCAAGGCGCCCCTGCCGCTACGGGAAGACTTCGTCTCGATCGACCTCGAC
>JAPVSX010000129.1:0-20227 GCA_047519495.1 Armatimonadota bacterium
CCCATTACTTCTTAATGAACTGATCCGCGAACCCGCTCCTCACAATCGCATCGAGAGGCGCGCGGTCGATGAAATCGGCCGGCGCGTGCTTTTTGGCCTCGGGGCTCGGGACATCGCGAATCGCTTCCGCGACCGCCTCCAGCGTGATGTACGGCGGGTTTGGCCAGACGTCAACAAACCGCTCATAGGACGCGTCCAGCAGCGTCCTGTCGGTGAGCTTCAGATGCTTTGCGATCGCTTTTTCAGTCATGGCCTTGTTGGACTTGGCCAGTCCGGTCGCTTCAATCAGCCCCTTGAGGAAGGCGACGAGGCTCTGCTGATTCTGGGCGGCCCACTCGCGTCTGACCGCGAGGTTCGTGGCGGCGGCCGGAAGATGCCAGGTTTTCAGGTCCACGAGCTTGCCGAGGCCTTCTCTATCGGCGTCGAAGTTGAACGGCCAGGGCAGCGCAGCGGCTGCGATCAGCCCCTTCTCCAGTGCCGCGAGCTGGCTGGCGGGGGTACCGAGGTAGATCCACTTCACATCGGTCGCGGGGTTCAGGCCCGCCTTCCTGAGCGCATTGCTCAGCGCAAACGATGCGGTGGCCGCGGGCGTCGTCCCCGCAACGACCTGGCCTTTGAGGTCCTGAAAAGAATGAACCTCGGGCCGCGCATAGACGAAGAATCCGGCGAACTCGTTCTGCAACGCCCCCACAAAAGCCAGGTGGGCGCCTGTCGGATCGGCCTGGACCATCGTTTGCCCGTCCGCCGCGATCTCGATGTCCCCGCCCAACAGGGCATCGAGCGCCACAGATCCGTTCATGTTCTGGAGGGTGAGCCGCACGCCGTACTTTTCGAAGATCCTGTTGTCGACGCCCAGCCAGATCGCAGTGAAGCTGGGGCTTCCCCCCACGACGGCAAATCGGATTCCCGCGGGCTCCGGCGCGGCGATGGCGCTCCACGCTGCCAGGAGCACCGCAACGGCTGCCGCGCCTACGGCGTGAGCCAATACGTCCGCGCTGTGTCCGACTCGTCTTCGCATCTCACCCGGCCCATCCGGGCGCGACGTCCGGCAAGGACGCCGCGCCCGGGACCCAACCCCCATCGTCGCCGACGCCGCGCAGGCGCGGCGCCTACATCTACTTTTCCACTACTATTCCACAGCGGCGTCTTTTCCCTGCGTCGCGCGGTCCACGGACCAGGAGGCTGCGCTCGCGCAGAGCCTCTGCCGCCACGCTGATTACGTCTGGCGAGGCCCTCGGAGCGGCGGCGAACGCCGCGACGCAGGGCGGCAAGCCGGGCGGTCCGGCCGCCGCTCTCGAACTTCTGCGGCTCGGGTCCGGCGGAAGCAGGGGGCGGCGGCGGCACAGCAAATTTCCCTCCCCATGGGCCGCTACCGGTTGGCCGTCGACACCGGCGGCACCTTCTGCGATCTCGTCCTGCTCGACGAAACGACGGGACGGCTCAGCGTGCGCAAGGTCCCCTCGACGCCCGACGATCCGGCGCGCGCCGTCCTGCAGGGCATCGACGCGGTCGGCGCCCCGGCGAGCGAGATCGCCTTCTTCCTGCACGGGACGACCGTCGGCACAAACGCGCTGCTGGAGGGCAAAGTGGCGCGGATCGGCCTGCTCGTGACCCAGGGCTTCCGGGGGATCCTGGAGGTGGGCGAGCAGGCGCGCCCGTACGGCCGCCCGACGTTCGACCTGCTCTTCGAACGGCCGTCATCCCTCTGCCCGCCGCGGCAGACGGCGGAAGTGGCCGAGCGCGTGGGGGCGCGCGGCGAAGTGCTGCGTCCCCTGGATGCCGCCTCCGTGGAGAGGGCGATCGACCGGCTGGAGGCGCAGAGGGTCGAGGCGGTGGCCGTCTGTTTTCTCTTTTCGTTTCTGCGGCCCGACCATGAGCAGCAGGTGGTGGCGCGGCTGCGGGCGCGCCATCCCGAGTGGTGGGTGACGGCCTCATCGGAGGTGCTGCCCCAGATCCGCGAGTACTACCGCCTCTCGACGACGGTGGCCAACGCGGCGCTGGGTCCCCGGCTCAGCCGCTACATGGCGGCGCTCGACCGGGGGCTCGCGGACCGCGGCCTCATCCGCGCGCTGCGGCTCGTCATGCAGTCGAACGGGGGGACGGCCACCTTCGCGCAGGCCGCCCGCGTGCCGGTGACGACGGTCCTCTCCGGCCCGGCCGCCGGTGTCACGGCGGCCGTGGCCATCGCGCGGCTCGCGGGTTCCGAGAACGTGATCAGCTTTGATATGGGCGGCACCTCCTGCGACGTGGCGCTTGTCGAGCGAGGCCGCCCGAATACCACCACGCGGGGTGAGGTCGCCGGCCGGCCCATCGCGGTGCCGATGCTCGACATCCACAGCGTCAGCGCCGGGGGCGGCACCCTGGCGCGCGTCGACGACCTGGGGGCCCTGCGCGTCGGTCCGGACAGCGCGGGCGCCGATCCGGGCCCGGCCGCCTATGGCCGCCGGGGGACACATCCGACGGTCACCGACGCCGACCTGGTCCTCGGCTACCTCGACCCCCAGCGGTTCCTCGGCGGCGGCATGCGCCTCGATCCCGAGGCGGCGGCCCGGGCCCTGGAAGCCCGGGTCGCCCGCCCGCTCGGGCTGTCGCTGGCGGAGGCCGCGGCGGGCGTGGTGCGTCTGGTCAACGTGCAGATGGCCGAGGCGGTCCGATCGATCTCGACCGAACGGGGTTACGACGTGAGCGCCTTTCCCCTCGTGGCATTCGGCGGGGCCGGGCCGGTGCACGCCGCTTTCGTCGCGCGCGATCTCGGGATCCCCCGCATCATTGTGCCTCCTCATCCCGGCGCGACCTCGGCATTCGGTCTCCTGCTCTCCGACGTGCGCCGCGACTACGTGCGCTCGCGGCTCGACCGGTTGGACCGGCTTGCGGCCGCGGAGGTGGAGGCCGCCCTGGCAGAGTTGGGCCGGCGGGCGGCGGAGGACCTGGACCGCGAGGGGTTCAGGCCGGCAGAGCGGCGGTGCGATTTGGCCCTTGACCTCCGCTACGCCGGCCAGGGATACGAGTTGACGGTACCGCTCCCCGCGGGGCAATTTTCGCCGGCCGCGGTGCGCGCGGCGTTCGACCGGCTGCATGAGGAGCGCTTCGGCCATGCCGCCCCGGATCAGCCGCTCGAGCTCGTGAGTTACCGCTGCCAGGCCGTCGGGCTGGTGCCGCGCCCCGCCGACGCCACGCTGGCCTCCCTTCCCGGACCCCCGGACTCGCGCGCCCGCCTGGGGTCGCGGCGCGCCTGGTTCGACGGCTGGGTGGAGACGCTTGTGTACGATCGGGACCGGCTCGGGGCGGACGACGAACTCTCGGGCCCCGCCATCCTCGAGCAGTATGACTCGACGATCGTGGTGCCCCCGGGCTTCCGGCTGCGTTGCGATGCCGGCGGCAACGCGACGATGATCCAATGCTAGATCCGGTCACAGTAGAGGTCCTCCGGGCGCGGCTGGACGGCATCGTGCGGGAGATGCAGCAGGCGCTCTTTCGCACCGGCTATTCGACGGCCGTGCGGGAGTCGCACGACGCCTCCTGCGCGCTGCTCGACGCCGAGGGTCAGGTGGTCGCCCAGCACACGGTGCTGCCGCTGCACCTGGGAGCGTTTCCCGCCTGTGTCGCCGGGGTGCTGCGCCGCTATCCTCCCGCCGCACAGTCCCCCGGCGACGTGTTTGTCATCAACCATCCCTACGAAGGGGGCAGCCCCCACGCGCTCGACGTCGCCGTGCTCACGCCCGTGTTCTTTCAGGGCCAGCTTTCGGGCTTCGCCGGGTCGATCGCGCACAAGCCGGATATCGGGGGGAGCGCTCCGGGCTCGGGCTCGGGGCGGGCGCAGGAGATCTATCAGGAGGGGCTGCACCTGCCGGCGGTGCGGTGGACGCCCGAGGTCGAGCGCATCTTCGCCGCGAACAGCCGGACGCCTGACCTGGTGGTGGGGGACGTGCGGGGCCAGATCGGGGCGACGCGCCTTGGGGAGCGCCGTCTCCTGGCGCTGCTCGAGGCCCACGGGACGTCCACCCTCACAGCGGCCGCGCAGGCCCTGGCCGAACGGACGCTGCGGGCCGTGCGCCGGGCGGTCGCCGCCTGGCCGGACGGGATCTACCGCGCCGAAGGCCAGATCGATGATGACGGCATCACCATCGGCCGTCCCGTCACCGTTCGCCTGGCCGTCGAGATCGAGGGCGACCGCATCCGGTTCGACTGGTCGGGGTGCGACCCGCAGACCCGCGGCCCCGCCAATATCCGCCCTCCACTGGTGCGGGCCGTCTGTTACTACTGCCTGAAGTGCCTGATCGACCCCGAGCTGCCGGTCAACCGCGGCCTGGCCGAGGCGGTCGAGACGTCGTTTCGGCCGGGCACGCTGCTCGACCCGATCCCGCCCGCTCCGGTCAGCTCGTACATGGCGACGGCGCAGATCTGCACGGAAGCGGTTCTGCGGGCGCTCGGGCCGCTGGCCGGCCCCCGGCGCATCGCGGAGAGCGGAGGCACCGGCGGCATCGTGCTCGGATGGGCCGACGGCCGGGTGCAGTACGAGCTATTCGGGTCGGGGCTCGGCGCGCGCGCCGGGCGGGATGGGATCAACGCCGTGGCGGTCCACGTCGGCAACAGCCGGGCCACGCCGATCGAGATTCTGGAGGGCGAGTTTCCCATCCGGCTGCGCCGCTTCGAGCTCCTGGCCGACTCGGGAGGGGCGGGACGCTGGCGCGGCGGCCTCGGGTATGTGCGCGAGTACGAGCTCCTTGCGGACGCGCGTCTCTCCGCGCGGATGGACCGGCACTCCACGAGCCCGCGCGGCCTGGACGGCGGACGGCCCGGGTGGCCGGGGGCCCTGATCGTGAACCCCGGGGCCGCGGGGGAGCGGCGTCTGCCGGCCCGCAGCGGCGACGTGGAGATGCATGCCGGAGACGTGCTCCGGCTGCAGCGTGCCGGGGGCGGCGGAATGGGACCCCCGGCGCAGCGAGACCCGGCGGCGGTCGCCGCCGATCTGCTGGACGGTTACATCACCCCCGAGGGCGCGGCGCGGGATTACCAGGTGCAACCCGGAACGGCCGCGGTCCCTGTGCGAGACGAGGAGGGCGAGATATAAGTGCTCCTCGGCGTCGACGCCGGCGTACCCAGCGGGACGCCGATCTCGTGACCGCCGAGCGCTTCCCACCGGCGAGACGGAGCACTGATCTGGACGCCTATGAGCCCGGGTCACCCGTTCAGGTGCTGTGCGAAGAACTGCAGCATGTCGTTCCAGGCGATGCGGGCCTGCTCAGGGTTGTACCGGTCGGGCGCCGTGTCGTTGTTGAAGGCGTGCTTGGCGCCCGGGTAGATCTTGTACGTGAACGGCTTGCCGTGCGTCTGCATCTGCCGGGAGATCGCCTCGATGCCGGCGTTGATGCGCTGGTCGAGCTCGCCGTAGAGCGCGAAGACCGGAGCGGCGATATTCTCCACCCCTGACGGCGGGTTCGGGCCGTACCACGGCGCCGCCGCGCGGATCCGATTTCCTGCCTGCGTCGCGACCCGCCACGTGTAGCCGCCGCCCATGCACCAGCCGGTCACCCCCCGGCGGCGGCCATCGGCGCCGCGCTGGCCGGCGAGCCAGTCCAGGGCTGCGACCAGGTCGCGGGTGTTCTGTTCGAAATCGGCCTGGCCGAGGGCGGCGATCGCATCGTTCGGATCGGTGAATGTTCCGGTGCCGCCTCGCCGGGACAGCAGGTCCGGAGCCAGCACCACGTACCCGGCCGAGGCGAGGCGGCGCGCGCAGTCCTTGATGTGTTCGACCAGCCCGCGATTCTCGTGGATGGCAAGGATCGCCGGGTGCCGGTCCGAGTCATCAGGGCGGACGAGATACCCCAGGAGCTCGACGTCCGCGAGCGGAACGAGGACGTCGGCCGTGGCCAGTCCTGCGCCCCCATGAATCGGCGCTGCGACCGCGGGGAGAGGCCGCGGCTCTTCCCGCCGCACCGGGACCTCCGCCAGCATGCGGGCGGCCTCCGCGGGGCCCAGGATTCCCACAACGCGCCGTTCCAGGTCGTCGCGGTCGAGAGCGCCATCCTCGTATTCCTCGATGAATTCTGTGACGAGATAGCGCTGCAGGTCGTGCATGACTCCCGCTCCTTTCGACGCCGTCCGCGCGGTCTCGACTCGAACCGGAACTCGGCCTGCAGTGTCCTGCTTGCACGTGCCTCCCTCGTGCACCTGCCTTCTGCTGCACCCCGCCGCCCGCGCATGCCTGGGCGGGAGGGCGCGGCGGCGATGCGGCGTATCCCTCAGACGGGGGGTATCCAGCCCCGGGGAGAGGGAGCGCGCATGAAACTTGATGGCCGGGTAGCGATCGTGACGGGGGCGGGCCGCAACATCGGCGAGGGCGTGGCTGCGGTGTTCGCCCGCGAGGGGGCGCGGGTGGCCGTCGTGGACCTGGACCGCGGCCGGGCCGCCGCCGCGGCGGACCGGATCAACGCGGGCCGTGCGGGGGCCGCCCTGCCCGTCGTCTGCGACGTGTCGTCTCCGGAAGACGTTCAGGGCATGGTCTCCGCGGTGGTCTCCCACTTCGGCCGGGTCGATGTGCTCGTGAACAACGTGGCGATCACCGACCGCAAGACCGTTCTCGAACTCGGTGAAGAGGAATGGGACCGGGTCCTGCGCGTCACGCTCACGAGCGTGTTCCTGTGCTCCAAGTACGTGGGGAGGCAGATGGTGCGCGAGGGTCGGGGCGGGAGCATCATCAACATGGCCTCCACCTCCGGCCACCGCGGCCGGAAGAACGCCACCGCCTACACCGCAGCCAAGGGCGGGGTCTTGAACCTGACCCGATCACTGGCCATCCAGCTCGCGCCCTACGGGATCCGCGTCAACTCGCTGACGCCGAACCGGATCGGCTCCCCGGTCGGCGAGGACACGGTGCGCGCGCCCGGCGGCGTCCGGAACCTCGTGGGGCGCAATGGGGAGCCGCTCGACGTCGCCAGCGCCGCGCTGTTCCTGGCCTCCGATGACGCGGCGTTTATCACGGCGGCGGACCTGCTGGTTGACGGGGGCGCTCTGGCGGCGGCTGAGTTCTGAACCACCGGGTCCTGCCGCCCCGCCGGTTAGCAGATCCGGCCTGCAGGAGCCCTGGGCGGGGTCGGGGTATATGCAGCAATACCCGTGAGCAGTAAACCGCGGTGAGGTGGGTGCCGGTGAGCTCAAAGCTGGAAGCGGTCGACGTCTCCGTCCGGTACGAGAATCCTCGCACCAGGGTCGCCACGCTCGCGCTCAGCCGCCTCTCCGTCCACATCGAGCCGGGCGAGTTTCTGTGCGTGGTGGGCCCGAGCGGGTGCGGCAAGACCACATTTCTGTACTGCCTCGACGGCCTGGTGCCCATCAGCCGGGGCCGGATCCTGCTGGATGGGAAGCCGGTCGCGGGGCCGGGACGCGACCGGGCGGTCGTCTTTCAGAGCCCGTCGCTGCTGCCGTGGCGCACCGTGCTCCGGAACGTCACCTACGGCCTCGAGCTGCGGGGCGCCCCCCTGCGGGAGGCGATCCCCCGGGCCCGCGAGATGATCAGGCTGGTGGGACTCGAGGGGTTCGAGCGCTACCACCCCACCGAGCTCTCGGGCGGGATGCAGCAGCGTGTAAACCTGGCGCGGGCTCTCGTGATGAACGCCGAGGTGATCCTCCTGGACGAGCCGTTCGCCTCCCTGGATGCTCAGACCCGCGAGCTCATGCAGGCGGAGCTGATGCGCATCTGGCAGGAGATGCGCAGGACGGCGGTGTTCATCACCCATCAGATCAACGAAGCGATCTTTCTGGCGGACCGGGTGGTCGTGCTCTCCGCGCGGCCGGGGCGGGTTAAGCGCATCATCCCCGTTGCGTTTCCACGCCCTCGGGACCTCCGTGTGAAGCGGACGCCGGCGTTCCTGGAGCTCGAGGATCAGATCTGGGCCCTGATCGAGGGCGAAGTGCGCGCCGGGCTGAGGAGTGTCGTCCATGCTTGAGGAGGAGGCGCTCGCCACCGCGCAGGAGGTGATCCCGGAGGACGCTGAGGCCCCCGCGCCGCGGGCGCGGGGTCGCCGGCTGTCCCCCGCGGCCCGCGCGCGCCTGCTCGGAAGCATCGCCGTCGTGCTCTTCGTGGCCGCGTGGGAAGCCGTCATGCGCCTGGGCATGGTGAACCCGCTGTTCACCAGCGCCCCCAGCCGGATCGTCGCCACGTTCATTCAACTGACCCATGAAGGGACCCTGGGCAACGACATCCGGGTCAGCGGCACCGAGTTCCTCGGGGGATACTCCCTGGCGGTGGTCGTGGGGATCCTGATCGGCGTCGGCATGGGCTGGTACCGCGACGTGTCCGCCGTCTTGCAGCCGTTTGTGTCCGCGCTTTACTCGACGCCGCGCATCGCCCTGCTGCCGCTCCTGATCATCTGGCTCGGCATCGGCGTCTGGTCCAAGGTGGCCGTGGTGTTCCTGGTGGCCGTGTTCCAGATCCTCATCAGCACCGAGGCCGGGGTGCGCGCGGCCGACGAGTCGTTGGTCCGCACCGCCCGCTCCTTCGGCGCGACCGACCGCCAGATCTTCACCACCATCGTCCTGCCCGGCGCGGTGCCGTTCCTGGTCGCCGGCCTGCGCCTGGGCCTCGGCCAGGCGCTGATCGGCATCGTCGTGGGCGAGCTCTACGCGGCCACGGCGGGAATCGGCTACGAGATCGCGGTCGCCGGGGAGACCTTTCAGACCGACCGCGTGTTCGTGGGCATCGTCATCCTGGCCTCGGCCTCCATCATCCTGATGTGGTGCCTGCGGCGGCTCGAGATGAAGTTTGAGTCCTGGAGGCCGCAGCGCCAGACGTAGGCGCTGGGCCCGCCCGGCGCGGCAGGGAGCCGGAGGAGGTGCTCGAGATGGCGCTTGACCCTCGACGCGAGGCGATGCCCCCCGACGACTTCGTCACCGAGATCGCCCGCGAAGTGGACGCCTACGCCCGGACCGCCGGCATCCCCGAGATCTGGAAGCAGGTCATTGCGCAGTGCGCCACCGACGAGGACGTCCGCCGCGTGATCACCCACCGCCTGATCAAAGGCTACCACCAGGAGATCTACATCCGGGATGTCGCCTATGAGATGATGCGGCGCGCGCCGTCGCTTCGGGCGCAGGAGGCGCTGCTCCGCCAGGTCGACGACGAACACCGGCATGCGTTATGGGTCGGCGCGCAGCTGCGCAAGAAAGGGATCGCCCCCGAATCCACCGAGGTCTCCCTGGAGGTCGAGACGCTGTGGGATGCGCTGCTGGGTGGGGCGCTGCGTCCCGGGTCCTTCTTCGTCGCGCTGGCCGCGACGCAACTCGTCATCGAGCGCGGGTTCGGATTGCAGTCGACCGTTGGGTTCGCCGAGGCCGTTGCCGGCATCGACCCTGAAGTGGCCAGCCTCTATCTCGAGAGGATCCGGCGGGACGAGCTGTTCCATACGGTCGGCCTGCCCGAGGGCCTGATCCGGGAATACGCCACGACGGTCGAGGCCCAAAACGACGTACGCCGCGGGGTGCGCAAAGGGCGCCAGCTGCTCAAACTGCTAGAGGCAGATGCCCTGTCGGCAGTGAGGAAGTGACCACGCCCTGTCCGGCCCATCGTCGTCGGCGGCGGGGAGATGCGCTCAGGGCTCCTCATGGCCGCCCGCCGCGCAGCTCGGCCAGCACCGCCTGCTCGATCCGGCGCATCGCCTCGGCCTGGGGCCCCGTCCACTCGAACGAGAGCGGGGAGACCACGACCGGCCCCCACGCCTGATCCTTCACCTCGGCCACCGCCTGCTCCCACATCGCCATCGCAAAAGGGGCGGCCTCGATGCGCGCCCTCAGCATGCGCGCCCGCCCCTTGATCAGCGCGAGCGTGTTGTCTTTGCCGATGACCTGCAGCGTCGCTTTCCCGTCGCGCTCCAGGTTGGCCAGCGTCGCGCTCCCGTGGTCGACGCCGAACCGGACGCGGTCCCGGGAGACGGCGGCCGCCCACGTCATCGCCGCATGCCCCCAGCCGTCGGTCCCCACGGTGATCAGCACGGCAGGGGCGCCCGTCTCGAGCAGGCGGAGCAGCCGGTCCGGCAGGATGGTCGCGCCCGTCACCGCGGCCCGTCCGGCAGGGCCGACAGCCCATACGCCGCCCACTTCTCCCGCGCGCGGACCAGATCTTCAGCCGGCGGCAGGGAGGCCGGGGGATAGGCGTGCTTCCTGGTGGCGTCGATCGCGAGTTTGCTCGACAGTCGCCGCGACGGGTCCAGCTGCGGCACATCCTCGGCGGCCTGGGACGGATCCAGGCGCACGGCCGGCGTGTTCGGGATGATCGCGATGTCCTTGTGGGGTTGGACCCTCCACGAGAGCGCCCAGGCGAGCTGGAAGGGGTCGCGGACGTCGATGTCGTCGTCCACAACCACGGTCATCTTGCCAAGCGCCGGATCGACGGCCCACGCGGCGAACATCACCTGCTGCGCCTGCCCAGGATACTGCGGGCGGATGGAGATCGCCAGATACGCGGCCGCGCCGCCCGCGTGCAGCAGGTGGACGTCCCGGACCGGGAGTCTGAGATCCCGCAGGTGCTTGAGGATGGCGCATTCCCGTCCCCATCCGCGGATGCAGCTCGACTCGCTGGGGGGCATCTGGCTGAGGAACGCCTGGAAGATCGGCTGCTCGCGGTGGGTGATCGCCTGGACCTCGACCACGTAGGAGTCGGCCTTGGGGCCCATGTAGCCGGGGTATTCCCCGAACGGACCCTCCTCCTCGAGCTCGGGTGTGATCTCCCCCTCGATCACGATCTCGGCAGTCGCCGGCACGAGCAGATCGCTCGTCACGCACCGGACGACGTCCAGCGGCTCCCCGCGCAGGCCGCCGGCCACCGCCAGTTCCTCCACCCCCGCCGCGATACGCGACACCGAGCACAGGCCCACCGCCGGCTCGGCTCCGACGACGATGGCGACGGGGATCCGCTCCCCGGCCAGGCGCCGGGGCTCGATGTGCTGGCGGGCGTGCTGCAGAAAGTTGACCCACATGCCGATCTTGCGCGGCCCCTTGATCTGGCAGCGGTAGGTCCCGACGTTCTCGGCCCCCGTCTCCGGGTCCCGGGTAATGACGAAGGGCGCCGTGAGGTAGGGTCCGGGGTCATGCTGGCGCGTCCAGATGGGCACCGGGAGGCTGTTCAAGTTCGCGGCCTCCCCGCGCTTTACGGTCTCGTGGACGGGCCCATCCGCCACCAGACGCGGTGGGATCGGGCGGCGCTGCGCGCGGGCCCATTTGTCGGGGATCTCCTCCGGAGTCGTCTCCAGGGCCAGCGCGTACACCCACCGGGACGCGCCCAGGACGCCGACGCACACCGGAATGGTATGCCCCTTCACCCGCTCGAAGAGCAGCGCCGGCCGCTGCGCCTCGGGGACGTCCTCGAACACAACGCGGGAGACCGCGGCGATCTCCCAGTCCTTGTCCACCTCCGTGCGGATGCGGTGGAGCTTGCCGGCTTCCTCGAGCACGCGCAGGTACGCGCGGAGATCACGATACGGCATCGGCGCTGCCTCCCCGCGTGTCGGCCTGGGGCCTCCTCCGCCGCCGTGTACGCTCTGCCTTACGCCTCAAGGCCAAGCAGGCGGGCCGCGGTGCCGCCCAGCATCGCCGCGCTGCTGCCCGGGGGAAGCGGAAGTTTTCTGATGAGCGTGATGTAGTCCGCGATGCCCGCGACCCCTGTGCCCGTCTGGGTCGTCGCGCCTGTGAAGTCCTGCGGATAGTCGGTCGCGAAGACCAGCCGCTCCGGCCGGATGCCGGTGAGCGCGGACCGCACGGCAGCGGGCCCCCCCTCGAAGCCGGCCATGTCGAAGTACAGCCGGTCGAAGTATTCGTTGAACGGGCGCCTGAGGGTGCCGAACCGTCCGGCCTTGGCCACCAGGCGTTCCTTCACCGCGGCGACGCCGCCGCCGAAGTGCGCGATGACCAGCTTCAGGGCAGGGAACTCCTCCAGGACCTGCCCGGCGATCAGCCGCGTGACCGCGACCTGCAGGTCGATCTCGCGGCCGAGGATCCGGCCCAGGTCGTACTCCCGGATGTGCGCGTAGCCCGCGGGGGCCTGCGGCGGATGCACGAAGATCACCACGTCGAGCTCGCAGGCCTTCCGGTAGAGCGGGCCCAGCCGCGGCGAGTCCAGGGGCAGGCCGTCCACCTGCGAGGTGATCGTTGCGCCCTGGAGCCCCAGCTCCCGCACCCCGCGCTCGATCTCCCGCAGGCCGGCGTCCTCGAGGGCCGGCGCGTGCGCCAGGCCGACGAACCTGCCCGGGTACCGCCGCTGGATGTCCGCCATCCGGTCGTTGATCAGCCGGCATTCCTCAAGCGGCGCGTCCCAGCCGAGGTTGCAGGTGAGGACCGCCGCGTCAATGCCGGCCTGGTCCATCTCCCGCACCTGCGTGTCGAGGTCGTAGAGCCGGTCGTGGAGCGTGAACTTGGCCACGCCGCCCTCCATGAGGTTCCGCTGCTCGCCCGGCGCGAACCCCCGGCGGGCGGCGAGCTCCGCAGGGACGAAGTGGTGCTGGAAATCGATGATCATTCCGGGCGGATGACCACGTCGACGAGCGCCGGCATCCGGTCCTCCTTGACAACGCGAAGTGCCCGCCGCACGGTGGGAGCGATCATCGCGGGATCCTCGATGGGGCCCTCGCCGTGCATCCCGAACGCGCGGGCCATCCCGGCGAAGTCGACCGCCGGATCCTCGATCCGGATGCCGACCACCTTGTTTTCGACCGGCCGCCGCCGGGCGCGGGCCACCATCTCCTGGTGGACCTCGTCGTTGTGGTACGAGCGGTTGTTGCACATGACGACCAGCAGCGGAATTCGGTGATGCACCGCCGTCCAGAGCGCGCTCGGCGTATACAGCAGATCGCCGTCCGGCTGCAGATCGACGCAGACCTTCCCGGTGCCCCGGTGGGCCAGGGCCACGCCGATGGCCGCTCCGGCGCCGTAGCCGAGCCCCGCCCCGCCGCTGTGGCCGAGGAACTGATCGGGGCGGGTCCAGTCCCACAGGCGCCGCGTCCAGCCGTCCAGGTCGCCGTTTCCCAGCACCCAGTCCTCGTCGCGCAGGGCCTCCCACACCTCGGCCGCCAGCCGGGCCGGAGCGATCGGGCGGTCGTTCCATTGCTCCTCGCAGCGGGTCCGGGCCTCGCGGCGCAGCCGTTCGTGCTCCGCCCGGAGCCGGTCGTAGCGCGCACGCCGGCCTGCGCCGTCCCCGGCCGCCTCCCGCACCCGCGCGACCAGCGCCGGCAGCGCCACAGAGGTGTCGGCCAGGATCGGTACGTCCACGGGCGCCAGGCGCTGATAGCTCTCCGCCCAGCTGCGGACCGCCAGGTCGGACAGCGCGATGTGGATCACCTTCGCCGACTCGGGGACCACGGGTGCATACCGGCGCGTGAGGCGGTCCCCGCGGGCGAGCGCGCCGAAGAGATCCTGCAGGTCCAGCCCCAGCACGACGTCGGCGGACGCGAGCAGCTCCTTCTCCGTTCCCGTCAGGTCGAGCGGGTGTGTGCTGGGGAAATTGAATCGTCCATGGGCATAGAGGTCGATGACCGGGGCGGCCAGCAGTTCGGCCAGCTCGACGAGGGCCGGGACGGCGGCAGGGTTCCGCCCCAGATACTCGGCGAGAATGACCGGCCGTTCCGCCGCGCCGAGCAGGCGTGCGGCCTCGTCGAGGGCGCCCGCATCGGCCGCGACCGGCGCAGGCGGGGCGTGCCGGGCGACCGCGGGCACCGGGACCGGCTCGCCGATGGGCATCTCCTGGAGGTCGGCGTCGAAGCACACGTAGACGGGGCCGCGCGGCTCGGTCATCGCGATGCGGTAGCCGCGCACGATCGCCTCGGCCGCGGACGGAAGGCTGGCCGGCTGATCGTCCCACTTCACGAAGTCGCGCACCAGGTTGCCCTGGACCAGCGCCGTATGGACCCAGTCGATCCACGGCCGCCGCCGCTCGACAGCCATCGGGCCGGTGCCGCCCAGCAGGAGGATGGGTACCCGGTCGCACCACGCGTTGAAGATCGCCATGCTGGCGTGCTGGAGGCCCACGATGTCGTGCAGGATCGCCGCGCACGGCTTCCCCGCCGCCTTCGCGTAGCCGTGCGCGACGGCCACCGCGATCTCCTCATGGCAGCACTGGATGAGCGCCGGCCGTTGGGTCCCGCCGTAGTTGACGAGCGAATCGTGCAGGCCCCGGAAGGTCGCTCCGGGGTTCAGGACGGCGTATTCGATGCCCAGCGCCCGGAGTACGTCGACGATGAGATCGGAGCCGTACTCTGCGCTCCGCCCGCGGGAACGCGCGTCAGGGATGTCCATCCGCCGCCTCCTGCTATTCGCCGCCTGGGTGTCGATTCCTATACCGCGCTCATCCGTCCGCGCGGGCGTAGCGGCGCGCCCCGGCGATCAGGGCGGCCGAGACGATGCTCACGAGGATCCCAAGCGCTCCCACCGGCCCTGTCTGGCCGTCGAGCCACATGTAGTAGAGCAGCGGCCCAACGGGCTCCGAGGCAGGCGTGTACAGGAACAGGGACAGGCTGAACTCCCGCATGAAGATCGTGGCCAGGAGGATCCACCCCGCGATGAACCCGGGGCGCATCAAGGGCAGCAGGATGCCGCGAAACGTCGTCCAGAACCCGGCCCCGCTGGTCCACGCGGCTTCCTCGAGCTCCCGGTGGATCTGGACGACCGTGCTGGTCATGGACCGCAGCCCGTAGGGGAGGAAGCGGCTCACGTAGCCGATCAACAGGATCCAGAGCGTGCCGTAGATCGGCAGCGGGATCCGCACGTACGCCCAGAGGAGGCCGATGGCAAACGCGGTGCTCGGAAAGGCCCAGGGCAGGAACGTCAGCCCCTCCAGCGCGCCGCGGCCGGCGATCCTGGTCTTCACGGTCACATACGCGGTGAGGGACGCCAGCGCCATCGCCGCGGTGGCGCCCGTCACGACGAGCACGAGGCTGTGCAGCATCGCGCGGTACACGCGCCCGCTGTGGAAGATGCTGACGTAGTGCCGAAGCGTCGCCAGCCTGACCATCTCCGGGCCCGGGACCTGATAGTAGGGGAGGATAGAGATGAAGAACAGCATCGCCATGGGCAGGGCCACGATGAGGATCAGGATCGCCGCAGCCGACGCGGAGGCCGCGAACCGCCACGGGCCCAGGTCGATCATGTGGGACCGGTAGCCCCTGCCGGTGATCGTGGCGAAGGCCTCGCTGCGTGCCGTGAACCGGCGATACAGGCCCACGAAGGCCAGGGCCACGACGAGCAGGCTCATCCCGTAGGCCGCCGCCAGATTGTAGTTTGGGGGGTACGCTGCCAGCGCCGCGCGGAAGATCTTCGTCGTGAAGAGTTCGATGCGCGCCGGCAGCGCGATGATCGCGGGCGTGTCAAAGCTCTCGAGGGCCCGGACAAAGTTGAGCGTCCCCGCGGCCAGGATCGCCGGGCGCATCAGCGGGAGGGTGACCTTCCGGATGACCTCGAGGTGGCCGGCACCGGCCGTTCGGGCGGCTTCCTCCAGCGCCGGATCCATGTTGCGGAGGGCGCCGCTCAGGATCAGGAACGCGAGCGGCGTCAGGATCAGCCCCTCGGTGAAGATGAGCCCAGGGAGGGAGTAGATGTTGAGGGGGCCCTGCGACGTGTGGACGAGCCCTCTCAGCATGACGTTCACGAGGCCGATGGAGGGGCTGAGGAGCAGGGTCCACGCGATCGCAATCAGGAGCGGCGGCAGGATGTTGGGGACGATCGCGGTGAGCTCGAAGAGGCCCCTGAGCGGCGCGTTTGTGCGGATCGTCACCCAGGCCAGGACCGCCGCCAGGAAAAGAGAGAGGGCCGAGGCGCCGAGCGCGAAGGCGAAGGAGTCCCGCAGGACGGTGAGCGTCTCGGGATCGCCGTAGGCCTTCGCGTAGTTGGCGAAGGACAGGATCCCGGCCTGCCCCAGGGGAGCGGTGGTAAGGCTGCCGTAGAAGAGCATCGCCGTCGGGTAGACGCTGAGAAAGGCGAGCAGCAGCGCGAGGCCGAGAACGGTGAGCGTGAACGGATCGCGCCAGCGGACCCGGGCGACCCCGGCCCGGGAGGGCGCGAAGAGATCGGTTTTCATCCGGCCCGAAGGTGCGCCTACCGGGTCGCGAACAGGGTCCGGAACTCCCCCGCCCACTTGTTGAACTCGTCGGACGACAGCTCGTTCATCAGAACGGCGTTGACCCTGTCGGCGTCCTTGATCGGCGGAAAGATGCCTTTGACGGCCACGAACTCGCCCTGCCTGGCCTCGATCTCCATCCCCACCCGGGAGATCAGGAAGTCCTCGAAGAGCTTGGCCGCGTTCGGGTGCGGCGGTTTGGCCGAGATCGCGGCGTTGTGGCCCTCGGCCAGCATCTTCGGCAGCCGCACGTAATCCAGCGGGGCGCCGTCCTTCCCGTAGATGTAGACGTACTTGAGGTAGGTGATCCCTGCGAGCGCCTCACCCGAGATGATCTTCTGGGCTGACGGAATGAACGATTCTACCAGGATCGGCCGGGTCGCCGCGAGCTGCTTGACGAACGAGAGCCAGTCCTTCCCATACAGCTTCTCCAGGCTGCGCAGCCACTCCGCCGTCGTGAAGTGCTGCGACGGATCGGGGATCACCCATTTCCCGCGCCACTTGGGGCTGAGCAGATCCTCAAGCGATTTCGGGGCGTCCTCCGGCTTGACCAGCCTGGTGTTGTAGATGATTCCTACGATGACCTCCCGGTAGGTCGGGGACAGGATGTTGTCGGGGTCCTTCAGTTCCCTGGGGAAGTTGGCGTTCTGCGGGGAGAGGTACTTGGCGAACGCGCCCTGCTTCTTCATGAGCACCATCGGCCCCTGATTGGTGAGCGCGACGTCGAAGGTCGGCTTCCCGGACCGGGACTCCGTGAGCACGCGGTCGAGGACCTTGCTGCTGGACGCCCGCCAGTAGTCGACCCCCACCCCGTACCTCTGCGTAAAGGCTTTCGCCACGGCGTCCATCGTCTCCGACTCCAGCGAGCCGTAGACGACGACCTTGCCCTCCTGCTTTGCCGCCTCTTCGAGCGTTTGGGAGCCGGCCTTGGGACTCCAGGCCAGCACGACGGTGACGAGCACCATCGCCAGGAGCGAGACCGGACCAACTCCGATGCGCGCTCTCCCCGACATGGACATGCCTCGTCCTCCCCGGCCCGGGGTCAGTGCGCGGGCTCACGGCCCGCGCGTTCCGGCTCGAGCCCGGATTCCCGCTGCGGCGGAGCGTTTCCTTCCGGCCGGATCGCGACGCACCGCTCCGGGCGAAACGTCAGGCGGACGCGGTCTCCCCTGCGCACCCGCACCGTCGGATGGGCGTGGGCCCGCAGGACGAGGTCACCGACGGCGATGCGGCAGTCCACGCGCTCTCCCAGGAACACGACCTGCTCGACCGTGCCTTCCCACGCCCCTTCGGCCGGGTGATCATGGATGGACACGTCCTCCGGCCTGACGGAGACGAGGACGTCGCGGCCGGCGGCCGTCCCGCCCGGGATCGCGCAGGTCATCGGTCCGTGGGCGGTCTCCACCCGGTACAGGTCCCCTCCGAGCGCGCCGGCCACCCGACCGGGCACCAGGTTGGTCGCGCCGATGAAATCGGTGACGAACCGGTTGGCCGGCCGCTCGTAGATCTCCCGCGGCCTCCCGACCTGGACGATCCGCCCTTCGTGCATCACGGCGACGACGCTCGACATCGCCAGCGCCTCGGCCTGGTCGTGGGTGACGTAGACCGTGGTGATCCCGAGCGCACGCTGCAGCTGGCGCAGCTCCAGGCGCATCTGCTCCCGCAGCTTGGCATCCAGGTTGCTGAGCGGCTCGTCCAGCAGCAGCACCTTCGGCTCGCGCACGAGCGCCCGCGCGAGCGCGAGCCGCTGCTGCTGCCCCCCGCTGAGCCGGGTGGCCGGCCGGCGCTCGAGCCCGTCGAGACGCACGGTGGCCAGGGCGCGCCGGACCCGGTCCGCGGTCTCCGCGCGCGCCGGGCGCCCGCGGCCGACCCGCAGGGGAAAGGCCACGTTGTCGAAGACGGTCATGTGCGGCCAGATCGCGTACGACTGAAAGACCATGCCGATGTCGCGCTGATTGGGCGGCACGAAGACGCCCTCGCGCGACGAGTAGACCACGGCGCCGTCCAGTTCGATCTGGCCGCCGTCGGGCCGCTCCAGGCCGGCGATCGACCGCAGCGTCGTCGTCTTGCCGCAGCCGGAGGGGCCCAGCAGGGTGAAGAACGCGCCCGCCGGCACCTCGAAGCTGATGCGGTCGCAGGCGCCCACCCGCGTGCGCCCGTCGTGGAAGACCTTGACCAGGTCTATGACCTTGACCATCCTACGCGCTCCCTGACAACCGACGCCTCTTCTACGGCCGGGGACCGTGCTCCGTCCGTGGCTTCGAAGAGCGCGGCGCTCCCCCCTGCGCGCGCGAGGAGAGCCCGGCGTGACGCGGAGCGTTCACGAACCAGCCCTGTCTCCCCGCAGGATCCAGCCCCACTTCTCCCGGGTCTGGCGCTTGTACTCCGGATCCGGCCCGATCGCGATGGGGAAGCGGTCCCTCCACTCCCAGGGCCGGGTCGCGTCGATGATGACCCGGGAGTTAAACCCCTTGTGGTCGGGGTGAATCGCGGGATCCAGCGGTCCGCTCCAGCACCGGTGGAGGATCTCATAGTCCTGGGCGGGATCGGCCCGGGTGAGCACCGCCCACATCACGTCGTTGAGGTCGGTGATGTCGATGTCCTCATCCACCACGACGACCATGCGGTTCAGGTACGCCCCCGCGCGCACCTGGGAGGCCAGGAGCCCCGCCTGCCGCGCATGCCCCGGGTACATCTGCTTGATCGCGACGATGTACAGGAGGCGGCACCCGCCCACCGGATGGCAGTACACGCCGACGATGCCGGGCACGCCGGCGTCCTTGAGGGCCTTGCGCAGCATGCCGGAGCGGAGATACTTCCGGAAGTGGTGCGCCTCGTAGGGCGGCTTGTTGGGGGGACACCCCAGGAGGATCGGCTCGTCGCGGTGGTAGATCGCCCTGACGTCGATCACCGGCTCCTGCCGGCTGCCGCTCGCGTAATACCCGGTCCACTCGCCGAACGGTCCTTCCAGGAGCCGGTCGTTCGGGTGCACGAAGCCCTCGATGACGATCTCGGCGTGCGCCGGGATCGGCAGCCCCGTGTGTTTGCCGCGGAGCACCTCGACGGGCTCGCCCTTGACGGCGCCCGCCCACTCGTACTCGCTCACGCCCAGCGGGATCTCCAGGCAGCTCGCGAGGAAGAGGATCGGGTCCATCCCCGCGATCGCGAGGACGGGCATCGGTTTCCCCTGGGCGAAGTACTTGTCGCGATGCAGGCGGCCGTGTTTCCCCGGCGAGATGTACAGGCCGCAGTGGTTGCGGTCGTGGACCATCACCCGGTAGGTCCCGAAGTTGATCCATCCTGAGTCGGGATCCGCCGTCACGTCGGCCACGCCCGTGCCGATATACCGGCCGCCGTCCTCCGGATGCCACTTGGGGGAGGGGAACTTGAACAGGTCGATCTCGTCCCCTTCCAGGACGTTCTCGAGGATCGGACCGGCGGTGACTTCCCGGACCGGGACCGGCTCGATGCGGTTCAGCCGTTCCTCCCAGGCGTCGATGAGCTCGTGCGTGCCGATCTCCGGGTCCATCCCCAGCGTGAAGGCGAGCCGGCGGCGCGCGCCCAGAGAGTTGACCAGGATTCGGTAGCCGCGCGGGTAGCCGGGGATCGCGTCGAAGAGCACGGCCGGCGACTCCTCGGTGTGGTGCAGCATCTCCGAGATCCGCCCGATGTCCTCTTCCCAGGTCGCGCCCTCGACGCGGCGGAGCTCGCCCATGCTCTCGACGTTTCGAAGCCAGTCACGCAGGTCCGTGTACGGCCCGGTCCTGCGGCCGGGCTTCGCCGTGATGCTCATCGGAATGGCCTCCCTGGCCCGGGACGTTTCGGCTCATGCCGTAGACACATCTCGCCCCAGACTGTTCGCGGGACAGTTCACGCTTTCGCCGGCGTTCCCCTGCCGGCCGGCCCGGCTGGCATCAAGCGATCACGCCTACGGCTTCCTGCACGGCAAAGCAGCCATACCGCACGCAGCGCACTCGACCAGCAAACCGCCTGGGCTGTGGGACCTCCGTCAGCTCGCCAAGGACACGCGGGAGTTGCTGCGTATACCGCATCGTCACCTAGCCGGGATGCCTTGCAGTGCTCGCAAGTACATGATCTGTCCTGCGTGGTAGATATCGTGGGTTGTCGTTCGGA
>JAPVSX010000130.1:0-15467 GCA_047519495.1 Armatimonadota bacterium
GAGACGCTCAAGGCCGATCCGGCCGGCTACGATGCGGAGGCGGTCCGGCTGCGGACGGCGTTCAACGCGCGGTTCTGGAACGCCGCCGGCGGGTATCTCTACGACGTGGTCGGGCGGGACGGGAGGCCGGACGATTCGCTCCGTCCGAACCAGCTGCTCGCCCTCTCCCTCCCCTATCCGGTGGTGGACGGCGATCGCGCCCGGGCGATCGTCCGGGTGATCACGGAGCGGCTCCTGACGCCGTTCGGCCTGCGGTCCCTCGCGCCCGGCCCGCCGCCGTATCGGGGACGCTACGGCGGCGGGCCGGTGGAGCGCGACGAAGCATACCACCAGGGGACGGTGTGGCCGTGGTGGCTCGGCCCCTACGTCGCGGCGCTCGTGCGCGTCACCGGCGACCGGGCGGCCGCGCGGCGGCTGCTCGAGCCGTTCCGGGGGCACCTGCTCGAGGCGGGGCTCGGGACCGTGAGCGAGATCTTCGACGGCGACTCGCCTCACACGCCCCGGGGGTGCATCGCCCAGGCGTGGAGCGTGGGCGCCCTGCTCGAGGCATGGGATCTCGTGGGAGGCGAGGACCAGTGAACGAGCAGCTCTGGGGCCTCTACGAGACGGTCTGCCAGGAAGAGTTCCGGCCGCTCGACGAGTTCATCCGCCGGCTCCTCGAGGGGGAATGGGGCGCCTATCCCAAGGAAGACGTGCTCGAGCTGCTGCGCGAGGTCGAGGGGATGATCCTCTCCAACATCCAGGTCAAGGCGATGGAGGGCCACCGGTTCGCCGAGATGGCCGACGAGATCAGCGAGCGCACGCAGCAGGAGTTCGAGGACCTGATCGGG
Source organism: Armatimonadota bacterium (assembly GCA_047519495.1). Lineage (GTDB taxonomy): Bacteria > Sysuimicrobiota > Sysuimicrobiia > Sysuimicrobiales > Segetimicrobiaceae > JAPVSX01. Next base: position 831 of record JAPVSX010000130.1, read on the forward strand.
CTGGTCGAGCAGGCATACGCGAAGCGGTGACAGCGGCCTGCGGTGGCGCGCGCCGGGCCCCCGGCTCCGTCAGCTCAGGAAGCGGCCGTCCCGGTAGATCGGCTCCCCGTCACCGTAGACCTCCGCGCCGTTCCCTCTGAGATCGAGGATCATGTCCCAGTGCAGGCCCGACTGGTTCGTGCCGCGGGTCTCCGGATACGCGGCGCCGAGGGCCATGTGCAGCGTCCCGCCGATCTTCTCGTCGAACAGGATGTTGCGCGTCCACTGCTGGATATCGTAGTTGAGCCCGAACGCGAACTCCCCCAGCCGGCGCGCCCCCTCGTCGATGTCCAGCATCTGCGCGAGGAAGGCCTGGCCCTTGGCCGCCGTGGCCTCTGTCACGCGGCCGCCCTGGAAGGTCAGCCGGACGTCGGTGACCTCGCGGCCGCCGTAGATCGCGGGGAACGTGAACCGCACCGTCCCGTGCGTGGCGTCCTCCTGGGGCCCGGTGAACACCTCGCCGTCGGGGAAGTTGTGCGTCCCCGCCGCGCTGACCCAGTGCCGGCCGGCGACGGAAACCGTCAGGTCCGTGTCGGGCGCGACGACGTGGAGGGTCTTCAGCTTTTCGAGGCGGCCGGCGATCTCGGCCTGCTCCCGCGCGACCCGCTCCCAGGCGGCCACCGGGTCGTCCTCGTTCAGGTGCCCGGCGGTGTAGACGAACTCCTCGTACTCCGAGAGCGACATCTCCGCTTCCTGGGCGTCGGCCTGGGTCGGCGCCTGAGTCAGGCACCAGCGAAGCTCGCCGCGCGCCGCGCGCTCCATGAAGCGCTGCATGAGGTCCCGGGTGGCCTCCCGGCGGATCCGCATGCGGGCGGGGTCGACCCGGGTGAGGGCGCGGGTGTTGTACGCGCCCCGGAACCGCAGCTCGGCGTCGAGCAGGTCCACCTCGCGGCGGTCCAGCTCCGAGACGAACCGGAGCTGCTCATCGGCGGCCAGCTTGTAGAACGCCTCCTCGAGCCCATCCACGGAGACCCGCACGGAGGGGTGGGCGCCGGCCTTCAGCGCTTCGCGGTACGCGGCAGCGATGTGCGAGGCCGCCAGGGCTGTGCCGCCGATGCGGAGCTGCTGGCCGCGGCGGACCTGGAGCGAGTAGTGAATCAGAACGCGGGCGAGCTTCTCGATCCTGGGATCCATGGTCCTCGAAGGGTTCCGCCCGGAACGGGCGGCATCCTCTGTCATGAGACGTCGTGCGAGGCGATCAGCGGGAGCAGGGCTGAGGCGCCGTGCCCTTCCGACAGCCGGAGGGCCCTGCCCTTTCGAGCAGCGCCCCCCGGGAAAGGCTGGGGTGAAACGCTGTTAGCGCTTCTTGCCCTTTTTGGCTGCCTTCTTCTTGGTCACGGATCGGGCCCTCCTTTCGATAGTTGGTGTCCAGGGGGGGCCGGTTTTGCCCCTCGATACCCCACATACGACATTAGTTTCTATTTTCCTCCTGGGAAACGGAGAAAATTCGTAAGATTTTGAGAGAACGCGAGGGGCCGGAACCCAGGCCCCGAATCCACCCGAATTCCCCCGGCTCGGCCCACGTCGATGGGTTGCAAGCACGGCGCCGAAACCCATCCAGAACATCCGTCCGGGCGCGTGCTCAAACTGCTATGAGTCTCGATGCGTGCGCATCCGTATACACGCTGCGCCCCAGCGCGCGCTCGGCGCCGCGGCGCGCAGCGCGCGCGTGTACGCGCGGCTGCGGGATCAAAGAGTTGCGAGTGTAGATGCGCGCGCACCGGTGCACACGACGCGCGGGGCGTTCGAATGAGAACGATTATCACACGCGGCCGGAGGCCGCCGGGCGCCCGCGGTGAAGTCTTCCAGACATCCGACACGCAGGCACGGGAGGACTCTCCGTGACAGCGCACCTCGCGGGCAATGCGGCGATCGTCACCGGGGCCGGCCGGGTTGGCGCCGAGCCCATGACCGCTCATGCGATCAACGTCTGCGGCGGCGTGGTGTGTCCCTGAGGTTCCGGGGCGCGCCGGCGGCGGGCGCGCTGGTCCTGCTCGCGGCGGTGGCCGCGGCCACCGGCTGGACCGCCGGCCCCGCGGCCGCGGCGGTCGAGCGGGTCCGCGGGATTTACCTCCAGGAGGCGATCGAGCTCGCGACCGTGGACGACCGCCTGATCGTGCTGACCCGGATGACGCGGTTCAGGCGGTGTGGCGGCCGCCGGGGACTCGCCGAGGACTACAACGGCCACATTGTGGAAGTGCTGGGGCGGGAGGTGTCCGGCGTCGGGTTTGTCGCCGGCATCGTGGACGCGGTCGAAGGATGCGGGCTACACGCCGCTGGACGGCTCCGAGACGTGGGCGAGCGCTAGGCCGGGCGATCCCTGGGACCCGGCGAGCGCCAGGCCGGGCAATCCCCGGAGCCGGCGCGGCGGCCGCCACGCGCGGGCGTGCGGGATCCACCCTCCGGGAGCTCGTCCACGCAATCTTGAAATGTGTGCCTCGGGGGAAGGTCGTGACCTACGGCCAGCTCGCACTCCTCGCGGGGTATCCGCGGGCGGCCCGGCAGGTCGGATGGGTCGCTCACGACGGCGGATGCGACCTGCCGTGGCAGCGCGTCGTGAATCGGTTCGGCGGCCTGGCATCCGGCTATCGGGACGGACGCCGCGGCCACCGGCTCGATCTCGAGGACGACGGGGTGCGCGTGCGGGACGACCTGACGGTGGATCTCGCGCGGTACCAGTGGTGGCCCGACGAGCGAACGTGCCGCCGGCTCGGCCTGGGCGTCGTGGTTCCGCCGCCTGCGCCTCCGGCGCGATCCGGCCCGCCGCCTCGCGGGGACACGGGCGGCGCCGGAGGCCGCGTCAGGGCCGTCAGGACTTCGCGTAGATGTTGAGCGGGTGGCGCTTGAGCGCGCGGTCGAACTGGCGGCGCAGGACCTCGAACGCCTCCAGATCGTACTGCCCGACGAAGGTGATCGCCGTGCCCGGCCGGCCCGCGCGAGCGGTGCGGCCGACCCGGTGGATGTACGTCTCGACGTCCTCGGGGATGTCGTAGTTGATGACGTGGGAGATCTCGGGGAGGTCCAGGCCGCGGGAGGCGACGTTCGTGGCGATCAGCAGTTGCGTGCGCTTCTGTTCGAACTCCCGCAGCGCCTTCAAGCGGGCGCTCTCGCGCAGGCCGCCGTGGATGACGCCGATCCGGCCGTGCCGGCCGATCGCCCGGGCGAGGCGGTCCGCCCGGTGCCGCGTCCGCCGGAACACCAGCCCGGACGTGATCGGCTCCTTGACGAGCAGCTGGCGGAGCGCCCTCACCTTGTCCTCTTCCGCGACCTCGAGGTAGAACTGCTCGACGGTCTCCACGGTGGGAGCCGGCGCCTCGATGCGCACCCACTCGGGCTCGCGCATCTGTTTCTCCGCGATCGCGCAGATCTCACGCGGCATCGTCGCCGAGAACAGGACCGTCTGGCGCGCCCGCGGCGTCTTGGCCAGGATGCGGGAGACGTCGGGCAGGAAGCCCATGTCGAGCATCCGGTCGGCCTCGTCGAGCACGACCACGCCCGCGGTCCCGATGTTCACGGTGCCGCGCTGCATGTGGTCGAGCAGCCGGCCGGGCGTGGCGACGACGATCTGCGGGCCGCGGCGCAGGTCCTCGATCTGGTTGATCATCGAGGCCCCGCCGAACACCGCGGCGACCGCGAGCCGGCGTTCGCGCCCGAGGGCGCGCACGTCCTCGGCCACCTGGAGCGCCAGCTCACGCGTGGGGACGAGGACGAGCGCCTGGAGCGTCCGGGCCGAGGGGTCGAGCCGCTCGGCCAGCGGGATGCCGTAGGCGCCGGTCTTGCCGGAGCCGGTCTGCGCCTGGCCGATCAGGTCCCGGCCCGTGGTCATCAGCGGGATCACCCGGGCCTGAATCGGCGTCGGGGCGGTCCAGCCGAGCCGCCGGATCGCCCGCAGGGTTTCGGATCGAAGGGTGAGCGTGCCGAACTGTGAGGGTGTCTCCGTCCTGGCTGCGCCGGCCGTCGTAGCTGCGCCGGTCGTTGTCATGATAGCGGTAATGAAAATCGCCTCCTTCATGTCCCGGCCCTTCGGCCGGGTGCGGCGTCTGCCGCGTGAACTGGTGCCGGCAACCTGCGCGTGTCTCGCCGGGACCAACTCACCACGAAGAAGGCCTGCGACACACACGCGAGGGATACCGCCTCTGGCATCCCCCGCAGAACGCACGAATGACGACGCCATTGACTATAGCAGGTGGATCCTGCCGAGTCAAACGACGGGCCTTCCGGTCCTTTCCGGTCGTCCGGACGTGCGTCGTGACGGAGCACCGGGCGGCTTGCGCTCACCGGAAACGAGCCGCGGCCCGGTCTTCCGGACGCCCCAAGTGGGTATGACTCCCATCGAGGGGCCCCCAGAGGGTTGGGGGAAGAGGACAGATGGAGTTCGAGTACTTTGAGTACGAGTTCCCCAAAGATGGCGCCGGGAAGGGCCGGCGTGTCTCATCCCTTCTGGCCGAGCACGGCTACCAGAGCCTGCAGCGGGAGTCCCTGGATCTCGTCCAGCGATACCTACCGGCCGGGACAGGCCAGGTGCACACCGGGCCGCCCACGGGTGCCAGGACCGTGGACGTCCTCATTCCTCCGGCCGACTCGGCCGCGCGCATCCTGGTCTGCGAACGGCCCGCGGCCGGCTCATCGGGCGGCGTGGCCGTGGCGGTGGTGGCCGTCGCGAGCTCCCAGGAAGACGCCCACCGAAGCCGCACCGCCGCCAGGATGGCGCTCGACACCAAGGGCGCCCGCGAAGACGCCCTCGCCGCGAGCGTCGCCAGCGACAACGGGCGCAGCCGGGTGCGCCGCTTCCGGCAGGAGTGGGTCAGGAGCCTCGGCCTCGAACCCTCGGACGGCGGCGGGGAGACGGCGCCGTCTGCGGTCCCGAAGTCGCTCGCGGCGGGTGAGGCGCTGTTCGCTCTCCATGACGCGCCGGGCGTGCTCGGCCGCCCGGCGGTGCTGCGGTCGCGGTTGGACAAGGGCGGAGACGTCCGGCCCGGGACCGACCCCGGGCTGCTCGACGGGCTTGTGGCTGAAGGCCTGGTGGACCGGTCCTTCGTCCTGGTGTGCCGCGACTCAGGCCGGATCGTGGGCGTCGGCAAGGACGCCGCGGAGGTGCAGGCGGCGAAGCAGATCGCGCTGCGCTGTCCACACTGCCGCCGGCCGCTGGGCGACGAGTTGCAGGACGTCCTCTACAGCCTGAGCACCCAGGGCGAGGAGGTTATCCGAGGCTCCCGCTGGATTCGGGCGGCCGTGGAGTCGGCGCTTCGGAAGCGGAGCTGCGACGCGGTCGTCCTCGCCGACGGCGCAAACGGCCGGGCCGTCGACGGGGCGGCGTGCTACCAGGACGCCGTGCTGCTGTTTCGCCTGAAGGACGGGGAGCCGGCGAGTAACGACGTCCAGACCTTCCGGCAGACGCTCGTGGAGTTCGAGAAGACCGCGCCGGGCGTCCTGGTGCGCGGCGTATATGTGGCTGCGAAGCCGGCCCCATCCACGGATGCCGTATCGAAGGCAAACGGGCGGGCCACGTGCACGGTTCTGGAGATCTCCCGCCTCGAGGCGGGGCTGGACCGGCTCCTGGAGGACGTAAAGCGGGACAATTTTATGCGCCTGACCGGGACGGCGCTCGACCTCGTCCGCCCGAATCCGAGTTCGCTGCTGACGCCCGGTCCGGCGTAGCCCTTACCCGGGCCTCCCCCTGGCCTCGCGGCGGCATTATCATCACCACACCCAGTGCGTTTCCGCGATTGCTGTTGCTCCCAGAGCCGTGACCTCCCTTTGTCCCGATTGCCCACAACCCGGGCATGGCGCGCTCATCCCTGCACCTCCTCGCCTCGGACGGGATCCCCTGACGTCTTGGGACCATCCTGCGCCTCGCGGTTGACGCACTCGCGGCGGTCTGGGCTGTGTGCGAGCAGGGACTTGCCGGCGGCTGCCAAAGCTACCTTGACAAAATCGAATGAGGGGAGGAAACGATGCGAGTTCTCGGCCATGAGCACGTCGCGTCCGTGCTGTCGCGGGCCTTTGGGGCGCGCGCCACTGTGCGGGCAGCCGCCGCCTGCGCGCTCGTCGCCTTCGGCGTTGCGCTCGTCGCCGCGGGGGCGAGTGGGCAGGTGCCGATCCCCGCGCTTCCGGCGCCCGCGCCGGTGACGCTGGACGCCAGGACGACGGCCTACCTGGTCCTCGATCTGACGTCGGTCGTCTGCGCACCGCGCCCCGCCTGCCGGACCACCCTGCCGGCGGCGGCAGCATTGCTCACGAAGGCGCGCGCTGCCGGCGCCCTCGTCGTCTACTCCGAGACGCTAACGCCGGGATCGACCGTCCTTCCCGAGGTCGCGCCGCGGCCCGGCGAGCCGGAGGTCACGGGGCGTGCGGACAAATTCTTTGGGACACCGCTGGACGAGATCCTGAAGTCGAAGGGCATCAAGACCGCCGTCATCGTTGGAACAACCGCGAACGGGGCAGTGCTCTACACGGCGTTCGGCGCCAACCTCCGCGGCTATACGGTTGTCGTCGCGGCCGATGGCATCTCCGCCGATCCGTTCCCTCTACTCCTGGCCCAGTACCAGGTCCTGAACCAGCCCGGCTTCGCGAATCCGGACAACACACCGCTGGCCGAGGCCAAGGTGACTCTCAGCCGCGGCGATCTCATCGCGTTTCGGTGACGCGCAGGACCGCCCTTCGGCCCGATGCCGTCGATCGCGGCGGAGTACGCTCTCACTGGTGAGGAGAAAGTCCGCTATTTGACGACGATCGTGGCCACCATCCCGATCTCCATTGGTTCCAAACCGCCCGGGTGAAGCCGTTGGGATAGCGGTTATCCCCATTAAACAGGGATTTTCACCCACTCCTTTGCGATGCCCGGGATGATAGTGGCTCTGCCGGCGCTTCGCCACCACTCCCTCGAGCCCCGGCCGGACGGATTCACGGAAGACAAGCGTCCCCTGTGTTCCTGGAAAGGCCTCCGTGACGACCACAGGAGGAGAGAGAACGGGGCGCAGGGCTTTCAGAATGGCCTGGCGTTCCTCGAGCGGCCGGGAGAGGAGCGAGTGGCCGTTCACGTAGAGGCAGTCGAATAGCATGTAGGCGAGCCGACCGGATGGCTGCCGCTGCGTAGGCCGGAGATGTTGTTGGAACAAGTTTGCGATGTAGGAAGCAGCGCTCTGAGGGAGAGGAGCAGGTAGGGTCTGGACCCGATGCCCTTCTTCTCCAGCCTGAAGTAGCATTAAGTTGGAAATGGAGAGAAATACCGTTGGACTCAGATCGTGGCAAGTGAAGGGTGACTGCAAGTGAGGCACGAGGCAATGCGGAATAAGGTGTTTCCAGTTGGTAGAGGACGGTAGCACATGCGAAGTATCGCGGTGATGATACTCGGTGTGCTGTTGGCAACGCTGGGCGTGCCTGGGCTCGGATATGCGCAGGACTCTGTTCAGGTCAGTGGCGTGATTCAACAAGTCGATTGTCGCGCGCAGACCGTCACATTGAGCGGTCCCGCAGGCCTGAAGACCATTGTCGCGGGACCGTACACCGCGGTGCTGGTGAACGCGACTGCCGTGACATTCTGCTCGCTCCAGCAGTACATCGGCGCCTCGGCGACCGCCTGGCTGGCCAGCGGGAACGAGTTCGCCGCCACACGGATTGACGTGGTCGTGGCCGCGCCGGAAATCCGAATCCCATTTTGACTGAGATCCAGGATTTCCGTTTCTGATCCTGGACTCTTTCCATCGGGGGAATCCAGCCCAGGTTTTCGCCCAAGTCATGGTCAAGGCCTGAAGGGAGGAGTACGGTGAGCAAGCACACAGCGACCGAATCGCGCCTGCATCCACCGGATCTCGTGTTCGAAGACAATGCGGTGGGGCGGCTGAAGAAAGAAATCTGGGAGGCCGACGACGCGCAGATCGATGCGATGCTCGCGGAGTACGGCGTTCCCTCGCCGTGCGAATGGGCCAAGCCCGGGGCGTATCTCCAGACCACGGTGCGCCATCAGCTGGAGGCCGACCGACGGAAGAACGACATTGTGCTGATCCCGGTCGGCTCGACCGAGAACCACGGCCAGCACATGGTGAGCGCGGCCGACACCCTCTATGTCAGCATGATCTGCGAAGGGGTCCGGCGCTACACGGCCAAGCGGGGAGCGCCCGTCAGCCTGGCGCTGCCCCCGTTGATGTACGGGGGACATCCATACCACCACCTGGGCATGCCCGGCACCGTCATCCTGCGCGAGGAGGTGGTGCGGGAACTGATGATCGACGTGATGCTCGGGTTGTGGAACGATGGCTTTCGCAAGCAGATCATGCTGAACAACCACGGACAGCTGTGGATCTTGGAGGCGGCGGTGCAGGAGTTCTGCAAGCGCTACCAGCTGCCGGGCATCTTCCGGGTCATCGACTGGCACCGGGCGGTGCGGGAGTTCTTCCGGACTCGCGAGCAGGGCGGCGTCTTCGACACGCCCTTCGTCCACGCCGACGAGTCGGAGACGTCGCTGTCGCTGTTCTTGACCTCGGAGATGGTGGACATGGCCTACGCGGTGGACACGGAGTCGGTACAGCTGCTGCCCGGCGGGCATTTCGACACCTCGGTCGATGCGTATCGGCGGCCGCAGCGGTGGAGCGAAGGGGAAGGGCACGCGGCGATCGAGATCAAGGGGACCCCTCAGGGCGTCGTAGGCCGCGCCACCAGAGGAGACCCGCGCAAGGCCAAGGGGCCCCTGGCCGCGATCCTGCGCTATCTGACGCTGGTGCAGGACGAGATCCTGGCCCGGTTTCCCGCCGGCACCGTCCCGCCGACGGAGATGGTGAGTCTGCGCGATCCCAAGGAGCTGGAACCCTATCTGCGAGAACCCATGAGCCCTGGGTGGAAGCCGGTGTACGCGCTGCCCATGATCGGCCAGCATTGACGCGATGTCGGGACCTCGACCTGCCGGCACGGTGAGGCAGACGGCATGACGGAGCAGATGCTGGCGGCGGTCTTTGAAGGCGAGGGTCGCCTGAGTCTGAAGGACGTGGACGTCCCGCAGGTGCGTGCGCCTGACGATGTCCTGCTCGCGGTGCGCGCCGTGGGGATCTGCGGCACCGACATGCACATCCTCTCGGTGCCCCCCGGGCATCCCGCCTCCCCGGGCGTGATCCTGGGACACGAGTACACCGCGGAAGTCCTCCAGATCGGGGAGCGCGTGAATCACGTGACGCCGACGGACCGGGTGGTCATCGATCCCAGCGTCTGGTGCGGAAGCTGCCCCTACTGCCAGCGGGGGTTGACCAACCTGTGCGACCGCATGGAAGGGATCGGCGTCTTCCGCAACGGCGGCTTCGCAGCCTACAGCGTGGTACCGGCGCGGGCGGTCTTCAAGATCAGCGCGACGGTGGCGCCGGAGATCGCCGCGCTGGCCGAGCCGCTCGCCGACGTCCTGAGCGGCGTACGCAAGCTCGGCCCCACACCCGGCGAATCGGCGCTGGTACTCGGCGCCGGGCCGATCGGGCTGCTCTACACCCTGCTGCTGCGGGCCGCGGGTGCGCAGCCGCTGATCGTCGCCGAGATCTCGGAGTACCGTGCCGCGCGGGCGCGGGAGTGCGGCGCCGATCTGGTGATCAACCCGCGCACCGATGACCTCGCGGCCGCGGTGCGGCGCGCGACCGGTCTGGGCGCCGACATGGTCGTCGACGCCGTTGGCACGCTTTTGGAAGAAGGCGTGCGCTCCGTGCGCAAAGGCGGGCGCATCGTCCTCTTCGGTATGAACGAGCATGCGCGGCCCGTCCTGAAGCAGTACGACATCACCAAGTACGAGTACCAGATCCTCGGGAGCTACATCGCGCGCGGGACCTTCCCGCAGGCGGTCTCGCTCCTCGAGCGCGGGAGCATCGACTTCGGGCTGTTGGTGACACACCGCCTGCCGCTCCGGGAGATCCATCAGGGGATCGAGCTGCTGCGGCGGGGAGAGGCGCTCAAGATCGTGGTGATGCCCTGACACCCATGGATCGGCTGGTCGAGATGCGCCAGATCACCAAGACCTTCGGGCCGGTTGTGGCGCTGCGCGGCGTGGACTTTGCCGTGCGCGCGGGTGAGGTGGTGGGCCTCGTCGGTGACAACGGGGCAGGAAAGTCCACCCTGATGAAGGTCCTCACCGGCGTCTATCAGCCCGACGGGGGCGAAATCTGGTTCGACGGCCGCCGGGTCCATTTCACGTCGCCGCTGGACTCGCGCCATGCGGGCATCGAGATGGTCTATCAGGATCTGGCCCTGGCCGAAAACCTCACACCGATCGCCAACATCTTCCTGGGGCGCGAGATCATTCGGCGGCGCGCCGGATTGCGGCTGCTTGATGAGGCGCAGATGGCGCGCGCGGCCCGCGAGCGCATCGAGGGGCTACAGATCCGGTTGCCCTCCCTATCGCAGCCCGTGGAGCGGCTTTCCGGGGGGCAGCGACAGTCGGTGGCGATCGCCCGCGCCACCGCGTTTCAGGCGAAGCTGGTCATCATGGATGAGCCCGTCGCCAGCCTGGCGGTCTCCGAGGCGGCGAAGGTTCTGGCGCTGATCAAACGGATGCGCGACCATGGGGTCGCGATCATCCTGATCAGCCATCGCCTGCAGGACGTGTTGGACGTCGCTGGCCGCATCGTCGTGCTGAACCGGGGCGCCAACGCCGGCGATCTCCCCCGCGAGGAGGCCACGATGGAGAGGATTGTCAGCCTCATCGTGGGGACCGTGCGCTGATGCAGGCCGAACGCGTCTCGGCGAGGCAGGTCGAGGCGGACCAGGCGCAGCCGCCGGTCCACGACATCTTCAGCCGCTTCGGGCTGCTGCTGGTGGTCCTGCTCATGATGGGGGTCCTCACTCTCCTTCAGCCGCGGTACTTTCTCACCGGGGAGAACCTGACCAATATCGCCCGGCAGATCAGCAGTAATTCGTTGCTGGGATTGGGCCAGTTCATCGTGATCGTGAGCGCCGGCATTGACCTCTCGGTTGGTTCGGTGATGGGGCTCTCAATGATCGTCGTGGCGCTGGCGGTCCACGCCGGCTGGTTCTCCGTACTGGCGCTGCTGGCCGCGCTGGGCACGGGCCTCGGCGTGGGGATGCTGAACGGGCTGGCCTTCACCAAGCTGCACCTACCCCACCCGTTCATCGCCACGCTGGCGACGATGTACATCGCGCGGGGCGCGACCTACCTGCTCTCCGGGGGCGTGCCAATCTCGGGGTTGCCGCCTGGCGTACGTGAGCTCGGCGCCGGGGAGGTGCCGCTGCTCGGGGGGACTTCTCTCGCCACGACCTTTCCTGTCTCGTTCCTGATCGTGATCCTGCTGTACATTGTGATCGCCGTGTTTATGACCCGAACGGCGACGGGTCGCCACATCTATGCCATCGGCGGGAGTCTCCGCGCAGCACAATACGCCGGAATCAACGTCAGCCGGAATCTCGTGCTGGTCTACGCGATCTCCGGAGGTCTGGCCGGCATCGCAGGGATCCTGCTTGCGGGGCGGGTCAACTCCGGGTATCCGACCGCGGGCACCGGGGAGGAGCTGGGTGCCATCGCGGCCGTCATCATCGGTGGATCCAGCTTCTTCGGAGGCCGCGGCACGACCTCAGGAGTGTTCCTCGGCACGATCATCATTGGGTTACTGCGCAACGGGTTGAATCTGATGAACGTCTCCGTCTTCTGGCAGCAGGTCTTCATCGGTTGCATCATCCTGCTGGCCGTCTATCTCGACGTGCTGCGCCGGCGGGCGATGCGGCTGGAGACATAGCGATCGTGGAGGGAGGTGACTCGGGTGAGGGGATGATGCACGTGGAGGAGTCGACTACAAAACTAAGGAGGGGAGACGATGAGACAGAGAGTGGTCGCGCTGCTGATCGGTGCGATCGTTATGGTGGCACTGGTCGTTCCCCAATCATGGGGGGCGGCCCAGTATACTATTTTGTTGGACATGAAGGGTCCTGGATCGGGTAATCCGTTCTGGGCGTCGGTGGAGAAGGGCGGCCGGGATGCGGCCAAGGCGTTGAACGTGAACCTGGTGGTCCTGGCGCCACCCGCCGAGACCGACGTGGCGGCGCAGGTGGCCCAAATTGAGGACCAGATCGCCAAGAACGTGAACGCGATCGTCGTGGCGCCGACCGATGTCAGCGCGCTAAACTCGACCTTCGATAAGGCCCGGGCGAAGAAGATCCCGGTGCTCTTCGTGGACACCGACGGGACCTGGCCGTACAAGGCCACCTTCATCGGCACGGACAACAAGGCGGGCGGAGTGCTCGGGGGGAAATTCCTCTGTACCCAACTCAAAGGCAAGGGCGACATCGCCATCATCACAGGCGTGATGACCACGCAGTCGATTCGCTCGCGGGTCGAGGGTGCGCGGGAAGCAGCCAAGCAGTGCGGGCTCAACGTGGCGGCCGAACTACCGGCCGACAGCGACCGCGCCAAGGGGCAGGCGGTAATGGAGGACATCCTGACCTCCAAGCCCACCGTCAAGGGCGTCTTTGCCGCTAACGACCTGATGGCGCTGGGCGCCGCCGAAGCGGTCAAGGCCCGCGGTAAGACCGGAGCAATCCTGATCGTCGGCTTCGATGCCATCCCCGAGGCGGCACAGGCCATCCTGAGGGGGCAACTGGCGGCCACCGTGGCGCAGAATCCCTCAAACATCGGCAAGTTCGGCGTGGAGAACGCGGTCAAGCTTCTGCAGGGGAAGAGTATCCCGAAGCGGATCGACACTGGTACGACGCTAGTGACCAAGACGAACGCGGCGCAGTACGCGAAGTAGGTTTCGACTACGGTGAAGGTATTCGGGAGGCCCTGGAGAGGTATTGGCTCTCCAGGGCCTGGGTTAGTCGCACTGTGCGTCCAGCATGGGCGAACTCAATGAACCCATGCGACCTGGGGGCGCAGAAGTAGATGGGGGAGGCATGATATGGGTGTGATCAGCATCGGCGTGGCCGGCTTAGGCCCGGCGGGCCAGCTCCACGCGACCAATATTGCCAAACTTCCGAATGCCCGCCTCCATGCCGTGGCGAGCCGGCGCCCGGAGGTGGCCCAGGACCTTGCGCACCGTTACCGCATCCCCCGGACTTATACTGACTACACCGAGCTGTTTGCCGATCCTGAGCTGGACGCTGTGGTGATTGCCAGCTCCTGCGCTGAGCATCCGGGCCACATTATCGATGCGGCCCGATGCGGCCAGCACATTTTCACGGAGAAGCCCGTTGGGATTTCACTTGAGAATATCGACCGGGCGCTTGCCGCGGTGGAAAGGGCGGGCGTTCACCTTCAGGTAGGATTCATGCGCCGATTCGATCCCGGCTACGCGGCGGCCAAGCGAAGGATCGACGAGGGGGCGATCGGCCGTCCGGTGCTTTTCAGGTCGACCAGTCGCGATCCGTTCTTTCCCAAGAAGCAGGAGAGTCAGCGCTACAATACGACTCTCCTCGATCTGGGGGTCCACGACTTCGACTTGGCGCGATGGCTGATGGGACATGAGGTGCGCACGGTCTACACGGCAGGAAGCGCACTCGTCTACCCGGAGCTCCGAGAGTCCGGAGACGTCGACAACGCCGTCATCAGCTTGACGTTCGAAAACGAGGCCATCGGCACCATCGATCTCAGCCGCAATGCCAGATACGGCTATGATGTTCGGACCGAGATTGTTGGCGAGGAGGGCGCACTGCTCGTTGGCGATCTCCACCGATTTACTGTGGTCATGCTTTCGCGGAGCGGGGCCGTGCGCGAGGGCTTCTCCTGGTATGCAGAGCGCTTTGCCGAGGCCTTTGTCGGCGAGTTGGCTGCTTTTGTCGACGCGCTACAGACGGGAAGGACACCCTGTCCCGATGGCCAAGATGGGCGTCGCGCCTCAGAGATCAGCCACGCGGCAGTTGATTCGTGGCACACCGGGAAGCCTGTAGCCGTAGCACGTTTGTCAGCTTGAACCAAAGCGGATGGCGTCTCCGAGATCGGCTGGCTAGCCAACCCCAGAGGCGACCCACCTGGTGCTCCTACGGGGAGGTCCTGGAAGCGGCGGTGGCGTGGGGGCGGCTCGCCACGAACCCGACTCGCGGGATCCGCAAGGTCCCCATCGGGAAGCGCGAGCACCGCGTTTGGACCCTGGCGGACATCCGCCGGTTCCTGCTCGCTGCAGACGACCGCTGGCGGCCGTTCTTCGCCGTCGCCGCGTTTACCGGGCTTCGACTTGGTGAGCTTCAGGCCCTCGCGTGGGAGAAGCAGAATCGCCCGAACTTCACGACGAACAAGATTGAGGTCACCTGCGCCTACAATGACCGGACCAAGCGATTAGGCCTGCCAAAGTCCGAGCGCAGCGTCCGGGCCGTAGAAATGTGCCCCACTGTCCGGCGAGTTCTTCTGGAGCTCCGTGGAGGCAGTGCGGACGGCCTCGTCTTCCCCCGTGAGCATGGCGGTCCGCTTCCGCCCTCGGTGATCGGCCGGGTCTTCCGTGCGACCACGAAGCGCGCCGAGGTCGTCTCAATCAGGTTCCATGACCTCCGGCGCACTTACGCGAGCCTCCTCATCCTGGCGGGGAAGCACCCAAAATACATCTCGGCGCAGATAGGCCACCATTCGGCGGCCTTCACTCTGGACACCTACGGCCACCTGATGGATCGGCTCCCGGTCACCCCGGTAGA
>JAPVSX010000131.1:0-3370 GCA_047519495.1 Armatimonadota bacterium
AATAGGGCAGTGATCGAACATATGTACGCATCAACGGTTGATTCGCGTCAGGGTGGCTATGGCTCGTTCGCACGCCGTTTTTCTGGGCCGGACGCTGCGCTACGTTCATGCGGACGTCTGGGAAGGCGGTCGGTTCGCCCCAGACCGAGGGATGCCCATCAGATCCGCCGAAGAGATCAGCCACGAGCCGTGGGGCGGCGATGGTACGGTGCCACCTTCCCATGGGCGGCGCCGCGGCACCCTATCGTGAGGAGGAGCCCTGTGCCCGCCGTTCGCCATGCCCGCCCCCGATGACGTCGTCGCGTTCCCCATGCTCTCCGGCGTCAGATGACCCCGGGTTGGCGCCTTGCCGCGGTCGTGCCCGGGGAGAGCTTCAAGACGGGCGGCCGGCGCGCGTGAATCCGCGTCACCAAGAGGAGGTCCGGAAATGAAGATCACATATCTCGGCCACGCGACGTTCCTGGTGGAGAGCGGTTCCACCACCATCCTGATCGACCCGTACGACGAGAAGGTCGGATATCCGATTCCCCGCGTGCAGGCGGGGGTCGTTCTCGTGACCCACGAGCACGGCGACCACAGCAACGTGGCGATGGCCGCGGGCAAGCCCCGCGTCATCCGCGGGCTCGCCGACGGAAAGTGGCGCACCGTGAAGGAGACGGTGGACGGGGTCTCGATCTCGTCCGTGCCCACGTACCACGATGCGTCGCAGGGAAAGGAGCGCGGCCGGAACACCGTGTTCGTGTTGGACATCGAAGGCCTCCGGGTCGTCCACCTGGGCGACCTCGGACATCCGCTCGACGACGCCGCGGTGAAGGCGATCGGGCGTCCCGACGTGCTGATGGTGCCGGTCGGAGGCCACTACACGATCGACGCGGCGCAGGCCCACGACGTCGTCGCCCGTCTCCATCCGGGCATCGTGATCCCGATGCACTACAAGACCGAGGTGAACGCCGGGTGGCCGATCGGCACGCTCGAGGCCTTCACGGGCGGGGCGAAAGTGCCCAAGCACGCGGGGCATGCGGTGACCGTCGAGAAGGGGAAGGTGCCGCGTGCATCCGAGGTCTGGGTGATGACGTGGAAGTAGCCCCGGTGCATCCGGTCAGGGGTACCGCAGCCCCGGGAGGCCGCCGGTGAAGCTCGACTGCGCGCTTGCGATGGAGGCGCTCACCGAGGCGCCCGAGGTCGCCCGGGCCGCCGAAGAGGCGGGGTTTGCGGGGATGTGGGCCAACGACACGAAGCACAACCCCTTCGTTGCGCTCGCGATCGCGGCGCTCCGCACGTCCCGCCTCGAGCTCGGCACCGGCGTGGCCGTCGCGTTCTCGCGGAGCCCGATGGTCGTGGCCCAGACCGCGTGGGACCTCGCGCGCCTGTCCGGGGGACGCTTCCTCCTCGGCCTCGGGACGCAGGTCCGCGCGCACATCGAGCGGCGGTTCGGGATGTCCTGGGATCCGCCGGTGCCCAAGCTGCGCGAGTACGTCCAGGCGGTCCGGGCGGTGTGGCGATCGTGGCAGGAGGGCGTCGCGCTGCGCGCGGAGGGCACGTACTACCGGCTGACGCTGATGGGCCCGTTCTTCAACCCCGGGCCGAACCCGCAGCCCTCGATTCCGATCCTGATCGCAGGGGTGAACGAGGGCCTCTGTCGCCTGGCGGGCGAAGTGGCGGACGGGTTTATTCTGCACCCGATGCACTCGGTGCGGTACCTTCGCGAGTTCGCCCTCCCGCACATCCAGGAGGGTCTGGTCAAGTCGGGGCGGACCCGCGCGGAATTGCAGCTGTACGCGCCGGTGATCATCGCGCCGGGGGAGACGCGCGACGAGCTGGCTGCTGCGGTCGCCAGGGCGCGGGCGCGCATCGCGTTCTACGGGTCCACGCCCACCTACCGGCCGCTCCTCGACATCATCGGATACGGCGACGTCGCCGACCGGCTGCACCGGCTGGTGGCCGAGCGCCGGATGGACGAGACGCCGGGCCAGGTGCCTGATGCGGTGCTCGAGGCGATCGTCGTCCGGGGGTCGTACGAAGAGATCGGCCGCCAACTGCGGGAGCGGTACGCCGGGCTGCTGGACCGCGTCGCCTCCTACTGGCCGTTCACGCCGGCAGACCGGGCGGGGTGGACGCGGATGGTGATGGCGTTCCACGCCGCGTAGGCCGTCCGCGCCATCCCGGGAGCTGAGAGCGGAACGTTCCCGAAGGTCGCCTCACCGATGCCGCCGCCTGACGACCTCCGCAAAGTGCAGTACCTCTACTTGACGACTACGGGTCGGAAGACAGGCCTGCTGCGCGAGATCGAGATCTGGTTTGTCGCTTCCGGAGGGAACCTCTACGTGCTCGCCGAGCACTTCCACGCGGCCCAGTGGGTCCGGAACATCCTGAAGGCCCCACGGGTCCGCGTCCGCATTGGAGATCGGGCGTACGATGCGACGGCGACCGTGCTCGATCCGGGGCGGGACGCCGCGGAATGGCAGGCGGTCCAGCAGCTCGCACGCGAGAAGTACGGATGGGGAGAGGGATTGCCCGTGCGGATCACGAGCCGCAGCATGCTGTCGGACGTCGAGCGTGGAGAGCAGGTCCCCGCCGTGCTCGTCCTCGACCGCATCGCAACCGGCCTTGGCACCACCTGGCGATGGATGTGGAAGGCGATCCGTTGCGGGCGCACCGGCGCCTGCGGACTCGGAATCGGGAGGGACGCCATGGGCACCGGTGACCGGACGCCGCCTGCCGAGCGCTCCCCTCGTGGGGTGTCGGCCGGCGATCCGCTGGCAGTCGAGTTCAGACCGGAGACGCGATCTCGCTGGGAGTGGTCTCCCGAGGAGATCAGGCGCGTCGGCCACCGGGTCGTGGACCTCATCGCCGAGCACCTGAGCACCCTGCCGGAGCGGCCGGTCTTCCGGCCCTATCCGGCGGATCTTGCTGCGGGACTCCTCGATGGGCCCGTCCCCGCGGTCGGCGTCGACGCCTCGACAATCCTCGACGAGTTTGCCGTCCGAGTGGAGCCGTACCCTTTCGGCAACGGACACCCGCGCTTCTACGGGTGGGTCAACTCGCCTCCGGCCGTGATCGGAGTGTTTGCGGACGCCCTCGCGGCGGCGATGGATCCCAGCTGCGCCGGGGGCAACCACGCGGCGATCTATGTCGAGCGCCAGGTGCTCAACTGGTTCAAATCCCTGTTGGGGTTCCCCCCGGAGAGCATGGGCCTCCTCGTCAGCGGTGGCTCGATGGCGACCCTGACCGCCCTCGCGGTGGCCCGCCACGTCGGGGCCGGTGCGAGCGTCCGGTCCGAGGGACTCCAGCGCCGCACCGCGCCGCTGACCGTGTACATGGGCGAGGAGGGACACGGCTGCGCCCGCAAGGCGGTCGAGCTGCTCGGCAT
>JAPVSX010000132.1:0-3774 GCA_047519495.1 Armatimonadota bacterium
GACGACGATGCTCTCCCGGCCGGGATCGCGGAGCAGAATGTTGGGGGCGATCGCGCCCGCCGTTTTGCCGGTTCGCGACGGCCCCAGCACGAGCACGTGGCCGGAGAGCTGCTCTTCGCTCAAGTAGAGGGGCGTGCGCTCCGCCCCCCACAACCCGAGCAAGAACGGCCCCGGGGTGGCGAGCACGGCGGCGTCGAGCCGCGCCGCCCACGCCGCGCCCGCCGGCGGCGCCGGATGAGGGTTCGTGGACCGCCCGGCACCAGCGAGGAGGTGCAGGAGACACGCCCAGGCCGCGCAGGCGAGCGCGGCTGGCAGCATCGGGAAGACGGGCGCGGGCATCGCCGAGAGCATGGCCAGGATCGGGGCGCACAGCCAGGGGATCCAGCGCTTCATCGCGGTCCCTCCTTTCATGATTCGAATGGAGACACAGGCGGGGGCAGGGTCCCTGCGGGAAGTCCCGGAGGCGGGACTGCGGGACAGGCGACCACCGCCGGCTCGGTCCCCGGGCCCACCGCCGCGGCCAGCCCGGCCGCGCATTCCTTTGCGGTGCCCGCCCACAGCCGTTCCAGGCCGCACCCGGCCGCAAGCCGCGCGGCCGCCGCCGCGCGCTCCTCATCGCCGCAGGCGAACAGCACCCAGGCGTCGGCCCGCAGCTCCCACAGCGGATCGTCGCGGTGTGAAGCCGAGATCCGGTGCATCAGGTGATAGCGGTCGAACTTCTCGGCCAGCGCGGCGTCAGGCATCGTGTGCCGGTCGAGCTCCAGGAGGTACATCCACCAGTCCCCCGCCGGAGACGCGATGAGGATCACGGCGTCGGGTATGAGATGCGTCTGCCCGAGATCCACGCAGGTATGGTGGCTGCCGAACCAGCGGAACGGGCCGAGGCGGCCGGCCGCGTGCTCGCAGCACAGGTCACAGAAGACCTGGTTGGTCGCGATCAGGTGATCCATGTGCAGCGAGGCGACTGGGGTGGTCCCCGGCCGGTCGGGCCCCGTCCCGCCGAGTGCGGCGGCGGCAGCCCGGCCGAGCGCCGTGAGCCCCCAGAACGCGCGGCGGTCGCCGAACGTCCGGTGGGACAGCACCTCTAGCAGCCCACGGCGTCGGAGGACGCTGAGCCGGTGCGAGGCGCTGGCCACCGTGATCATTGGGAAGCAGACCTGCTGGATCTGGGTCGCGGTCAGGTAGCGGAGCTCGTGAAGCACGCCGACGAGCGCGCGGTCGCGCGGGGTGAGCCGCAGCAGCGCGGACGCGGCCGGTGTGCCGGGCATGTCGATCAGCTCCTTTCCACGCACGGATTGCCCCGGACCGGAACCGGCCGGGGCGGTTGAGTTGATCTACAGCGGTCCTGAGTTGATCTGCTGAGTCGATCTAAACATTAAGAAGAGTCGAGGCCTAACTCCACGCAGCCTGAGTTCATCTTGAGTTGATCTATGGGAAAAAAGCCGGGACCCGGCCCCAATGCAGCTGGGTTCATCTTGAGTAGATCTATGGATCTGGAGAAGAGAACTCGGGGCCTATTAGCTCAGCGCGGTGGGGTTAGAGCAGGACGAGGGGGCGCGGCGAACGCCCGGCGCTTCGGAGGGGGGAGAAGCGCCCACCACCATGGGTGCCTCGTCCATGCACACTGACTTTCGACTCGTGCTCAGAGCCGGCAGACATCGCTTTCCCCGGCTGAGTCACAAGATTGCCGAACTGGAGCGGGTGCCGGTCTTCTGAGCATAATTGCCGCTCTCGAGTCACGCTGCCGGTCTGCGAGCCGGCGTTTCCACCAGGGCCCCACGCCGGGCTGCCCCTTCCGCCCCCCGTCGCCGCCCTCGGGCCTGCGGCAGGTCACTCCATCCCACGACGCCTGCACAGTAACAGATGGATGTTTAGATGTCAAGACATTCAGATGTTCGAGCGCCCGGCGAGGGCGGGGGGCGAAGACGCCGCAAGGGAGGCGCCGCGCGCGGCCCTCCAGAAGATGTGCAGAGTGAGCGACGCGCACCGCGATCACCGCGCGCCCCAGGGGAGGCCCGCGCACCCCTGACGTCTGACGGCTCCTCCGGGTTCTCTGTGGCCTTCGAGGCCCCCGGCTATCGCTGGCTGTGGTTCAACGCCCTGTGCACCGCGATGACGCTGACCCTGGAACTGCTCAGCCAGGGCTGGCTCGTCCTCTCGCTGACCAACTCGCCGTTCTGGGTTGGCGTCGCAGCCGGCATCCGGGGCGCGAGCCAGACCCTGTTCAGCATCCCCGGCGGCGCCCTCGCCGACCGGTTTGACCGGCGCCGCGTCCTGCTCGCCTCCCAGAGCGTCGCCGCGTTGGGGGCGCTGGTGGTCGCGCTCCTCGTGCTGACCCACGCGATCCGCCTGTGGCATCTGTTCCTCTATCTCGTCATGGCCGGGGGTACCATCTCGATCAGCAGGCCCGCCTTGAGCGGGCTCGTCTATGACGTCGTCGGCGGCCGGCGCCTGCTGAACGCCAACGCTTTCCAGTTCATGGCCGGGAGCGTTGTCAGGATCCTCGGCGCGCTCATCGGCGGAGTCGTGATCGACCGGCTGGGGGTGGGACAGAACTACCTGCTCGCCGGCGGCGCATACGCGGTTGGCGTGGGAATGCTCCTGCTGCTGCGCCCCCCGTCCGCGACGGCGCGGGCAGCGGGGTGGGCAGGCGAACCGCTCCTCAGAGGTGTCACGGCTGGGTTCCGGTATGCCCTGCGGACCCGGCCGATCCGAACGCTCCTGTGGCTGAGCCTGGTGATCGAGGCCTTCGGCTTCTCCTACTCATCGATGATGCCTGTGATGGCGCGGGACGTCCTAAAGGTCGGAGGCATCGGCCTCGGCTATCTCGCGGCGATGAGCGGAGTCGGGCAACTGGCGGCCACCCTGCTGGTCGCGTCCCGCGGCGACATGCGCGATAAAGGGACCGTCATGGTGGGGGCCGCCACCGGGTTCGGCCTGTTTGTGCTCCTGTTTGGGCTCTCCTCCTGGTTCACCGCCTCCCTGCTGCTCGTCGCGGTAGTAGGCTACCTCGGCAGCATGTACGATGCGACGATGGCGACGGTGCTGCAGACGGCCGCAAGCCCAGAGATGCGGGGCCGCGTGCTCGGCCTCTACTTCTCCACGATCGGCCTCAATCAGCTGGGCGGACTCGGCATCGGCATTCTCGCGGCGGCGCTCGGGACGCCGGCGGCCCTGGCGATCGGCGGGGGGATAGTGGTGGCCGGAGCCGCCGGGCTGCTGCCGAGCATGCATATCTTCAATCTCCCCGAGCCGGCGCACGGACCGGGCGTCGACTAGCGCACCGCCCGTCCGGACAGCGGCACATCGCGGAAAGTCAGCCAGAGAGACAGACCGTACACGACCTTCAGGAGTTCCGCCAGAATGAACGGCAGCCAGTTGGCGTGGGATGGAGGGGCGGACGGTGGTCGTGACCAGCGCGGCGCGCGGGATCGGCCGCGCGGTCGCGCTCGCGTTCGCGGCCGCGGGGGCGAGCGTCGCGAGTCGCCGGGCGAGCATGACCGGCGAGTGGAACAAAGCCAGGAGTGCGCTGGTGCCCAGTTGAACGCGGCGCGTGATAGCCGTAACGTACGTCAGCGTCTCCAACGGATCGAAGACGTTCGCGTACACCTTCGGCATGGGCGCGGGCGGCTTGCCACGGAATGGGCATCCGCGAGCCGAAGACCATCCAGGCGTGACCTCGGGGCAGGGATTCCTGGCGGCGACGCAGAGCAAGAGGGCATTGCGGTGCGTCCACCACCACGGTGCCTCGTCCACGGTTTATTCGGTTCCGCC
>JAPVSX010000133.1:0-1754 GCA_047519495.1 Armatimonadota bacterium
CGTACATCGGCCAGCCGGCGTACAAGGGGATGGGCGCCCGTGCCGGCTACACGGCGCTCACCGGCGTGTTCATCGGCCGGGGCGGGCTTCTCGGCTACGTCGGGTACATCGTCGAGCTGATCCCGCGAGCGGTCCTTGCGCCGATCCTCATCTTCGTCGCCCTCGACATCATGGTGCAGGCGTTCCTGGCATGCCCGGCCCGCCACGCCCCGGCGGTGGCCTTTGCCTACTTCCCGACGGTCGCCCGACTGCTCGCGATCAAGTACGGGACGTTCCTCGCCGCCGGCACCCTGGCCGGGCTGCTCGCCAAGCCCGGGAAGGAGCTGCCCGAGGTCCTGGTGACGGTCGCGGTCGGCAACGGTTTCATCCTGACGGCGATGCTGTGGGGCGGTTTCCTCGCCGAGTTGATCGACCGCAAGTTGGGGCGCTCGGCGTTCTACCTGGGAATCCTCGCGGTTTTCTCGTTCTTTGGCGTCATCCACTCGTCGTCTGTGGACGGGAACATCTACCTACCGTGGACCCTCGCGGACGGGCTGCAGCGCGCGATCCCGTACCAGTTCGCGCTCGCGTACGCGGTCCTCGCCGCGATCCTGGTGCTGCTCTCGCTGTCGAAGGAGAGCAAGGAACCTCCGCCCGCCGACCTCGAGCATCCGGGGGTGGAGCCCGAGCCGGTGCCGGAGACGCTTCCCGTCACAGGCGCTTCTTGAGCCATCGGAGAGGGTGCTCGAACGACAGGTACGCGAAGACAGCGCGAGTTCCCGACGACGGCCCCAGGCCGATCGTGTACGCGATGCCGGGAACGATCTGGAGCCCCGAGGGGCGATTGAGGGCGAAGCGAAAGCCCGGGTTCACGAACACGCCGCGCGCCGTCTCGATCGAGCCGTCGGCGTGAACGACCTCGACGCGGGTGCCGAGCAGCTCGACGAACGTGTCGAACGTCGACCTCACGTGGAAGACCGCGGAACCGCCGGCGCTGGTGTCCAAGGTGGCGCGGCGTGCTCCGCCGGGCCCGGCCGCCCGGGGCGTCCAGGTTGCGCCGGCGTTCACGTGGACCGTGACACGCCCCGAAACGTCCGCGCTCACCGGGAGCCCCACCTGGATGGCCGCACCCCCTTTCCCGCGGGCGTCCCGCCAGGCGCCGGTCGGGAGGACGAGGGAGACGCGCGGGGCGAAGGCGAGACGGTCGGTGAGCACGGCCTGGTAGCGGTAGTTGAGCATCACGTCACCGAGGCCCGTGCCGGGGCCACGGCTCTCCAGGACAGGAAGCGTGAACGAGAGCTGGTGCTTCTGGCGCGGCGTCGGCCACTCCTGGGTGAACGAGTACAGCCAGCTGTGGCCGGTTCGGTCCCACTGAAAGGTCTGGATGTGCTGAATGACGCCGTCCTCCTGGTTGTAGGCCTCTTCGATGAGGAACGAGTTGTCCTGGATCTTGTCCCCCGCGGGGGCGGCGACGGCCAAGACCATCCCGACCACGAAGAGTGTTGCGACGCCGCAGGCTCGTCTCATCTCTCGAGATCGTAGCGCAGATCGGGCAACCGCTGACCAGCGCCGGGCAGCCTGGTCGTCCGCGCTTGACGCTGCACGCGCTGGGCGGCTAGCGTGGCCCCGGCAGGCATGGCGAAAGACGGCGACGCCCTCGATCTCTTTCACCCGATGATTCGGCGGTGGTTCGCGGAGCGGGTGGGCGAGCCGACCGACGTGCAGCGTCTCGCCTGGCCTCGAATCGCGTCCCGGGAGCACGTTCTGGTGACGGC
>JAPVSX010000134.1:0-3351 GCA_047519495.1 Armatimonadota bacterium
CCGGGCCCGCCGCGGATCTCCGGGGCCACGCGCCTCCTTACGACCCCTTGTCGGCGGAGACAGGCTCGCGCTTCTTCTCGAACACCACCCGGCCGTCCCGGGCGTCCAGGACGATCTCGTCGCCCGCGCTGAACTTGCCGCGCAGCATGTCGTCGGAGAGCGGATCTTCGACCAGGCGCTGGATCGCCCGCCGCAGCGGCCGCGCGCCGTACTGAGGGTCGAACCCCTCCCGGGCCAGGAGATCGCGCGCCGCGTCGGTGATCGTGAGCTGCATCCCCTGCCCGTGGATCTCGCGCCGCACCCGCTCCATCAGGATGTCCACGATCGCCGCGATCTGGTCGCGGCTCAGCGGCCGGAACACGATGATCTCGTCCACCCGGTTGAGGAACTCCGGCCGGAACGTCCGCCGCAGCTCCTCCATCACGTGGGTCTTCATCCGATCGTAGATGCGCTGGGCGTCGGCCTGCTCGCTCTCCGTGCCGCGGAACCCGAACCCGCCCTCGCGCTGGATCTGCGGGGCGCCGACGTTGCTCGTCATGATGACGACACAGTTCTTGAAGTCGACGGTCCGGCCCTGGGCGTCGGTGAGCCGCCCGTCCTCCAGGATCTGCAGGAGGACGTTGAAGATCTCCGGATGCGCCTTCTCGATCTCGTCGAGCAGCACGACCGAGTACGGCCGCCGCCGCACCTGCTCGGTCAGCTGGCCGCCCTCCTCGTACCCCACGTAGCCCGGCGGCGCGCCGACGAGCCGGGAGACCGTGTGCCGCTCCGTGTACTCCGACATGTCGATCCGGACCACGGCGTTCTCGTCGCCGAACATGAACTCGGCGAGCGCGAGCGTGAGCTCGGTCTTGCCCACCCCGGTCGGCCCGAGGAAGATGAACGACCCGATCGGCCGGCGCGCGTCCTTGAGCCCCGCGCGCGCCCGGCGGACGGCCCGGGACACCGCCGTGACGGCCTCCTCCTGCCCGACGATCCGCTTGTGGAGCGAGTCTTCCATGCGGAGGAGCTTCTCCGTCTCCTCCTCCACGAGGCGCATGACGGGGATGCCGGTCCAACTCGAGACGATGTCCGCGATGTCGTCGGCGGTGACGGTCGTGATGTCCCGCCCCTTGTCGGTCTTCCACGAGCTCTCCAGCTCCTCCAGCTTCTGGCGGAGCACCTTCTCCTTGTCGCGGAGGCTCGCGGCCTTCTCGAAGTCCTGGCCTTTGATCGCCTCTTCCTTCTCGCGGCGGGCGCGCTCGGCCTTCTCCATCGCCTGGCGCACCTCCTGCGGCAGGAAGCTCGCCTGCAGCCGGATCTTGCTCGCCGCCTCGTCCATCAGGTCGATCGCTTTGTCCGGCAGGAACCGGTCGGAAATGTACTTGTCGGCCAGGGTCGCCGCCGCGACCAGCGCGTCGTCGCCGATCTTGACGCCGTGGTGCGCCTCATACCGGTCGCGGAGGCCGCGCAGGATCTCCACGGTCTGCTCGACAGTCGGCTCAGACACGAGGATCGGGGCGAACCGCCGCTCGAGGGCGGCGTCGCGCTCGACGTACTTCCGGTACTCGTCCAGCGTCGTCGCCCCGATGCACTGGAGCTCGCCGCGCGCCAGCGACGGCTTCAGGATGTTGCTCGCGTCGATCGCGCCTTCGGCCGCGCCTGCGCCCACCAGCGTGTGCAGCTCGTCCACGAAGAGGATGACCTCGCCCTGGGCCTTGCGGATCTCCTCCATGACCTTCTTCATCCGTTCCTCGAACTCGCCGCGGTACTTCGTGCCGGCGACGAGGGCGGCCAGGTCGAGCTGCACGACGCGCTTGCTCCGGAGGATCTCCGGGACGTCCCCGCGGACGATCCGCTGGGCGAGCCCCTCGGTGATCGCGGTCTTCCCGACCCCCGGCTCGCCGATCAGGGCGGGGTTGTTCTTCGTCCGGCGGGAGAGCACCTGGATGACGCGCTCGATCTCCCGCTCGCGGCCGATCACCGGATCCAGCTTGTTGTCGCGGGCGAGCTTGGTGAGGTCGCGGCCGAACTCGTCCAGGGTCGGGGTCTTGCTGGCCTGCTTGGTGTAGGACGCGGTGCCCTCTTCCCCGAGCAGGTACACGACCTGCGAGCGCACCCGCTCGAGGTCGGCCCCCATCGCCTCGAGCACGCGGGCGGCGACGCCTTCGCCTTCGCGGATCAGGCCGAGGAGGAGGTGCTCGGTCCCAATATAGTTGTGCCCGAGGCGCCGCGCCTCGTCGAGCGCGAGCTCCAGCACCTTCTTCGCGCGGGGGGTAAACGCCACTTCCTCGTACGGCGTCCGCTCGCCGCGGCCGATCGCGCTCTCGATCTCGGCGCGCACCCGCTCCGGGTTGATGTTGAGGGACTCGAGCACCTTGCTCGCGACGCCTTCGCCCTCGCGGATGATGCCGAGGAGGATGTGCTCCGTCCCCACCGCGCTGTGGTTGAGGCGCTTGGCCTCCTCTTGGGCGAGGATGATGACGCGGCGGGCGCGCTCGGTGAACCGTTCAAACATAACGCGGGTAACCCCCTCTCTGCCCGGGTATCTGCGTCAGGTTCCTGTCGGTCAGGTTCCTGCGTCGCGTGCGTCCATCCCGTAGTACGAATACTACGATTATCCTGTTCGCTCCGGCCATCCCATACCCGCCGCGGGGGCCCGAAGCCCGGCAGAGCATGGGGGAATGCCTCCTACTGATAAGTACGCTGGGCTTCCCCCGGTCATTCCTGCCGTTTCTTTCTTCGCCCGCCGACGGACTCCTGCCGCCGGGCGACCGAGGAGAGGGCCCGCGCCGGTGTCCGGGTGCCTTTCTCCATCGAATCTTGTGTTCTTCCCCTCGGCTGTTCTCCTATTCTTCCCTTCGGCGCCGGGATGCAGACCCGATGGGCTCCGCCGCCCCTCCGCGTCCCAACGGGCGGAGGCTCCGGATCGCTCCGGAGCCTCCCGGCTTCTCCCAGCCTGGTTTCCGGGACCCGGGCCGCCGGCGGCGATCCCGCCCCCGGCGGCCCGGTATGCTATTTCTTGATCGCCTTGATCGTGTACTTAATCCTGCCGGCCGGCACGTCGACCGTGACCGTCTGCCCCTTCCGCTTCCCGAGGAGCGCCCGGCCGACCGGCGACTCGTTGCTGATCCGGTCGTGCAGGGGATCGGCTTCCGCCGAGCCTACGATCGTGTAGGTCAGATCCTCCCCGACCGACTCGTCAACGAGCCGGACGGTGCTCCCGACCGTGACGACGTCGGACCGGATGTCGTGGTTGTTGATGACCTTGGCGTTGCGCAGCATGCTCTCGAGGGTGAGGATCCGCCCCTCCGTGAACGCCTGCTCGTTCTTGGCGTCCTCATACTCCGAGTTCTCCATCAGGTCGCCGAA
>JAPVSX010000135.1:0-14978 GCA_047519495.1 Armatimonadota bacterium
CGGCCCGGCCGGAGCTGGCGTGCCCCAGGTGGACCTCCGAGATCGTCGACCGGTGGTTTGCCGCGAACACGTTCCACGCCCGGACGTTCGGCGATCTCAACCGCCTCGTCGCGCTGAAGCGGCAGCAGGGCGTGACAATCAGCCTCGGCCTCCCGGCCCTCGACGAGGAGCCGACGATCGGCCGCGAGATCGCGATCCTCCAGCACGCGCTGATGGAGGAGGCTCCGCTCCTCGACGAGATTGTGGTGATCGACAGCGGCTCGGCCGACCGGACGGTCGAGGTGGCGCGCCGCCTCGGTGTCCCGGCGTACCTCCACCCCGAGATCCTCCCCGAAGAAGGGACCTACCCGGGTAAGGGTGAGGCCCTGTGGAAGAGCCTCCACGTGCTCCGGGGCGACCTCATCGTGTGGGTGGACACCGACATCCGGAACATCTCGCCGACGTTCGTCTACGGCCTCGTCGGCCCGCTGCTCCAGGAGCCGCGGATCGGCTACGTGAAAGGCTACTACCAGCGGCCGATCCAGGTGGGCGGGCGCCGGTACGAGACCGGGGGCGGGCGCGTCACCGAGCTCACCGCCCGGCCCCTCCTGAACCTGTTCTTTCCCGAGCTCTCGGGGCTGATCCAGCCGCTGGCGGGCGAGTACGCCGGCCGCCGGGAGCTCCTGGAGCAGCTTCCGTTCTTCACGGGCTACGGCGTGGAGGTCGGCCTCCTGATCGACATCCTGAACCGGTGCGGGCTCGACCGGATCGGTCAGGTCAACCTGGAAACGCGCGTGCACCGCAACCGCGAGCTCCGGTCGCTCTCGCTTATGGCGTTTGCGATCGTTCAGGTCGTGATGACCCGGCTCGGGGACCGCACCGGGGCGGCGCTTGCGGAGCAGATGAACCGGGCGATGAAGCTGATCAGCGTGGACGGGGGCCTCTCCCTCGAGGTGCGCGAGCTCCACGAGCGGGAGCGGCCGCCGATCGTGACGGTGCCGGCCTATCGCGCCGGGCGGGGCGCGCTCGCCGCGGCGGCCCCTTCGCGCGCATGGCGCAGGGGATCCGGCGGAGCGGCGAGTAACTACGGTCTCTGAGATGCCGCTCCCGGAGGCCTTCCGCCAGGTCGTCCGCGACCTGTCTACGCCCCGCCAGCTCGCGGGCGCGATCGAGAGCGTCTTCACCCTGATCGTGATCGCGGCCGCGGCGTGGGTCGCGCTCCGGCTGAGCGTCGCGGTCGTCCGGCGGACGGAGACCCGCGTCCCCGGGCATCCCGGGCGGACGCTCACCCCGGTCCTCGAGAGCGCGCTCCGCTACGCGATCGGGTTCGCGGCGCTCGTCGTGATGCTCCAGGCGGTCCACGTCAACATCACCGGCGTGCTCGCGAGCGCCGGGGTCGTGGGCGTGGCCCTCGGCTTCGGCGCCCAGTACCTCGTGCGCGACGTCCTGGCGGGCATGTTCCTCCTGTCCGAGGGCGTGATGCAGATCGGCGACCTCGTCCGGATCGAGGGGGACGTCGGGACCGTCGAGCGCATCACGCTCAGGATCACGCAGATTCGAAAGTTCAGCGGGGAGCTCCTCACGATTCCCAACGGCGCGATCGGCCGGCTCGGCAACCTCAGCCGCGACTACGGCCGCGCGGTCGTGCAGGTCACGGTCCCCTACCGGGCGGACGTCGGGACGGCCCTCGAAGCCCTGCAGGACGTGGGGCGCGCCTGGGCCGCCGCGAACCCGTCGGAGGCGCAGGGCGAGCCCCAGGTCGACGGGACCGTGGACTTCAAGGAGACCGGCGCCGTCCTCCAGCTCTCGGTCCGGGTGCGCCCCGGCCGCCAGGCCGCGGTGGAAGCCGCGTTGCGCAAGGGCGCGCTCCAGGCGCTGGCGAGCCGCGGCATCCGGATTGACACCCGGATATCCGCTACAATATAAGTAGAGTTAGAGCCGGCCTCTCTCGAGCCTCCGGCTATACCTTCGGTCCCGGGGGGACCTCGCCGCCTCGGGCAGGGACGCGATGAGACAGCCCGTCGGCCATCTGATCTTCACCCTCCATACGCATCTCCCGTTCGTGCTCAACCACGGGCGGTGGCCGCACGGCAGCGACTGGCTGTCCGAGGTCGCGGTGGGGTGCTACCTGCCGCTCATCCGGGCCCTCACGCGGCTGGCGGCGGACGACCTGGGACCGACGGTCACCCTCGACATCTCCCCGATTCTCTGCGAGCAGATGGCGAGCCCCACATTCCGCGAGGAGATCGCGGCGTTCCTCGCGCAGCGGCTCGAAAGCTGCGGCGAGGCCCGGCGGCACTACACGGACACCCACGACGAGCACCTGGCGTCTCTGTGCGGGGTGTGGCAGGGGTTCTACGAGGAGACGCGCGCGCAGTTCGAGGCGCTCGGCGGCAACGTGCTCGGGGCGTTCCGGGACCTCGCGGACCGCGAGGCGATCGAGCTCATCACCACCGGAGCCACGCACGGCTACTTCCCGCTGCTGAGCCGCGACGAGAGCCTGGACCTTCAGGTCCGCACGGCCATCGCCGCGCATACCAGGCACTTCGGACGCCGCCCGCGGGGCGTGTGGCTGCCCGAGTGCGGCTACCGGCCGCGCTACGAGTGGACGCCGCCGGTGGGGCCTCGGAGCGGCAAGATCCGGTACCGCCGCCGCGGCGTGGAGGAGATCCTGGCGGCGCACGGCCTCGAGTACTTCTTCACCGACGTGCACCTCGTGCGGGGCGGGCGCGCGCTGTCCGCCTACCGGGACTACTTCCCGCGCCTGCGCGCGGTGCTCGGGCCGGAGAACCAGTTCTTCCGGCGCGGTGAGCGGACCCCGTACGCATCGTACCGGGTCGCCTCCCGCGGCGGCACCGGCGACGCGACCGCGTTTGTGCGCGACCCCGAGACGACCCTCCAGGTCTGGAGCCGGGACGTCGGCTATCCCGGCGACGGCTGGTACCTCGAGTTCCACAAGCGCCACTTCCCCGGGGGCCTCCGGTTCTGGCGCGTCACCGACGCGAAGAGTGACCTCGGCGACAAACAGCCGTACGTACCCGAGATGGCCGAGGAGCGGACGGAGGCGCACGCCGGTCACTTTGTCGGCCTCGTGCGCGACGTCCTCGCCCGGTACGCCGCCGAGAGCGGCCGTCCGGGCGTCCTGTGCAGCCCGTTCGACACCGAGCTGTTCGGCCACTGGTGGGCGGAAGGCCCCCGCTGGCTCGAGCTCGTCTTCCGGCGGCTGCGCGACGCGGGGATCGCGTCGATCACCGCGGGCGACTACGCGACGCGGAACCCGGCCGAGGGCACGATCACCCTCCTGGAGGGCTCGTGGGGTGAGGGAGGAGACCACCGGGTCTGGCTGAACAAGGATACCGAGTGGACCTGGGAGATGGTCTACCAGGCCGAGGAGGAGTTGTGGACGTTCGTCGGCGCAGGCGCCTGGCAGCGGACCCCGCTGCTGCGCCGGATCGTAGCGCAGCTCGGCCGGGAGCTTCTGCTTCTCACGGCCTCCGACTGGCAGTTCCTGATCACGACATGGGCGGCCCGCAACTACGCGGAGACGCGCTTCGCCGAGCACTACGCCGACTTCACGCGCCTCCTCGAGCTGGCAAAGCGCGGGCAGGACGGGGGCTCCCTCTCGTGGGAGGAGGAGGAGTTCCTCGCCGGCAAAGAGGCCCAGGACTTCTGCTTCCCCGACATCGCCGAACACCTCGAGGCGGCCGCCGGGCTTCCGCAGCTATAGGAGGTGTCGCATGAGCCGCCTGCGCATCCTCGGCATCATCCTCGCGGGCGGCAGGGGCGAACGGCTCTATCCGCTCACCAAAGAGCGCAGCAAGCCCGCCGTCCCCTTCGGCAGCAAGTACCGGATCATCGACTTCGTGCTGAGCAACTTCATCAACTCGCGCATCTACTCGCTGTACATCCTGGTCCAGTACAAGTCGCAGTCCCTGATCGACCACATCCGCCGCGGCTGGCGGTTCAGCGCGCCGGTGGACGAGCACTTCATCATCACCGTCCCGCCCCAGATGCGGTGGGGCGAGTCGTGGTACCGCGGCACGGCGGACGCCGTATTCCAGAACCTCAACCTGATCCGCGACGTCGACCCGGATCTCGTTGCGATCTTCGGAGCCGACCACGTCTACCGCATGGACCTCCAGCAGATGGTGGACGCTCACCTCGAGCGGCGGGCGGACGCGACCGTGGCGAGCCTCCCGGTCCCGATCGAGGCGGCCTCGGGGTTCGGCATCCTCGAGACCGACGAGCACGGCCGGATCATCGGCTGGGCGGAGAAGCCGGAGGAGCCGCGCCCGATGCCGGGCGACCCCAGCCGGGCCCTCTCGTCGATGGGGAACTACCTCTTCAAGACCGACGTCCTGCAGGAGGTCCTGGCCGAGGACGCCCGCCGGAGCACCGACCACGACTTCGGCCGCACGATCATTCCCGAGCTGTACCCGTACGCGCGCGTCTACGCCTACGACTTCCTCGCGAACGAGATCCCCGGGCTCCGCCCCACCGAGGAGCGCGCCTACTGGCGGGACGTCGGGACGATCGAGGCGTACTGGCGGGCCAACATGGATCTGCTGGGCGAGGCCCCGGCGCTCGATTTGGACAACCCGCGGTGGCCGATCATCGCCTCGCCGTTCGCCGGCCCGTCGGCGCGGATCATCGAGGGAACCGTCGAAGACTCCGCGCTCGGCGAGGGCGCCCTGATCCGCGGCGGCACCGTGCGGCACTCGATCCTCGGCCAGGGGGTCGTGATCGAGCGCGGGGCGGTGGTGGAGGACAGCATCATCATGGACAACACCACGGTCGGCCGGGGCGCCCGCCTCCGGCGGGCGATCATCGACCGGTTCAACGTGATCGAGCCCGAGACGCTGATCGGCTGGGACGCGGAGCGGGACCTGCAGTCCGGGATCCTCGACGCTTCGGGCATCGCCGTCGTGCCCCGCGGCACGACCCGCGTCCGCGGCAGCGCCCCGGTGCTGCGCTGACCTCGCCCGCGGGTTTCAGACCACGCGCCCCGAGGTATAAGAGAAAGTAGATGCCCTCCACCGCGCGGCTCCGCATCCCGATGTCTGTCCTCTCCGGCGGTGCGCCGTGACGTCGCCCGGCCGCTTCATCTGTGTCCACGGCCACTTCTACCAGCCGCCGCGGGAGAACCCCTGGCTCGAGGCGGTCGAGGTCCAGGACTCCGCCCGCCCGTACCACGACTGGAATGCCCGGGTCACGGCCGAGTGCTACGCGCCGAACGGCGCCTCTCGCGTCCTCGACGCGGACCGCCGCATCCTCGAGATCACCAACAACTACAGCCAGATCAGCTTCAACGTCGGCCCCACCCTCATGGCGTGGATGGAGTCGGCGGCCCCCGAGGTCTATGCGCGGATCATCGAGGCCGACCGCGACAGCCGCGCCCGCCGCGGCGGCCACGGGAACGCCCTCGCCCAGGTCTACAATCACATGATCCTCCCACTCGCGAATCGGCGGGACAAGGAGACCCAGGTCCGCTGGGGGATCGCGGACTTCCGCCACCGGTTCGGGCGCGATCCTGAAGGGGTGTGGCTGCCCGAGACGGCCGTGGACACCGAGACGCTCGAGGTGCTGGCGGCCCGCGGGATCGCGTTCACGATCCTGGCGCCGCACCAGGCCGCCCGCGTCCGCCCGCTGCGGGGCGACGCCTGGGCCGACGTCTCGGGCGCGCGGATCGACCCCCGGCGGCCGTACCTGTGCCTTCTGCCGAGCGGGGCCGTGATCACGGTCTTCTTCTACGACGGCCCGATCTCACGGGCGGTGGCGTTCGAGGGCCTCCTCAGCAACGGCGAGACGTTCGCCACCCGGCTGGCCGATAGCTTCGAGGCGGACCGCGAGGGGCCCCAGCTTGTCCACATCGCTACCGACGGGGAGTCGTACGGCCACCACCACACGTTCGGCGAGATGGCGCTCGCCTACGCGCTGCGCCTCGTCGAGGAGCGCGGCCTCGGCCGCCTCACCAACTACGGCGAGTACCTCGCCCACCACCCGCCGCAGGATCAGGTGGAGATCGTCGAGCCCACAAGCTGGTCCTGCCCGCACGGGGTCGAGCGGTGGCGCTCCAACTGCGGGTGCAACGCCGGGCATCCGGGCTGGAATCAGGAGTGGCGCGGGCCGCTCCGCGCCGCGCTCGACTGGGTCCGTGACGAGGCCGCCCGCGTCTTCGAGCGCGAGGGAGGCCGCTACCTCCGCGATCCGTGGGCGGCCCGGGACGCGTACATCGACGTCATCCTGACCCGCACGCGCGATGCGACCGACGCGTTCTTCGCGGCCCACGGCCGGCAGGGCCTCGACGCCGAGGGGCGCGTCCAGGCCCTGCGCCTCCTCGAGATGCAACGGCATGGAATGCTGATGTACACCTCGTGCGGGTGGTTCTTCGACGAGCTCTCCGGACTCGAGACGGTCCAGGTCATCAAGTACGCGACACGGGCGCTGCAGCTCGCCGAGCGCTTCGGGGAGCGCCTCGAGAACGAGTTCGTCCGGCGGCTCGCCGAGGCCGAGAGCAACCTCCGCCAGTGGGGCGACGGGGCCGGCGTCTACCGGCGCGCGGTGCGGCGGTCGATCGTCACGCTGCCGCGGGTCGTCGCCCACTACGCGATCAGCTCCCTGTTCGAGCCGTACGGTGACGAAGAGCGGGTCTTCAGCTACACCGTCCGGCGGAGCGACGCGCGGCGCGAGACCAGCGCCGGCCATCAGCTTTCGGCGGCCCTCGTCACGGTCGCTTCCCGGATCACGGGCGAGACCGCGGAGGCCGCCTACGCGGTGCTGCACCTCGGCGGCCACGACGTCCAGTGCGGGGTCCGGATGGACGCCTCCCCCGCCTGGTACGCGCAGCTCCGGACGGAACTCGCCGACGCGTTCCTGGGGCAGGGGTCGAGCGCCGCCGTCCGGATGCTCGACGGTCGGTTCAAGGGCTTACTCTTCGCGCTGCCCGACCTGTTCGTCGAGGAGCGCCGGAAGGTCCTCGGCCTGCTGACCGAGGAGCGCCTGGGCCGGTTCGAGGGCGTGTACCGCGAGCTCTACGAGGAGAGCCGGTCCCTCCTTGCCTTCATGCAGGACTCCGAGGTCCCCGTGCCGGCGGCGTTCCGGATCGCCACAGAGTACACGCTGACGCGCGCCCTGGCGCAGGAGCTGCGCCGCGCCGCGGCGGGGCCGCTCTCGGAGCGCGCCTTCGAGATCGCGAACGAGATGCTCTCGTTCGACCTGGCGGCGAGCTTCGCCGACGCCGAGCCACTCCTCCGCCAGGCGCTCGAGGCGCACGCGGAGCGGCTCCGGTCAGAGCCGCTCGGCCCCGGTCTGGCGCAGGTCCACCGGCTCCTCGACCTGGCCGGCACCCTGGGCATCACCCCGAACCTGTGGCAGGTCCAGAACGCCTACCACGCGGCCGTGCTGGAGCACCGCGACGCGCTCAATGGCGCTCAGGCCGGACCGGAGCAGGCCGGGGAGTTCTGGCGGCTCGGCGAGCGGCTCTACTTCAACATGGAGCGGCTGCGCGCCCTGGCCCCGGCGCCGGGATAAACCGGGGGGGCCGGCGATGCCGAGACGCCACGCGCGCCTCCTGGGTGCGGCCGCCTGTATCCTGCTGCTGACCGCGGGCGCGGAGGCCCAGCCGCCAGCGCCTCCCCGGCTCGGCGGGACCGTGAACGTGCTGGCCGTCTGGGGCGGGTCGGAGCTGGACAGCTTCCGCGCGATGGTGAAGCCCTTCGAGCAGCGCACCGGGGTCACCGTCGCGTACGAAGGCACCCGCGACCTCAACGCGGTGCTGATCGCCCGGATCCAGGGCGGCCACCCGCCCGACGTCGCCGCGCTGCCGGGCCCCGGGCAGATGGCGGAGCTCGCGCGCGCCGGACACCTCAAGCCCCTCGACGGCGTCGTGGACTTGCCGCGGATGACGCAGGAGTACGCGCGGACGTGGCTCGACCTCGGCCGCCAGCGGAGCCGGCTCTACAGCGTGTTCATCAAGACCGCCCTCAAGGGGCTCGTGTGGTACGACCCCAAGGCGCTGGCAGCCGCCGGCTACCGCGCGCCGCGGACCTGGCGCGACCTCGAGGCCCTCACCGACAAGATCGCCGCCCACGGCGTGGCGCCGTGGTGCATCGGGCTCGAGAGCGGCGCGGCGAGCGGCTGGCCGGCGACCGACTGGATCGAGATTCTCTTGTTGAAGTCCGCGGGCCCGGAGGTGTACACGCAGTGGTACGAGCACAAGATCCCGTGGACCGCCCCGGCGATCCGAACGGCATGGGAGACGTTCGGGCGGTTCGCGGCGAATCCGAAATATGTCTACGGCGGCACCCAGGCGGTCCTGGCGACCAATTTCGCCGAGGCGCCGTTCCCGATGTTTGCCAGTCCGCCCAAGTGCTACCTGCACCTCCAAGCCACGTTCATCCAGGACTTCATCCAAAAGCAGTATCCCAAGCTCCGGCCCGGAGAGGACCTCGCCTTTGCCCCCTTCCCCCCGATCATCCCGACGGAGGTGGCGGCCATTGAGATCGCCGGCGACCTGGTTGGCATGCTCCGGGACACGCCGCAGACGCGCGCGCTGATCCGGTACCTGGTCACCGCCGAAGCGCAGACGGTCTGGGTCAGGCGCGGCGGCGCGCTGTCGCCGAACCGCAGGATCAGCCCGGCCGACTACCCCGACCCGCTCAGCCGCCGCGCGGCCGCGATCCTCGTCGCCTCGGAGGTCGCCCGGTTCGATGCGTCCGACATGATGCCGCAGGCGGTCCAGAGCGCGTTCTTCAAGGCCACGCTCGACTACGTGCAGGCTCCGGGCCGCCTCCCCGAGATCCTGGCCGGCCTGGAACGAACGTCGCAAGAGGCATACAGGTAGGGGGGCCTCGCGACCGGGACGCGCGGCCGGCCTCCGCCTTGCGGGGGAGGCTGCGCGGACGCGGCCGCTACCGATGAATCGCCTGCTCCTGGCCGCGCTCGTGATCGTGGCCGCGCCCGCGGCGTCCGCGGCGTACATCGTCGGCGCGGAGGCCGTGCTCAGCCGGCTCTCCCTCCGGGGGCAGCGGGCGGTCCGGCCGTGGGTGTGGGCGGGTCCCGCGCTCGGGTTCCTCGCCGCCTTCCTCGTCTATCCGGCGCTCAGCACGCTCGTCCTGAGCGTCCGGGACGCCGGCGGACGGCAGTGGATCGGGCTCGCGAACTACCGGGTCGTGCTCACCGACCCCGACACGCGCACCGCCGTCTGGAACAACCTCCTCTGGCTGGCCGGCTTCACCGGCGTCACGGTCGGCCTCGGGCTCGCCGTGGCCGCCCTCGCCGACCGGGCGCGGTACGAGGCCGCCGCCAGGGCGATCGTCTTCCTCCCGATGGCGCTGTCGTTCACGGCCGCCGGCGTGATCTGGAAGTTCATCTACGAGTTCCGCCCGACGGGCGCCCCTCAGATCGGCGTCCTGAACGCCGTCCTCGCGGCGACCGTGCCCCACTTCCAGCCGCGCGCCTGGCTCGTGGCGCCGCCCGCCAACACCCTGTTCCTGATCGCGGCCGGCGTCTGGATCTGGACCGGCTTTTGCACGGTGGTGCTCTCCGCGGCGCTCAAGGGCGTGCCTGCCGACCTCACGGACGCGGC
This sequence comes from Armatimonadota bacterium, assembly GCA_047519495.1. Taxonomy (GTDB): domain Bacteria; phylum Sysuimicrobiota; class Sysuimicrobiia; order Sysuimicrobiales; family Segetimicrobiaceae; genus JAPVSX01. The sequence goes on from JAPVSX010000135.1 coordinate 9,566, forward strand.
CCGGGTGGACGGCGCCGGCGAGGCCCGCGTCTTCTGGTCGGTCGTCCTCCCGACGATCGCGCCGACGGTGGCGATCGTCGCCACGACGATGGTGATCACCTCGCTCAAGGTCTTCGACGTCGTCTACGTGATGACGAACGGCAACTTCGGCACCGAGGTGATCGCCAACCGGATGTACAAGGAAATGTTTACGTTTCAGCACTTCGGCCGGGCCGGCGCGCTCGCGGTGCTCCTGCTCATGGCGACGGCGCCGTTCATGCTGGCCACCGTGCGCCGCCTGCGGGCCGAGGAGGCGGCGCGATGACGGCCGTCCTCTGGGGGGTGTGCGCCGTGTGGCTCCTCCCGGTCCTGGGCCTGCTCGTCAGTTCGTTCCGGCCGGCCCCCGACGTGAGCGCGTCGGGCTGGTGGACGGTCGCCGTCCACCCCGCGTTCACCCTCGCCAACTACCGGCAGGTCCTCGCCGACCAGCACATGGGCCAGAGCTTCCTCAACAGCGTGCTCATCACGGTGCCGGCGACCGTGATCCCGATCCTCGTCGCTGCCTACGCGGCGTACGCGTTCGCCTGGATGGAGTTTCCCGGACGCCGCGCGCTGTTCGCGCTGGTGGTGGCGCTGTTGGTCGTGCCGCTGCAGACGACGTTCATCCCGGTGCTGCGCCTCTTCACGGCCCTGGGCCTGACCGGGACGTTTGCCGGCCTGTGGCTGGCGCACACCGGCTACGGCCTGCCCTTTGCCGTGTTCCTCCTCCGCAACTTCATCGGCGCGCTGCCCCGGGATCTGTTCGACGCGGCCGCGATCGACGGGGCGTCCCCGCTCGCGGCGTTCTTCCGGCTCGCGCTCCCACTCTCGCTGCCGGCGCTCGCCTCGCTCGCGATCTTCCAGTTCCTGTGGGTGTGGAACGACCTCCTCGTCGCCCTGATCTACCTGGGCGGCCAGCCGAGCGTGGCCCCGATGACGGTGACGATCAGCAACCTCGTGAACTCCCTCGGCGGCGGCTGGCACCTGCTGACCGCGGCCGCGTTCGTCTCGATGGCGTTGCCGCTCGTCGTGTTCTTCGGGCTGCAGCGGTACTTCGTGCGCGGGATCCTCACCGGGGCGGTGAAAGGCTGAGAGTGCTCCAAGCCGCGTCCGCGCAGTCTCGCCGGCGGTGCCTACGCTGAGCGGGCCCCGCCCACTTTGCCCTGCAGGACCTTCATGGCGACCGCATATCCTGTGATGAGCCCGTGATAGAAGCCGCGGCTGTCCCGGTCAGGTACCTGCCGGTATCGCCGGCGGGCGCGGCTGATCGCACGTCGCAGGCGGCGCGCCGTGCTGCCGTCACATCGATCGAGGAGGTCAAGGTTTTTGGTGACCAGGACGTCCACGGCTTCCGTTTGTCCTACGCTGAAGTGTGTCATCCGGTCGCCTCCTCAGCGGAATTTCCCCGGGCGATACCGTGAGCCGGGCTCACGTCGCGCCGGTCACGCCGCCTGTGCGACTCCTCGCCGCTCCAGCGACGCGTAGTCGCGCGCCTCGCGTCCGTCGTAGATCTGCCGCGGCCGGACGATCTTCTGCTCCGGGTCCTGGAGCATCTCCTCCCACTGCGCCAGCCATCCCGACGTCCGCGGGATGGCGAAGAGCACCGGGAACATCTCCAGGGGAAATCCCATGGCCTGGTAGATGATCCCCGAGTAGAAGTCCACGTTCGGATAGAGGTGGCGGCTCACGAAGTAGTCGTCCTCGAGCGCGATCCGCTCCAACTCGAGGGCGATCTCGAGCAGCGGGTTGGTGCCCGTCACGGTGAAGACCTCCTCCGCGATGCGCTTGATGATCTGCGCCCGCGGGTCGTAGTGCTTGTACACCCGGTGGCCGAAGCCCATCAGGCGGATCTCTCCGGCCTTCACTCGCTTGATATAGCCGGGAACCCGGTCCTTCGCGCCGATCTCGGTGAGCATGCGCACGACCTGTTCGTTCGCGCCGCCGTGGAGGGGACCGTAGAGCGCCGCCGCCGCGCCGGCGAGGGCGGAGTAGGGATCGGGGTGCGCGCTGCCGATGCCGCGCATGACGCTACTGCTGCAGTTCTGCTCGTGATCGGCGTGGAGGATGAACAAGACGTCAAGCGCCCGCTCCAGCACAGGGTTCGGCGTGTACGTGAGCTCCGTGGCCTTGAAGAGCATGCTGAGGAAGTTGCCGGTGTAGGAGAGGTCGTTGTCCGGGTAGGCGTACGGCAGGCCGCGACTGTGCCGGTAGGCGAAGGCGGCCAGCGTGGGCATCTTCGCGATGAGCCGGACGATCTGCTTCCGCCGCACCGCCGGATCGTGAATGCGCCGGGCTTCCGGATAGAAGGTGGACAGCGCACCCACCGTGCCGATCAGCATCCCCATCGGGTGCGCGTCGTGGTGGAAGCCATCCAGGAACTTTTTGATGGACTCGTGGATCATCGTGTGGTGAGTGACCGCGTGCACCCACTCGTCGAGTTCCGCGCGGCGGGGGAGCTCCCCGGACAGCAGCAGGGAGGCGGTCTCCAGGAAGGTGGACTGCGCGGCGAGCTGCTCGATCGGGTAGCCTCGGTAGCGGAGAATCCCCCGCTCCCCGTCGATGAAGGTGACGCGGCTCCGGGTGGGCGCCGTGTTCACGAGCCCCGGGTCGTACGTCATCAGGCCGAAGTCGTCCTCGGAGACCCGAATCTGCCGCAGGTCGGCCGCCCGGATCGCCGCCCCGTAGGTCGGGTATGTCCCATAGAGGATGGGAATGTCGTACGTCCTCCCCGTCCGGTTATCCGTGATCGTGAGCGTGTCGCCGCTCATGGCCCTCCTCCTCTTTCAGGCAAGACGTTCGAGCCGTTCCGTGCTTCCGAGAGCATCCTCCCGCACCGGTAGAGCTCCCCGGGTGCCGGGCCGCCATCGCGGTCACCGGCGATCATGCTGTGCACCGGTGCGGGCATACTCCGAGGCAACCGCACGGGATCGTTCGCCCGGTCGCTCGAGGTTCTGGGCGTCCACGACAGCGATCGCGGCGATGTCCACGATGTCCGTAACCTCCCCTCCGCGACTCAGCACGTGCACGGGCTTCGCCATCCCCATCAGGATCGGACCGATCGCGGTGGCGCCACCCAGGCGCTGCAGGAGCTTGTAGGCGGTGTTGGCCGCCTCCAGGCTGGGGAAGATCAACACGTTGGCTTCTCCGGCCAGCGTCGAAAATGGGTAATCCGCCAGCCGCAGCTCCGGGGACACGGCCACGTCGGCCATGATCTCGCCGTCGACCATCAGGTCGGGCCGGCGCGCCTTCACCAGCGCGGTCGCCTCCGCCACCTTCGCCGGCCGCGGGTGGCGCGTTGAACCGAAGTTCGAGAACGACAGCATCGCGATCCGCGGGGTGATGTTGAACTCGCTCGCTTTGTCGGCTGCCATGACGGCGATGTCGGCCAGCTCCTGAGCGGTTGGATCGATATTCACCGTGGGATCGGCGAGCAGGTAGGCGCGGCCGTCCAGGATGATGAGATACAGTCCGGCGACCCGCGAGACGCCGGGAGCGGGGCCGATCACGTGCAGGGCCGGCCGGATGACGTCTGGGTAATGGTAGGTGAGCCCCGCCACAAACGCGTCGGCATCCCCGGCGTGGACCATCATCGCTCCGAAATAATTGGGCTGCTGCATCAGCGCCCCGGCCTCGCGCAGCGTGATTCCCTTCCGGCGCCGGGCTTCGTAGAGGGTTGCCGCGTAGGCCGGCAGCTGCGGCGACTCGCCCGGGGTGATGATGTCCACCGGGATGGCGACGCCCAGCTCCTCCATCCTCGCGCGGATCAGGTCCTCCCGGCCCAGGAGAATGGGGTGCCCGATCCCCTCCCGGGAGATGACCGCAGCGGCGCGGATGACCTTGGGCTCCTCGCCCTCCGAGAAAACGACGCGCCTGGGGGAGGCCTGGGCCTTGCGAACGACGACGCCCATGACCTCCCAGCCCCGCGTCAGGCGCCGGGCCAGCTCCTCGCGATAGGCGGCCAGATCTACGGTCCGGCGCGCGACACCCGAGGCCATCGCCGCCTCGGCGACCGCCGGGGCCACCCACAGCGGCACCCGGGGGTCGAGCGGCTTGGGGATCACGCAGTCCGGCCCAAAGCGCAACCGGTCGAGCCCGTAGGCCCGCAGCACCGCGTCGGGCACCTCTTCTCTCGCCAGCGCGGCCAGCGCCCTGGCCGCTGCGATCTTCATCTCGTCGTTGATCGCGCGGGCCCGCACGTCCAGCGCGCCCCGGAAGATGAAGGGGAACCCCAGCACGTTGTTGACCTGGTTTGGATCGTCTGATCGGCCGGTGGCCACGATCGCATCCGGGCGCGCCGCGCGAGCGTCTTCGAAGGTGATCTCCGGATCGGGATTGGCCAGGGCGAAGATGATCGGCCGCGCAGCCATGGCCTGGACCATCTGGCGGGACACGATTCCCCCAATCGACAAGCCGAGAAACACATCGGCTCCGGCCAGCGCGTCGGCGAGCGTGCGCGCGGCCGTCCGGGCCGCCAGCCGTTCCTTGTAAGGGTTCATCCCCTCGGTGCGACCCGCGTAGACGACGCCTTTGGTGTCCACCAGCATGATCTGCTCACGCCGCATGCCGAGCGTGATGAAGAATTCTGCCGACGCGATGGCCGCGGCGCCCGCGCCGCTGATGACGACGCGCACCTGCTCGATGCGCTTGCCCGCCAGCTCCAGGGCGTTGAGCAACGCGGCCGCCGTGATGATCGCCGTCCCGTGCTGATCGTCATGGAAGACGGGGATATCCACAAGCCCCTTGAGTCTTTCCTCGATGAGGAAGCACTCCGGCGCCTTGATGTCCTCGAGGTTGATTCCACCGAAGGTGGGGGCCAGCGCCTGCACAATCCGCACGACGTCGTCGGGGTCCGGGGCGTCGATCTCCAGGTCGAACGCATCGATGTCGGCGAACCGCTTGAACAACAGCGCTTTGCCCTCCATCACCGGTTTGGCGGCCGCCGCTCCCACATCACCCAGCCCCAGCACGGCGGTGCCGTTGCTGACCACCGCCACAAGGTTTCCCCTGGCCGTGTACGCGAACGCCTCCGAGGCGTCCGCGTGGATCTTGCGGACGGGCTCCGCGACGCCCGGCGTGTAGGCCAGGGCCAGGTCGCGCTGCGTGGCGCAGGCTTTGGTCACCGCGATCGCGATCTTCCCCGGACGACCCTTCTTATGGTACTCGAGCGCGTCTTCACGCAGGATCTGCACGGCCATCCTCCCTCTGAGCGAGACCTCGGACCGCTCGAACCAGGATCAGCGAACCACCGTACCGCCCCACGCGATGTTCTTCCGCGGCCATCGGTACGGCACGCGCGTTGCGGTCAGCGCCCGGCCCGCGGGAACCCCCGCACGGTAGACTACGCCCGGCGGCTCCCGCCGCCTCCTTCCCGCCGTCATCTACCGCGAGCGTATGC
>JAPVSX010000136.1:0-14643 GCA_047519495.1 Armatimonadota bacterium
GCAGTGACTCGGTAGGGACAGTCGGGCGGCGGGCGACGCCGCCACGGGAGGGAGACAGATGCGGAGGATTATTCGGACGGGATGGCTCACCCTTGCGGTGGTGGTGGCGCTCGGGGGCGTCCCGGCCGCCCAGGGACAGCAGCGGGTCACGATCACGTACTGGCAGTACTACTTCGAGAGCAAGGTCAAAACGATCGACGCGCTGATCAAGCAGTTCGAGGCGCGCAATCCCACCATCCACGTGGTCCAGGAGACGTTCCCGTACGACTCGTATAATCAGAAGGTCGCGAGCGCCGTGCCGGCGGGCCAGGGGCCTGATGTGGTGAACCTGTTCTACGGCTGGCTGCCGCTCTACGTCGGGAGCGGGTACCTGCAGCCCCTGCCCGCCGACGCCTTCCCGGCGACGGAGACCGAGCGCGAGTACGTGCCGATGGTGAAGGCGGCGAAGTTCGAAGGCAAGTACTGGGCGCTGCCGACCGCCGTGCGGACGCTTGCGCTGTTCTATAACAAGGACCTGTTCCGGAAGGCGGGGCTCGGCCGTCCGCCCCTTACCTGGGATGAGTTCACAAGCGACGCGCAGCGCCTGACAGAGCGCGACGCGCGCGGCCGCGTCACGCTCGAGGGATTCGGCATCGCGCCGAACGGACAGGACCACCAGCTCATCCGCGAGGTGCTGTTCCGCCAGTGGGGGGCGTCGCCCTACAGCAGTGACGGGCGCAAGGTGACCTATAACACGCCGCGCGGCGCTGAGGCGCTCAGGTGGTACACGGACCTCGTCGTCAGGGACCAGGTCGCCGTGATTGACTTCTTCCCCGGCGGCAACGGCTACCGGGACGCCTTCCTGGCCGGCAAGGCGGGCATGATCGTGGACGGCTCGTTTGCGATCGGCGCGGTCCGCGGGGGCGCCAAGTTCGACTGGGGAGTCGCGCTTCTCCCCCGTCGGACCGCGGGCGGGACCCCGAGTAACTTCGGGTCGTTCTGGGTGAACGGGCTCACGACAAGAGCCACAGGGCCCCGGAGGGACGCGGCGGCCGCATTCCTCAAGTTCCTGATCTCGCCCGATACGCAGCGGCTCTGGCTGCAGCAGGTCGGCGAGATCCCCGCCGCCAAGGCCCTGGCCGGGGATCCGAAGCTGGCCCAGGATCCGGTCTACGGCCCATTCATCGCGAGCCTGCCCTACGCGCACGCGACGTTCTTCATGGACGAGTCCGCGCAGCGCACCGTGCTCGTGGACGCGGTCAACGAGGTGGTCCTCAACCACATGGATCCGAAAGCGGCGCTCGACGCGGCGGCGGCCAAGGAGCAGAAGATCCTGGACGACTTCTGGTCGAAGCAGGCGAAGCACTGAGCGGCGGGGTCCTTGCCCGGCGATGACGCCGCGGGCGCGCCCGCCGGGGCCCAGCCTTGGGACCCGGCGGGCGCTGTGGGCCTACGCGTTTTTGGCGGTGCCGATGGCGTTCTACCTGGCGCTCCGCCTTGCGCCCGCGGCGTCGGCGCTCGTCATCAGCCTGCACCGGTGGAACATCATCTCCCCCGACAAGCCGTTCGTGGGCCTGGCCAACTTCCGGGAGGTCTGGACCGATCCGCTGTTCTGGAAGGCCGCGGGCAATACGCTCCAGTACGCGGCCGCCGGAATCCCGGCGCAGCTCGCGGGCGGGCTCGCCCTCGCCCTGCTGCTGCAGCGCATCAACCGATTCCGCGGCCTGTTCCGCGCCCTGTACTTTATTCCGTTTGTGACGCCGATCGTCGCCGCGAGCTGGGTATGGCAGTGGATGTACTCCCCGCAGTTCGGCCCGCTCACCCGGATCTTCGACGCGGTCGGCCTCCCCGCGCAGGCGTTTCTCCGGAGCCCGGGCGAGGCGCTCTATGCGATCACGGCGATGGTGGTCTGGGAGTTCCTGGGGTTCCAGGTCGTGATCTTCCTGGCGGGGCTGGAAGCGATCCCGCGCGTCTACTACGAGGCGGCGGAGGTGGACGGGGCGAGCGGCTGGCGGCTGTTCCGTCACATCACGGTGCCGCTGCTGAACCCGACCCTCGTCTTCTCGGTCGTGTACGGGACGATCGTCTATCTGCAACTCTTCACGCAGGTGCTGAACATGACGTTCAACGATCCGGGCGGTCCGCTGGGTAACACCGGGACGGTGGTGCTGTATGTCTACCAGCAGGGTTTCCAGCGTTTTCGCATGGGCCAGGCCGCGGCGGCGACCGTGGTGCTGTTCGGCGTGATCCTCGTCATCACGCTGGTGCAGCTCCGGTTCTTCTCCCGGCAGGTTGAGTACTGATGGCCACCCGGACGGCTCCTACGCCGGCGGCCCCGCCAGCGAGCATGCCGCGCCGCCTCGACCCGGCGCGGCGCGCCGGCGTGCGGCGCCGCGCGTGGTGGACCGCGTGGGTCTACCTCGTGCTGGCCGCCGGCGGCGCCGCGGTCGTATTCCCATTCGTGTGGATGATGGCGACCTCGCTCAAGGGTCCGCGGGAGATCTTCGAGCTCCATTTCTGGCCCCACCGGCCGACCCTGGCCAACTTCCGCGACGTGCTGCTCGCCACCCAGTTCCCACGCTGGTTCGGGAACAGCCTCGGGATCGCGCTCATGACGACCGCGAGCGTCGCGTTCTTCGACTCCCTGGTCGGCTACACGCTCGCCAAGCTGCGCTTCCCCGGCCGGGAGGTGATCTTCGGCGTGATCCTGAGCACGCTCATGATCCCGACCGAGATGCTGGTGATTCCCTGGTATACGATGAGCGCCCGGTTCGGCTGGATCGACACGTACTGGGGGATCATGTTCCCCGGGCTGATGAGCGCGTTCGGCGTGTTCCTGATGCGCCAGTTCATGACCGGGGTCCCGGACGAGCTGCTCGATGCGGGCCGCATCGATGGCGTTTCGGAGTTCGGCCTGTTCACCCGGATCGCCCTGCCGCTCGTCCGCCCGGCGCTCGCCGCGCTCTGCATCTTCACGTTCCTCGGGAACTGGAACGCGTTCCTCTGGCCGCTGATCGTCATTCAGACGCCGGGCATGCGCACCCTCCCGGTCGGCATCGCGCTGTTCAGCGGGGAGGCCGGGTCGTCCTGGCATCTCATCATGGCCGCCTCGGCGCTGGCGGTCCTGCCCGTCCTGGCGGTGTTCGTGGTGCTCCAGCGCCAGATCATCGAGGGGATCGTCCTGACCGGGCTCCGAAGTTAGGAGGCGCGATGGTACCCATCCTCGATTTTCACGTCCACTTTCCGGTGCGGGACGGGCACGATCAGGCCCGCGCGCAGTACGTCGCCCGGTGGGGCGAGGCCAAGTGGGCGCAGGTCATGGGGTGGCTGCGCGAGGACCAGCGGGCGTGGCGCCGCGCCTGGGGCTTCTCCGATCCCGAACCGGCGGGCCCCGATGAGGAGATGGCCCGCCGCTGGGCCAGCGAGGTCGACCGCCACCATCTCGTCCGCGTCGTCTTTGTGACGGGGGGCGACAACGACCGCCTGGCCCGGATCGTGGCCCGCTACCCCGACAAGTTCGTGGGCTTCGCCCACCACGATCCGTTTCAGCCCGGCGCGGCCGCCGAGCTGGAGCGGGCCGTGCGGGCGCTGGGCCTCCGGGGCTACAAGCTGATCGCGCCGCTGCTCTCCGGGCGGATCGACGACGAGCGCCTCTTCCCCGTGTGGGAGACCGCCGAGCGGCTCCGCGCCCCCATCCTCATCCACTTCGGCCCGCTGCGCTACCAGGGGATCGTCGCGGGCCCCAACATCAACCCGCTCGTGCTTCAAGATGTCGCCCGGGCGTTCCCCGGGATCCCGTTCGTGATCCCGCACTTCGGCTGCGGCTACCCGCGGGAGCTGCTGCACCTGGCGTGGGTGTGCGGCAACGTGCACGTCGATACCTCAGGCTCGAACGAGTGGGTGCGCTGGATGCCCTACGACCTGACCGTCCGCGGGCTCTTCCGGAAGTTCCTCGACACGGTCGGCCCGGGACGCATCATTTTCGGGACCGATTCGAGCTGGTTCCCACGCGGCTTCGCGGTGCGGTACCTGGAGGAACAGCTCCGGGCATGCTGGGAGCTGGGCTTGGGCGAGGCAGACGTCCGGGCGATCTTCGCCGGCAACGCCGCGCGGCTGCTGGGGATTGCGTGATGACCCCGGTGGAGTGGCTCACGTGTGACTGCTACGGTACCCTGATCGACTGGGAGCGCGGCATCGCCGACGCCCTCGCACCCTTCCTGGCCCCGCCGGTGGACCGGCGGGCGCTCGCGGCGCGGTACATCGCGATCGAAGCCGAGGTCGAGCGAGAGGCCTACCGTCCGTACCGCGAGATCCTGGCCGAGGCGAGCGGCCGCCTCATGGCGGCGCTCGGGCATCCGCTGCCGGCCGGCCGGGCCCGGGTCTTGCCCGATGCTCTTCCTGCGTGGCGTCCGTTCCCAGAGGTGCCGGGGGCGCTCAGGGCGCTCCGGAGCGCGGGGTACCGCCTGGCGATCCTGTCCAACGTGGACCGCGACCTCATCGCCGCCTCGATCGCGCACCTGGGAGTCGAGCCGGATCTGGTGGTCGCCGCGGAGGACTGCCGGAGCTACAAGCCCGCCCCTGGACACTGGAAAGAGTTCCAGGCGCGGAGCGGGGCCGCGCCCGCCCGCACCGTGCACGTCGGGGCGAGCCTCTACCACGACATGGCGCCCGCGGCCGCCCTCGGCTACCGCACCATATTTATCAACCGGCGCGGCGAGCACGTCACAGGCGCCGCCCCCACCCGGGTGCTGCGCGACCTCGCGTCGCTCCCCGGGACGATCGCGCAGCTCGCGGCCTCGCCTTGACACTCCGGCGAAGCCTCCAGTATGCTTAACAGTGGACAGACGGTCCGCGCCGAAGTGGCGGAATTGGCAGACGCGCTACGTTCAGGGCGTAGTGGGCGAGAGCCCGTGGGAGTTCGAGTCTCCCCTTCGGCACCAGCCACTCACATCTGACCCGCCAGCGGCCGCGGCGTGTCTGACCGGGCTCGTGTTGGCTCACGTGCGTTTTGGTCCGCGCGCGGTTTGGCCTACCCCGTAGGCACAGGCAGGAGGAGCCTCCAGTCGACACCGCATCCGGGGACCTCGACCTCGCCGTCCTCGCGCATCTGCGAGGCTATCCCGACGAGCTGCGGCGGTTCAGCAACCTGATCAAGCAGGCAAATCCCCACGGCCGGACGGCCGCCGAGTTCTTTCTGTCTCGTCCCGTGGCCGAGAATTCGTTTGTCGCCGCGCTGATCCGCTTCGTGCAGGCAGGCGAAGACGTCGTGACCGTCGTCGAAGCGGCGGAGCTCCTCGGCGTGCCGCCGTCCACTCTGCTCGACCCCGCTCACCGCGACGACCTTCCGGCGCCCCTGTTCGGCGAAGGCCGGCACCGCCTGTGGCGCCGCGCTGACGTGCTGGCCCGCCGGGACGGCCAGTCCCGCAGCCGATAGGGGCCGTGGCGCGTCTCATCCTCATGGTGCGCTGCCCCGCGTGCGGGCAGGAGTTCGACACCGGGATTCGGATGGACCGCCGGAACTTCGACCGGGCGACGTTCGCCGCGAACTACCACGTGTGCCCCGCGTGCGGGCGGCGGGGGACCTATCGCAAGGAAGACTACCGCCCCATCGAGGACGGCGCGGGTCGCGGCGCGGACGCGCCCCGGCAGCGATAGCGGCCGGACAGGCCCACAAGCGTTCGGCTTGCTCCGGTCTCCCGGCGGGACGTATAATGAAGTCGTCGCTTGTGAAATCCTCGCCGGTGAAGCCTCAGGCGGTCTCTGCCTTCGCGATGAGGGCGTTCCAGCATTCCGAGAGGAGGGACGGATCATGGCAAAGTACGAGGCCAAGAAGTTTCGCGCGTTCGATGTGGAGCTCAGCGGGATCAGCAAGAAGACGATGGAGGAGCACTACAAGCTGTATCAGGGCTACGTGGGCAAGTCCAACGAGATTCTGGACAGGCTGGCCAGCGGCCAGGTCGACCTGTCCAAGGCCAACGCCACTTACTCCGAGCTGCGTGAGCTCAAGATCGAGCTCTCGAGGGCCCTCGGCGGCGTGAAGAACCACGAGATCTACTTCGAGCACCTGGGCGGCAGGGGCGGGAAGCCCTCGGGCAGGCTGCTCGCGATGATCGAGAAGACGTTCGGGTCGGTTGAGAACTGGCAGGCGGACCTGAAGGCGACGGGGATCGCGGCGCGCGGCTGGGCGTGGCTCGCGTACGACTGGGACTCCGGAGCCCTGTTCAACTTCATCGGCGACGAGCAGAACACGTACCCGATCTGGAACTGCACCCCGCTCGTCGCGCTCGACTGCTTCGAGCACGCGTACTTCATGGACTACGGCACGGGGAAGGCCTCGTACATCGACGCCTTCTTCAAGAACCTCGACTGGGACGTCGTGACGAAGCGCGCGGAGCACTTCCAGATCCTGGGCCGCTGACCGCCGGGACCCCAGTCGCCGTCAGGCGGGCCCGGGCGCGCGGCGCCCGGGCCCGCACCGCCTCCCGAGACCGTCCCAGACGCTGCGGACGGGCGCCGGCGCGCAGGAGGATGTTTCTCCGGCATACCGAAGGGACCCTCGCCATGGCGATCCCGCTCACGAAGGCCTGTCCAGAGTGCCAGGAGGAGATGGAACTGATCACGGCGGACGACGTCGGAGAGATCCTGGTCTACGAGTGCCCCGAGTGCGGCTACCAGGAAGAGACGCGCGTCGAGCGTGAGGACGAGCTCGACGACGTGCCGTCCCCCGGGCCCGCCGACCTGCCGGAAGACGACGAGGAGACCGATCAGCCGGAACCGGACGAGGTGGAGTAGCGCACCACGCCGCCCACGGCGGCGAGCAGAACCCGGATCTCCGGCAGCCGTTCGAGCGGCGCCGCCGCGGGATCACCGGACAGTGCGACGAAGTCGGCGAGACAGCCCGGCGCCAGCCGGCCCTTGAGATGCTCCTCGCCCGATGCGTACGCCGCTCCCTCCGTGTAGGCGCGGAGCGCCTCCTCCGCCGTGAGCGCCTCCTCCGGATACCACGCGCCGCGCTCGGGCTCGCCCTGCCGCCGGCGGGCCACCGCGGCGTAGATCCCCGCCAGCACGTCCAGCGTCTCCACCGGCGCGTCGGAGCCGAACGCGAGCCGGGTGCCGCACCGGACGAGCGACCGAAACGCGTACGCGTACCGGCCGCGGGCGCCCCAGTACCGGTCGGCGATGTCCCGGTCCTGCGTGCAGTGGATCGGCTGCATCGACGCGACGACGCCGAGCCCGGCGAGGCGCGGCATGTCATTGGGATGCAGGAGCTGGACGTGCTCGATCCGGTGGCGCAACCCCCACCGCCGGGTCTCCGGGCGGGCGGCCTCGAGCGCGTCCAGCGCCCACCGGTTGGCCCGGTCGCCGATCGCGTGCACGGCGGCCGCGATGCCGTTTGCGGCCGCCCGGTGTACGAGCGCCTGGAGCTGCTGGCGGGTGCGCACCACGACGCCGCGGTTGTCCGGCTGGCCCTCGTAGGGCTCGAGCATGCTCGCCGTCTGCGAGCCAAGCGCGCCGTCGGCGAAGATCTTGACGCCGCCCACCCGCAGCGTGGCGTCGCCGAACCCCGTGCGCACGCCCAGCGCGATCGCCGCATCCAGCGACTCCTCGGGGATCATCATGCACACGCGGACGCCGAGGGCGCCCCGCGCGCGCAGCCGCTGGAACGCCGAGAGCACGTCGCCCCCTTCCATCACGTGGACCGCGGCGATCCCCGCGCGGTGGGCGGCGGCCGTTGCGTCCAGGATCGCCTGCTCGAGCGCCTCGGGCGAGGGGCGGCCTGCCAGGGCCGCGACCGGATGGACGGCGCGCTCCGCGAGCAGGCCGCTGGGCTCTCCGGTGGCCGGATCTCGCACGATCGTCCCGCCCTCGGGATCCCGCGTCGCCCGGGTGATGCCCGCCCGTTCGAGCGCTGAGGAGTTGACCCAGGCCGCGTGGCCGTCCTTGCTCCGGAGGAGGACAGGATGCGCGTTGGATACCGGGTCGAGGTCGTGCCGCCCGGGGAACCGGTCCTCCGGCCACAGGTTCTTGTCCCAGCCGCCGCCGAGGATCCACTCGTCCGGGGGCGCCGCCCGCGCGGCCGCGGCGACCGCCGCCACGGCGTCGCGGAGCGACCGGCAGGCGCGCAGATCCAGGCGGCGGAGCGAGAGGCCGAACCCGGCGAAGTGGATGTGGCTGTCGGTGAACGCCGGCAGGACGGTGTGGCCGTCGAGGCCAACCCGCGCGTAATGGGGGAACGCGTCGCGGAGGTCGGCCGTCTCGCCGACGGCCACGATCCGCTCACCTCGGACGGCGAGCGCGGTCGCATGCGGCCGTTCGGGGTCGCCGGTCCGGATCGCCCCGCCCTCGAACAGCGTGCCCGCCGCACCCTCCACCGCCGCGCCGCCCGCCGTCACGCCAACCCCCGCTCCGCGCCGGGGGGACCCCCTGTGTTGATCCGCCGGAGGGCGTTGGCCATCTCCACCGCGGCCAGCGCGGCATCCTCGCCTTTGTTGCCGTGCGCGCCGCCGCTGCGCGCGTCCGCCTGCGCCAGCGTCTCGGTCGTGAGCACGCCGAATGTCACGGGCAGCCCGGCGTCGAGCGCGACGCGGCCCAGCCCGACGGCTGCGCCCATCGCGACGAACCGGTCGTGGGTGGTCTCGCCGCGGATCACGCAGCCCAGGCAGACGATCGCGTCATAGCGGCCCGTGCGGGCGAGCGCCTGCGCGATCACCGGCAGGTCGTACGCCCCCGGCGCCCACGCCACCTCGACCGCCTCGTCGGCGACCCCGCACCGCCGCAGCGCCTCTCGCGCCCCCGCGAGCAGGCGGCGGGTAACGGACTCGTTGAACCGGCTGACCGCGATGGCTACGCGCAGGCCGGCACCCTCGTGCCGTCCGCAGGCGGGCTCGTCCATATGTACGACCCCACTCCCCGGCTATTCGAGGTTCAGCAGGTGGCCGAGCTTGTGGCGCTTCGTAACCAGGTAGCGGTAGTTCTCCGGGTTGGGCGGCACCTCGATCGGCACGCGCTCCACGACCTCGATGCCGTACCCCTCGAGACCGACCCGCTTCGCGGGGTTGTTGGTGAGCAGGTGGATCCGGCGCAGCCCGAGGTCGGTGAGGATCTGGGCGCCGACGCCGTAGTCGCGGGGATCGGGGGCGAACCCCAGCAGCTCGTTGGCTTCCACCGTGTCCTTCCCGGTGTCCTGGAGCGCGTACGCCCGGATCTTGTTGGTCAGGCCGATCCCCCGCCCTTCCTGGCGGATATAGACGAGCACCCCGCGGCCTTCGCGGCTGATCGCCTCGAGCGCCGCCCGCAACTGCTCTCCACAGTCGCAGCGAAGGGACCCGAAGACCTCCCCCGTCAGGCACTCCGAGTGCATCCGGACCAGGACCGGCGTCTCGCCGGCGAGATCGCCGCACACGAGCGCGAGGTGGCTCGCGCCGTCCAGCGTGTTCTCGTAGACGACGGCCCGGAATTCCCCGAACCGGGTCGGGAGCCGGGTCATCCCCTCCCGCCGGACGAATCGGTCCCGTTCCAGCCGGTAACGGATGAGGTCTCGAACCGAGATGATCGGCAGCCCGTGGCGGCCGGCGAACGCCCGGAGTTCCGGCAGCCGCGCCATCGTCCCGTCGTCGCTCATGATCTCGCAGAGCACGCCGGCGGGCGCAAGCCCCGCCAGGGTGGCGAGGTCCACGGCGGCCTCGGTGTGCCCCGCCCGGCGCAG
The DNA here is from genome assembly GCA_047519495.1 of Armatimonadota bacterium. GTDB lineage: Bacteria > Sysuimicrobiota > Sysuimicrobiia > Sysuimicrobiales > Segetimicrobiaceae > JAPVSX01. The sequence goes on from JAPVSX010000136.1 coordinate 9,686, forward strand.
CACGCCGCCGGGCGTGGCCCGGAGCGGGAAGACGTGGCCCGGCCGGCACAGATCGTCGGGCCGCGTCGCGGGATCCACCAGCGCCCGGATCGTCGCCGCCCGGTCGTGGGCCGAGATTCCGGTCGTGATCTTGTGGCGGGCGCCGACGGACACCGTGAACGCGGTGCCCTGGTGGGACGTGTTGTGAGAGACCATCTGCGGCAGGTCCAGCGCCTCGAGGCGCTCCGCCGTGAGGGGGGCCGTGATGAGGCCGCGCGCGTGCTTGAGCATGAAGTTGATCGCCTCGGGAGTCACGCACCCGGCGGCCAGCACCAGGTCGCCCTCGTTTTCGCGGTCCTCGTCGTCCACGACGATGACGAAGCTGCCCCTGCGGATCGCGGCCACCGCCTCCTCGACGGGCGCGAACACCGCGGCCGTCCCCTGATGCTTGCTCATCTGCGGTCACCTTCCTCCGGAAACGGGCGCCCGGCCCCTGCCGCCGGCCCCGGCGCCCGGCCCGGAGCGTCCGCGGTGCCCGCCGGTCCTGTCGAACCTGACGCCGGAACGTCGGCCTGAAGCGATGGGGCGCGGTAAGCGACCAGCCGCTCGACGTACTTGGCCAGCACGTCCACCTCGAGGTTGACCGGCGCGCCCGGCCCGAGCGCGCCCAGCGTCGTCACCGCACAGGTGTGGGGGACGAGGCACGCGGTGAACCGGTCCGCGGACACGGCGGCCACCGTCAGGCTGACGCCGTCCACAGCGATAGACCCTTTCTCCACAACGTAGCGCATCAGCGCCGGCGGCGCGGCGATCTCGAGCCACCGCGCGTCGCCGTCCCGCCGCCGCCCCTCGATACGGCCGACGCCATCTACGTGCCCCTGCACCAGGTGGCCACCCAGGCGGTCGCCGAGCGCGAGCGGCTTCTCGAGATTGACCGCCACGCCCGGGCGCAGACGCCCGAGCGTCGTGCGTTCGAGCGTCTCGATGGAAAGGTCGGCCTCGAACGCGTTCCCGGCCAGCCGCGTCACGGTCAGGCACACCCCGTTGACCGCGAGGCTGTCCCCGACCCGGACGCCGGCGAGGAAGTCATCGGCCTCCACCGTCAGCCGGGCGGACATTTTGCCGGAGACGAGCGTCCGGACGGTGCCCGTCGCTTCTACGATGCCGGTGAACACCGCTCGCCTCCTGCTCCCGCGCCGTGAACACCCGCCGCGGCCTCCTCCGACCGTGCCACGTATCCCTCGATCACTACGTCCTGATCGACCTGCCGGACAGCCGCGCGCACCAGGCGCCGGGCGCGGGCGATCGCCTCGACCCCGGTCCCGCCGACAGGTCCCGGCGCGGGCCCGCCGACGATCTGCGGTCCGACGAAGACCAGCACTTTATCGACGAGGCCGGCGTCCATGAACGCGCCGTGCACGGCACTTCCCCCCTCGACGAGGAGGCTCAGCACCCCCCGGCGCCCGAGGTCGCGCAGGAGTCCCCCCGGATCCACCCGGCCGTCCGGCCCGTCGAAGACCAACACTTCGGCGCCCCGCGCCTCGAGCGCCCGGCGTGCTTCCGCGCGTGCGCGCGTCGTGGTCGCGACCAGTACCCGCGTGCCGTCCTGCGCCAGCACGCGGGCGTCGAGCGGGATCCGCAGCGTGCTGTCGAGGACGATCCGCCGGGGGGTGCGCGTCGAGCCGGCCGCGCGCGCCGTGAGCGCGGGGTCATCCCGCAGCACCGTGCCGACGCCGACGAGAATCGCGTCGGACGCCGCGCGGAGCTCGTGGACGAGGGCGCGGGACGCCTCCCCCGAGATCCAGCGGGAGTCGCCCGACCACGTCGCGATCCGCCCGTCGAGCGTCATCGCCCACTTGGCCGTCACGAACGGCAGCCCGACCGTGCGGTGCTTGACGTACGCCTCGTTCAGCTCCCGCGCCTCGCACTCGCCGACGCCCACGCGCGTCTCGATCCCGGCCTCGGCCAGCCGGCGCAGGCCCCGTCCGCTCATCCTGGGATCAGGGTCGGTCATCGCGGCCACGACGCGGCGGACCTTCGCCCGGATGATCGCCTCCGTGCACGGCGGCGTCCGGCCCCAGTGCACGCACGGCTCCAGGGTCACGTACAAGGTGGCGCCGCGGGCGCGCTCCGCGGCCTCCGCGAGCGCGAACACTTCGGCGTGCGGATCGCCGGCGCGCGGGTGGTAGCCGCGCCCCACGACTCGGTCGCCCGTCACCACGACGGCGCCCACCATCGGGTTGGGGCTAGTCGCCCCGACCCCGCGGCGTGCGAGCGCGAGCGCCTCGCGCATGAACGTCTCATCCTCGGCCCGTTCCATGGCCAATAAAAACACCCCGAGAGGCACAGACCTCCGGGGCAGCCCAAAGCAAGAGCGAACCGTGCCTTCTCCATCCGGACTGTACCGTCGGCTCTGGACTCTCACCAGATCCTGCCCGTCCGCATCGCTGCGGGCGGGCTCGCGGGCTGTACCGCCGATCGGGAATTACCGGCGCTGTGGCGCCGGCTCACCCTGCCCCGAAGGCCCTTGGTCTCGCTATGCGGTTGTCGCGCGGCTCAAATGATAGCATGCGGCTTTCCAGGGGGTCAAGCGAGGCGGAAGGGTGGTGCTGACGGTCCTCTCGTTATCTTCTGTGTTGTGTTCCCGGCCCTCCCGCGTCTTGGGTCGCCAAAAGAGATGACTGAGCTCCGGGTAGTACCCCGTCAAGCGAAGCGGGCGTGCGCGGCCAGGTTGCCCGGCGGCTAGACGCGTCCGGACGGTCCCGCCGTACCGGCGTCCTCGGCGACGTCGCCGACCACGGCGTCCGTCACGCGGGCCAGGTCGGCGGGGGTGATCGCGAACACCGCATGCGGGGTGCCCGCGGCCGCATAGACCATGGGGTACCGCAGCAGCGTCTCGTCGACGTAGACCCGCAGGGGCCTGAGGTGGCCGACCGGGGGAACCCCGCCGATGCTGAACCCGGTGGCCTCACGCGTCATCTTCGCGGTCGCCTTCTCGACGCACCCCGCCCCGGCCAGGCGGGCGACCTTCTGGACGTCGACCCGGTTGATCCCGGACGCCAGGACCAGGATCGCCCGCTCGTCGGCGGCAAACACGAGCGACTTCACGATCTGCGCAACCGAGGTGCCGACCGCCCGCGCGGCGTCGTGAGCGGTCCGGGTGCTCGCCGGGAACTCCCGGATCTCGGCCGCGAGGCCCAGGCCGGCCAGCGCCGCCCTGACGCGGTCCACGCCGGACACCTGCGCCCCGGTCTCACGCCGGCCTGGCGGTGTCCTTGCCTCGGCGTGGTAGGGGCGGTCGCCGGCGGGCCCCGTCACTTCGTCTGGGAGAAGGAGTGCTCGTAGAGGATCACGAGCCAGCGCTGCTCGGGGGTGAACGACCCCTCCCACGGCGGCATCGCGGACCCGACGGCGTTGAACGGAGGCACGCTGCCGCCCTTGCTCAGGCGCCAGAACCAGTAACCGTCGGGAAGCTTCGTGTGGATCGGGGTCTCGAAGTCGGCGGGCTTGGGATTGAGTGCCGCCGCCGCCGGGCCGTCGCCGGCGCCGCTCATTCCGTGGCACGGCGCGCAGCTTCCCACGAAGAGGTCCTTGCCCTTGGCGATGTTGTCCGGCGTCGGCGGCAATGGGTTCTTCATCGACGCGAAGTCGGCGGGCGGCTCGGGCCGTGGGGCGTTGGGGTTCTTCGGGTAGTCGGTCGTGGCGGCCACCGCGGGGCCCGTGAACGCGGGTGCAGGGACGGGCGCCCCTGCAATGGGCGCCGCGGCGCCGGAGGGCTTTGCGGGGTGCTCGCGCATCGAGAGAATCTGCCTTCCCGTGCAGCCGGAGACTCCGAGGCATACGATCAATACCGCCCCGGCGAGGAGCGAACGGGAAGACATCTCTCACCCCCGAATCAGCGCAGAGGATTGGCGCACACCGCGGGAGGCGGCGCAGAACGTCTTGTCAGGAGTTATACGGCAGCGCGGTTTTTCCCTTCGCGGGCGCGCCTCTCCCCCGGGGCCGGACCGGCGGAGGCGTCAGTGCGGCGCGCGGAGCAGGCGGTCCAGGCGGGCAACGAGCGCCTTCTCTCCCTCCGGACCGATGAATCCGCCGATCTCCCGGTCTCGGATCATCCCGTCGGGACCGACAAAGATCGTCGTGGGCAGGCCGGGAATGGCGTACGCGCTCATCAGCTTTTCGTCGGAGGACACGACGATCGTGTAGTCGACGTGGTACTGTCCGACGAAGCGGCGGGCGTCGGCGGCCTCGTCCTCCGTGTCCACCCCTACAAACGCGACGCCCCGCGGGCCGTACAGCTTGTGCAGGCGGACGAGCAGCGGCGTCTCGGCCCGGCACGGCGCGCACCAGGACGCCCAGAAGTTGAGGACCACCGGCCGGCCCCGCAGGCCGTGCAGTGACAGGCGTCCGCCTGCCGGCGTGGCGCCGGCGGCATCCGACAGAATCGGCAGCGCGAAGTCGGGCGCGGGATGGCCCACGAGGGTTGCCGCCTCGGGCAGCGGAGGGAAAGCGGGAACCGCGCGTCCTCCGGGCACAGAAGCGAGCCGCACCCAGAGCGCCGCCGCGGCCAGGATCGCCAGGCATCCGGCGACCGCCAGCGCGAGCAGCCGGCGGCGCGGGGCGCGACGCTCCTCGGAGTCCATCGAGCGTTCAGTATGCGCGCGCAAAGTAGGCGACGTCGTGCGCGGCCGCCCCGCAGACGACGCATGGCCCGTCTGCCGGCTCGCTGGTGATGACCCGGGGAGACGCGCCGCTGTCCCGGCGGAGGATCTGCTCGCACGCCTCCCCGCCGCACCACAGGACCCGGACGAACCCGCGGCGCGCGCCGACCGCCTCGACCAGTTCCTGCGGCGTCGCGGCGGACACGATGTGGCTGTCGAGATAGGCTTTGGCCCGCCGGAACATTTCGCGGTGCAGCTCCTCGAGCGTCTCCACGACCGCCTGCTCGACGCCGTCCAGCGCCACGGCCCGCCGGCCGC
>JAPVSX010000137.1:0-9223 GCA_047519495.1 Armatimonadota bacterium
ACAAGACGCTGGTCCTTTTGGATTGCTTGACACAATACCGCGATGATCGCTATCACCGGCATGAGCTTCTTGCTCTGGCTACAGCGGTCGTGTCCTCCAGTAGTAACCTCCATTTCGGTCCGGAGGTCGGCGTTGCACCGCCAAAGCCGGATGCGCCGGTCATCTCCGTATGGCTGTCCGAAGTGGAGCGGATGGTCGATGATCTGCGGCGAGTGCGAAAGCTCCCCCAGGCTCCGGCGACAGTGTACCGTGCGGATGCTCGGCAGATCGCCCAAGTGGTTAGACCTGGGTCCGTCGACGCTGTGATCACGTCGCCTCCATATCCTAATGAGAAAGACTACACACGCACGACACGCCTGGAGTCAGTGCTCCTCGGGTTCATCCGTAACAAAGCCGATCTTCGGGCGCTTAAGGCCGGATTGGTCCGGTCGAACACACGAAATGTCTACAAGAGCGATGATGACGACCGCTGGATCACGGACCATCCACGCATCCAGCGGATCGCGCGAACGATCGAGCGCCGCCGCATCGAGCTGGGTAAGACGTCTGGCTTTGAGCGTCTCTATCATAGAGTCACCACGCTCTACTTCGGAGGCATGGCCCGGCACCTTGCCGGCCTCCGTGCGATCCTCCGCCCAGGTGCGTGGTTGGCGTATGTCGTAGGGGATCAGGCATCTTACCTTCGTGTCATGATTCGCACGGGGCAACTACTTGCTGACATTGCCAGGGGCCTGGGGTACGAGGTCGACGGCATCGACCGGTTCCGCACTCGCCTCGCCACAGCGACAAGAGAGCGGCTTCGTGAAGAGGTTGTTGTGCTCCGATGGCCCGGATAACGTCTCGGCTTCGTTTTTGGGACGAGCCGGCCGGGTCCGAGTCGCGATGAATGGGCGAGGCATCTACCGCCCGCGCCCGGACTAGCGTGGCGCCTTCGCGATGCCGTCTGTCGTGAGCATCCGCGCGTCCGGCCGGGCAGGCGCCGCGTATGCCCGGACGGCCGGCGCCGGTGGGGAACTGCGTCTGGTCGTCCTGGACGACGGCCGGTCGTTCCGTGTGGACATCGAGGCGATGGCGCGTTACAGGCTTACTCCCGGGGAGACGATCGCAGACGACCTCCTGGCCTCCCTTGAGGCGCGTGACGCCTACCTGCGCGCCCGAGAGGCGGCGGTCCGGCTGCTCGCCGTCCGCCCGCGGAGCACCGCCGAGCTGCGGCTCCGGCTCCGCCAGCAGCGGGTGCCGGAGGGGCAGGTCCGGGCCGTGGTTCGCGACCTCACCGACGCCGGATACCTGAACGACCTCGCGTTCGCGCGCGCCTGGATCTCGGCCCGGCTCGCGTCCCGGCCATGCGGGGTCCGGCGGCTGCGCGGGGAACTGCGCGAGAAGGGCGTGGCCGCCCCGCTGATCGAGCAGGCGATTTGGGAGGCCCTCGGCGAAGAGGACGTTTCGGCGGTAGAGGAGCGGTTCGCGCGGGCGCTCATCGCGCGGCGCTCCCACGTCTATAGCCGGCTCGCTCCGGAGACGCGGCTTCGCCGCATCGCCGGCCTGCTGGAGCGCCGTGGGTTCGCATCCGGTACGATTGCGCGCCTGCTGCGCACCGCGGGCCGGGGCGATCCTGCCGGGCTCTCCGATGAGTCATCCGGATGAGTGGCCAGCGAAATGAGTGAGCGCCGCACGCGGATTCCTCCCGACCAGCTTCCGCTGGCCCTCGTGGGAGGAGACCCGGCCGACGCGCTCCCCAAGGCTCCCGGCGAGCGCGCATCGAACGCGCCCGCGTCTCCCGCTCCGGCGGCCTCCGCGGTCTCGAGCGGGCCCCAGACGCTCGATATTCCCGAGCCAGACCCCGAGGCGGGCCTGCGGCGTGAGCCGATACGTCCGGGCGCGTCTGCGGCTGACACGGAGGCGTCCTCCGGCGCGCAGACGCGGACCGCCTCCCAAGACGCGATCCTCGAGGAACTCACCTCCGAGCAGCGCGAGGCGGTGACACACGGGGAGGGCCCGCTGCTGATCGTCGCCGGGGCGGGCACGGGCAAGACGCGCGTGATCACGCGCCGGATCGCCCACCTGATTACGGCGCGGCGCGCACGGCCGGAGCAGGTGCTCGCGCTCACGTTCACCGACCGCGCGGCGGCCGAGATGGAAGAGCGCGTCGATCGGCTCGTGCCGTATGGGTATACGCAGGCCTGGATCAGCACGTTTCACGCGTTCGGGGATCGCGTGCTCCGCGAGCACGCCCTCCACGCCGGCCTCTCGCCCGACTTCCGCGTGCTGAGCCGGGCCGAGCAGGCGATCTTCATCCGGGAGCGGCTGTTCGAGTTTCCCCTCGACTACTTCCGCCCCCTCGGCGATCCCGCCCGCCATGTGGACGCGCTGGTCGCGCTGTTCAGCCGGGCAAAGGACGAGGACGTCACGCCCGAGGAGTACGCGGCCTACGCCGCGCGCCTCGCCGCCCAGGCGGCCGCCCCGGGCGACGCCGCGCTCGCCGAGCAGGCGCGCCAGCAGCAGGAGCTGGCGGCCGCCTACCGGGTGTATCAGGAGCTCCTCGCCCGGGAAGGACGCGTCGACTTCGGCGATCTGATCGCGCTCGTGCTGCGGCTGCTGCGGGAGCACCCGACGGTGCGGCAGGGGTATCAGGAGCAGTTCCTGTACGTGCTCGTGGACGAGTTCCAGGATACGAACTACGCGCAGTTCGAGCTCGTCAAGCTCCTCAGCGGCCCGCGGCGGAACCTGACGGTCGTCGCCGACGACGACCAGGCGATCTACCGGTGGCGGGGGGCGTCGTACAGCAACATTACCTACTTCACGCAGGCGTACCAGGAGGCCCGGACCGTGGTCCTGACGCACAACTACCGCTCGATGCAGTTCCTCCTGGACGCGGCGTACCGCCTGATCCGGCACAACGACCCCGACCGCCTCGAGGTGCGGCAGGGGATCGACAAGCGCCTCGTGGCCGCAGCCGGCCCGGGGCCGCTGCCGCGCCACCTGCACTTCGACTCGCTCAACAGCGAGGCCGACGGGGTCGCCGACCGGATCGCCCAGCACGTCGCGTCGGGCCGCTGGCGGTACCGGGACGTGGCGATCCTCGTCCGGGCCAACCGCGACGCCGATCCGTTTCTCCGGGCCCTTAACATGCGCGGGATTCCCGCGCAGTTCTCGGGGACGCGCGGGCTGTACGACCGCGAGGAGATCCGCCTCCTCACCGCGTTTCTGCGGGCCCTGGCCCACCCGGTCGACGGCATTTCGCTCTACTACCTGAGCGCTTCGCCGCTCTACGAGGTCCCGGCGCCTGATCTCGCGGCATGCATGAGCTACGCCACCCGGAAGAACCGGCCCCTCAGTCACGTCTACCGGCACCTCGCGCAGATCGAGGAGGTGGACGTCTCGGCCCCGGGCCGGACGGCGATCCGGCGCCTCGTCGAGGACCTGGACGAGATGACCCGGCTGGCGTCGCAGTTTCCGACGGGGCGGATCCTGTACGAGTACCTGGTCAACCGGACGGGGTATGTCGGCCGGCTCGCCGCCTCGGGGCGGCCGGAGGACGAGCAGAAGGTGGCCAACATCGCCAAGTTCTTCGACCTCGTGGCCCGGTTCGGGGACGTGGTGCCGGTGGACCGCGTGCCCGCGTTCGTCGCGCACCTCGACCTGCTGCTGGAGGCGGGAGACGATCCGCCGACGGCGGAAGTCGAGACGGACGTGGACGCCGTGCACGTCCTCACGCTGCACAAGGCGAAAGGCCTCGAGTTCCCGGTCGTCTTCCTCGTGAGCCTCGTGTCCGACAAGTTCCCCTCCCGGACGCGGCGCGAGCCGCTGCCCCTGCCGGACGCGCTGATGAAGGACCTGCTGCCGGAAGGCGACTTCCACCTCCAGGAGGAGCGCCGGCTCTGCTACGTCGGGATGACGCGCGCCCGCGAGGAGCTGTACCTCACGAGCGCCACGGACTACGGAGGCGCGCGGCCGCGGAAGGTCAGCCGGTTCGTGCTGGAGGCGCTCGATCTCCCGCGGGTGGATCCGGAGACCGTCCGCGCCTCAGCGGCGCAGGCGGTCGAGCGCCACGCGCCGCCGGTCGCGGGCGACGGCCCCGCCCTGCTGGCCCTGCCCGCCGATGAGGGGCGGCCGCTCTCGTTCCGGCAGGTGGACGACTACATGACCTGCCCGTACAAGTACCGCTACATCCACATCCTCCGCGTGCCGGTCCTGCGGGACCACCGGGTCGTGTACGGGGCGGCGCTGCACGAGGCGGTGCAGGAATACAACCGCCGGAAGGCGCGCCACCAGCCGGTCACCGCGGCCGATCTGATCGCGTACTTCGAGCGCTCCTGGGTCAACGAGGGGTTCCTCAGCCGCGAGCACGAGGACCAGCGCATGGAGGCCGGCCGCCAGGCGCTCCACCGCTTCTTCGAGTACCAGGAGGCGAGCCGGACGGTCCCGACGTTCGTGGAGCGGGAGTTCCGCTTCCCCGTCGGGTCGACGCTCCTGCGCGGGCGGTGGGACCGCGTGGACATCCGCGGCAGCGAGGTAGTCATCATCGACTTCAAGAGCACGGACGTCCGCACCCCGGAGGACGCCGACCGCCGCGCCCGGGACAGCGAGCAGCTCGCGATCTACGCGCTCGCCTACAAGGAGGTGTTCGGCCGCCTCCCCGACCGCGTCGAGCTCCACTTCCTCGGCCGGGAGGTCGTGGTCGGCGCCGCGCGCAAGGACGACGACGACCTCGCGGAGGTGCGCGAGATGATCCTCCGGGCCGCGGCCGGCATCCGGGCGCAGCAGTTCATTGCCACGCCCGATCCGTATCGGGCGTGCCCGTACTGCGCCTTCAACCAGATCTGCCCGTTCACCGCGACCGCCGAATGAGCATCCGGCTGCTGCACACATCCGACGTCCACCTCGGGGCGACGTTTCGGGTGCTGGGAGAGCGGGGGCGCGACCAGCACCGCCAGCTCCGGGAGACGTTCGCCCGGGTCATCGGCATCGCGGTCGAGGAGCGGGTGGACGCCGTCCTCATCGCCGGCGATCTCTTCGACTCCGTGCCGGCGGCGCGCGTGCAGCTCGGCTTCGCGGCGGAGCAGGTCGCGCGCCTCGGGGAGGCGGCGATCCCCGCGTGCGTCATCGCGGGCAACCACGACCCCCTCGGCGAGGGCAGCGCGTCCCTCTGGCGGGACCTCGGCGCGCGGTGCCCGCACCTGACCGTCTTCGGGCCGGACCTGGAGGCCCGCACCTTCCTCGAGCGGGACCTCACGGTCGTCGGGCGGTCGGTTTCAGGCGGGCTGTCGACGGAGAGCCCGCTCGCGGGCCTCCCGGTGTCCCGCCGGACGCGCTATCTGGTGGGGCTCGCCCACGGCAGCGTGCAGCGTCCCGACCTGCCGGCGCGGTTCGGGCTGGTCACGCCCGAGGAGATCGCCGCAAGCGGCCTGGATTACCTGGCGCTCGGGGACTGGCACTCGGCCCGGGACGTCTCGAGCGCCGGCGTCTCGGCGTGGTACAGCGGCTCGCCCGAGATGATCGACGTGGATCAGGCCGACTCGGGGAGCGTCTGCCTGGTGACGCTTGGGGCGCCCGGCGACGTCGAGGTCGTCCGGCGGCGGGTCGGCCGGCGTCGCGCAGTGCGCCTGGCGCTCGACCTGGCGACGGCGGGGGGACCGGAGGCGGTCGAGCGGACGATCCGCGCGCATACGGATCCCGACACGGCCCTCGTCGTCACGCTGACAGGGCTGGCGGGGCTCGCCGACCGCGTCAATGTCGAGCGGCTCCGCGAGAACCTCGCTCCGGAGTTTTTCCGGTTGGAGATCCGGGACGAGTCGCACCTCCGGCCCGAGGTGATCGAACCGTCGGAGTACCCGGAGAACACAGTGATCGGGCGGTTTGTCCGGCAGATGTACGAACAGATCGCATCACGCGAGGGAGAGGCCCGCGCGATCGCCGAGGACGCGCTCTCCTACGGGGTCGCGCTGCTTGAGGGCAAGGATGAGGTCCTGGAATGATCATTCACCGGGTCCACATTCGTCGCTTCCGGAAGCTCACCGACCAGGTCCTCGAGTGCGGCCTCGGCCTCAACGTCATCCGCGGGCGGAACGACGCCGGGAAGTCCACGGTCCACGCCGCGTTCTCGGCTGCCTTGTTCCCCATCAAGCCTTCCGAGGCCCGCTCGTACCGGCCGTGGGGGGAGGACCAGGCCGGGGAGATCACGATGGAGTTCGAAGCGGACGGCCACGCCTACCGGCTGCACAAGGACTTTCAGGCTCAAAAGGTCCGGCTCGAATCCGACGGCGGCCGGTGGGAGACGGCCAAAGCCGTCGAAGCTGAGATCGGCAGGCTCCTGGGGCTCCCGAGCCTGAGCCTGTTTCGCGCGACCGCGCACATCGGCCAGTGGGAGCTCGCAGCCGTCCAGGAGCAGCAGCAGGAGATCGGGACGCGCCTCTCCAGGATCGTGACGGGCGGGGAGAGCGACGCCGGGCGCGTCCTCAAAGCCCTCGAGGAGCGCATCAAGCGCACGGAGGTCGGCCTCCGGCATCCGTCCAAGACCCCCGGTCCGCTCCGGCGGGATGCCGAGCGCATCAGGTTCTTGACCGCGGAGCGGCAGCGGCTCGCGGGCGAGGTCACCGCGATCGAGGAGGCGGCGGCCGAGCGTGACCGGCTCGCCGGCCGCCTCGCCGAGCTCAGGCGGCAGGCCGAGGACGACATGGCCCTGCTCGACGCCAACCGGCAGCTCCTCGAGCTTGAGAAGCAGTACGCCGACCTGAGCCGCCGTGCCGCGGAGCTGCGGTCGCTGCTCGACCGGATCGACGCCGCCTCGCGGGACCTTGACGCCGTGGGCCGTGACGAGGCGCTCGCCGTCTCGCCGGCCGACCCGGACGCGTTGCAGCGGCTTCGCGACACCGCGGTTCGGGCGGAGATGCTGGAGCAGGAGATCGTCCGGCGCGAGGCATCGACGCCGTCCGGAGGTGCGGTGCAGCCGGTTGAGAGCACCCACGCGTCTGAGACGCCGCGCCTCTGGCTTGCGCGGCGGCGGCGCTATGTGTGGACGGGGGCGCTGGCGGGCCTGACCGCCCTCGCGGTGCTCGCGCGGGCCGCGGTCCTGGCGCTCGGGCGGGCGGCCTCGCCGGGCGAGGTGCTGCTGCTCGTCGCTATCGCCGTCCTGGCCGCGGCGATCGGGGGGCTGGCCGGGGCCGCGGCGTCGCTCGCCCACCGGCAGGCGCTCGCCGCGGGCGACCATGAGGCCAGGGCCCGGGAGCGCGCGGAGGCCGCCCGCGAGGTCGAGACTCTCCGCCGGGAGCTCGCCGCCGCCGGGGCGGCGGTGCAGGAGGGGCTCCAGGCGCTCGGCGCGCCCTCGGTCCAACAGGCCGCCGACCAGCAGCAGCGGCACGCCGAAGCCCGCCGGAAGGTTGACGAAGCGAGGCGCGTCCTCGACGCGCTACTCGGCGGACGGCCGCGCGCGTCGATCGCGGAGGAGCACCAGCGGGTGCTGGTCGAGCTGGGCGCGGTGCAGGCCCGGCGCGACGATCCGGGCCTGGCGCCCCGGCGGCTCGACCCGGCCGCGTTCCAGCGGCTCCAGACCGACGCCGACCGGCGGAAGAAGGATCTGGACGCCGCCCAGGCCGCGTTCCACGGCCTCGAGGGGCGGCTCAAGGGGCGCTCACCGTACGAGGATCTGGCGCGCGTCGATGAGGAGCTGGAGGAGACGCAGGCGCGATACGCGCGCCTGGAACGGCAGGTCGAGGTCCTGAAGCTCACCCGCGACGTGCTGTTCGAGGCGCACCGCCACACCATTGTCCCGGGCAAGGAGCGCCTGGAGCAGATCGCGGGGGAGTATCTCGGGGCGCTCTCGGATGGCGCGTACGAGCGCGTCCGGGTCGACACGCACACGCTCGCGCCCCAGGTCTGGGTAGGCCCTCCCAAGGAGTGGGCGGACGCGGCCGCTCGCGAGATCGGCAGCGGCGCGGTGGATCAGTGCTATCTGGCCCTGCGGCTGGCCCTTGTGGATCTGCTTCCCGGGGACCGGCGCCCGCCGCTCTTTCTCGACGACCCATTCCTCGCGTACGACGAGCAGCGGCAGGTCTCGGCGATGCGGCTGCTGCGGGAGCTCGCCCGCACGCGGCAGATCGTCCTGTTCACCTGCCGCGGGGTGTACGACGCGTACGCCGATCGCCTGATGGTTCTGGAGAGTGTGGGGGCTGCTGCGCAATAAGTCGGTGAATGTGCGATCGTGATCCTGGGAGGACTTCAAAGGCAGCCGCGAACCCGATAGAGGTTCGACTCGCCCATGCCGTGTTCTTCGCCCGGCGCTAGCCCCGGCCCCGCGCGTCCCCGAGACCAGCGCGTCCTTGAGAAAGCCCGGTCGCTACCGGCGAGCCGCCAGCGCGCGGACGTCGGCCACGAGGTCCTTGGGGTCGAAGTTGCCCGGCAGGAACACCCGGACCTTTCCCTCGGGATCGATCACGTAGACGATCGCGGTGTGGCCGACCTCGGCGGGCGTGGGGGCGGACGCCGCGACCGCTGCCGGGTTGACTTCCCCGGCGTCGCTGCCGACGAAATAGTGAGCCCAAACCGGCCGCAGTTGCGCAAACGTCCCCCGGAGGTATGTCAGCTCGCCTGAGACGCGGTGCCGCTGGAGAAACTCGCGGATCGCCGCCGGGGTGTCGCCGGTCGGGTCGACGCTCACCGCTACGAACGCCGCGCGTCCGGCCGCATCTCCCAACTGTGTGCGGGCGGCCCGCAGGTGCTCGGCGATCAGCGGGCAGATGTCCGGGCAGCGCGTATAGAGGAAGGTGAGCGCGACCACCTTGCCCCGGAAATCGGAGAGCGAAACCATCCGCCCGTCCTGATCGGGCAGGCGAAAGTTGTACGCGACGACCGGCGGCGCGAGCACCGCGCCTTCAAGCGCCGGTGGGCGGGCAGCGCCGATCCGCTGCCAGGCGGCCACGCCGGCGATCCCCACGGCCACCACCGCGGCCAGCGCGGCCCACAGCCATCGCTGGCGGGCGCGCGCGGGGCTTCGGGATGGGCTCGATTCTGGGCTGTCGGGGGGCGCCGCGGCGGCGCCCGGGGCGTTGCTCGGCATGGACAAGCACCTCTCCGGCCCCACGGTAGCAGGCGCCGCTCAGGGGTGTCAAGGCGACCCGCCGCCTCGGGCGTAGAAAATTGGTAACTTTTCGGCCGGTGCGCTTGGATGCGGCGATGCGGCGCGCGCCGCTTGACCCCCCTTTACGTGCGCGATAAAATGAAGTGATGT
>JAPVSX010000138.1:0-4666 GCA_047519495.1 Armatimonadota bacterium
AATCGCCCGCCGCGTGCCCTCGGGGACTGCCAGCGTGAGGTCCCGGATCGCCTCGAGGCCGCCGAACCGCCGGCTCACCGCCTCGAGCTCCAGGACCACCTGCCCCGTCACGCCCGCGCCCTCCCCCGCGTGCTCCGGCCTGGCGCGGCTACCCGCAGTACCGGCAGGGTGGATACCCGCGGTCGTACACCGGCTGCTTGAGGAACTCTGCCGGCGGAAACGTCCAGAACTGCGACACGTTGTGGAAGGAGTGGGTCACGGCGTTGACCAGACGGCCGTTCCGGTTCTCGACGGTCCTGATGTAGATGTTCTGGATCGGGTTCAGGTACGCGTCGAGCCGGACCGGACCGCGCGGAGCATCCGGCAGCTGGACGCCCCGGAGCGCGCCCAGGAACGCCTCTACGTCCTCGACCTTGCCCCCGATGCGGCCGGCGGCGACGTCGATCCAGTGGCCGCACGTGTAGCAGGTCTCCGCGTAGTACGACGGATCCTTCTGGTAGCGGGCCACGAACGCCGCGACGAACTTCCGGGCTTCGGGAGTGAGCAGCCCCGCGCTCCACATCAGCGGGGTGACGATCCCCACCGCATCTTCGGGCGCCATCCCCCGGAGCAGGCTTTCGTCGGTCAGGGTCCCCCCGCCGATCAGCGGAACCCGGTCCTTCAGCCCGTACTGCCGGTACGCTCTGACGAAGCGGATCGAGTCGGCGCCCACGGTGACCGTGAACACCGCGTCGACGTCCCGCCGCAGCTGGGTGACGTAGGGACTGAAATCCGGTGTGCCGAGCGGGGCCCAGATCTTCTGGACGACCTGCCCGCCGTGGAGCTCGAATGTCCGCTGGAAGCCGCCGACGACCTCATAGGCGAACGCGTAGTCGTCCCCGACCGTGGCGACCTTCCGGTAGTTGAGCGTCGTGGCGGCCCACTCCCCGAAGGGATGGGACGGCTGGCTGCTCGACCATCCGGTCCGGATGATGTTGGGGCTGCGCTTCCGCTGGGTGATGTCGTCGGCGGAGACGACCGGATAGAGCGTCGGGACCTTCCGCTCGGTCACGTAGTCGCGGATCGCGTAGCCCTCGGAGGCGAGGAGCGGGCCAGCCAGGACGTGGACGCGGTCGTTCTCGACGAGTTTCCGGGTCTTGGTCAGAGTGTTCGTGGGGACACCGCCCGTGTCCTCGACGATCAGCTGCACGGGACGGCCGGCCATCGTCGCGTTCTTCTCCGACAGGTACATCTGCAGCCCGTCCAGCATATCCCGGCCGCTCGGGGCCACCGTCCCTGTAAGGGGAACGAGGAACCCGATGCGGATCGCGGTGGTCCCCTGCGCGTAGACGACCGGGCGGACGCGCTCGAGCGCTCCGGCCGCCGCCGCGCCGGCGAGGGCCAAACCACCCTTGAGCAGAGTCCGCCGTGTGACGCGTCTTGCCATCTCGCCCACCTCCTGTTGACGTGTCTTACCAGCCGCGCGTCACACGCCGCGAGCGTACCACGCCGCATCTCCTCAGCACGTCCGCCCTACCGTGCCACGCCTTCCTGGCCCGGCCGATCGGCGGGCGGCGCGGTCAGCGGCGCAGAGCCGCCGTGAGGGCGCGGCGCCGCGCGGGCCAGCAGCGCCCGGACGGCGCCGACGATACCGTGCGGGGCGTACATGACAGACAGGACGAGGATCGCGCCGAGGATCGTGAGCCACCGCTGGCCGACGCCGCTGAGGAGGTTCTGGAGGAACACCGGCAGCGCCGAGCCGGCCAGCGGGCCGAACAGGGTCCCGGCGCCGCTGAGGAGGTTCTGGAGAAACACGAGCAGCGCCGAGCCGATCAGCGAGCCGAACAGGGTTCCGGTGCCGCCGAGGATGACGATGAGGAGGGCGTTGGCGGACGCGACGAGGTGGACGTCGGCCGGCGAGACGAACCCGTTGTAATACGCATAGAGCACGCCGGCGAGGCCGCAGAACGCGCCGGCGATCACGAAGATCGCGTACTTATGCAGCCAGACGTTGTACCCGAGGACCCGCATGCGCGACTCGCTCTCCCGGATGCCCCGGAGGCTCAGGCCGAATGGCGAGATCACGAGCAGATACATCAGCCCGGTGGCCACGGCCGTCACGGCCAGCGCAAAGTAGTAGAATTCCTGGATCCGCGCGAGGTGCAGCCCGAACCCGAGGAGCGGCCGCGGAATGCCTCGCAGGCCGTTGTCCCCCCCCGTCATCGACACCCACCGGTACGCGAGGCCCCAGATGATCTGCCCGAGAGCGAGCGTAATGATCAAAAAGTAGGCGCCGGCGGCCCGGATCGCCAGGAGCCCGAACAAGGCCGCGACAAGAGCCGCCGCCAGCATGGCACCCGCGGCCGCGGGCCAGAACCCCCACGTGTACCGCGTGGCGAGGACGCCGACGGTATAGCCGGCCACGCCGAAGTAGGCGGCGTGGCCGAGCGACGAGAGGCCGGTGTACCCTACGAGCAGGTCCAGGCTCATCGCCATGACCCCGTAGCAGAACGTCAGCGTCAGCAGGTGCAGGTAGTACGTCGGGGCGACGAACGGCAGCGCAGCGAGCCCGGCCAAACCGGCGCCAGCGGCCGCCCAGCTGTCGAACGGCCGCGCCCCGCCGTCCCTGTGCCGCCGCGCCATCGCCTATTCCCTGCCAAACAGCCCGGTCGGCCGGATCGCCAGGATCAGCGCCATCGGGGCGAACAGCGTGAAGTACGAGAGCTCGGGGAACAGCGCCTTGCCGAAGTTGTCGAGCAGGCCGACCAGGAGGCTGCCCACCAGCGCGCCCTTGAGGCTGCCGAGCCCGCCGACGATCACGACGACGAACGCCAGGGGCAGGACGTCGAAATCGGCGCCGGGATAGATCGAGAGAAACGCGCCGCCCATCACCCCACCGGCGGCAGCCAGGAACGCGCCGAGGGCGAACACCCCGGTCATCACCCTCCAGACGTTGATCCCCAGCCCGCGGGCCATCTCGGCGTCGTCCACGGCCGCTCGGACCATCGCCCCCACCCGGGTCTTCTCCTGGAACAGCCACAGGCCGGCATAGACGACGAGGCCGACCGCGATGACAAACAATCGGTACGCGGGGAAGTAGACCGGTCCGAGGACGAGCGTGCCCCCGAGCACGGGCGGCACCGGGACGCTCTGCGGATCCCCGCCCCACAGGAGCAGCGCCTGGTCGGAGAAGAAGAACGCGAACCCCATCGTGAGCAGGACTTGAGGCAGGACCTGCTGGTGGAAGCGCGCCAGAAACCACCGCTGCATCAGGACTCCGACGGCCGCCACGACCGCCCCGCCCGCGAGGATCGCCAGCGGGAAGTCATGGGTCCAGTGCATCACCGACAGGCCGACGTAGGCGCCGAGCAGGTAGTACGAGCCGTGGGCGATGTTGGCCACCCGCATCAGACCGAAGATCAGCGTAAGCCCGCTCGCGAGGAGGAAGAGCAGCGCGCCGAAGGAGATGCCGTTGAGACCCTGCTGCAGGTAGAACGGGAGGCCCATCCCTCTCCCCTCTCACGCATTCCTACGTGAGGTCATGGAGACATTGTTCCGAAGAGAGACGCCCCGCTGACCCGCCCGTCGGGCGTCGGGTCTGCAGCGCCGGCCCGCCGTCGGACAGGCGCGTCATGCCCGCGCATCGAGGCGGAGCAACCGCACCGCGTTCCGCGCGGCGATCGCCTGCGTGTCGGCCTCCGGGAGCTCGAGCCGCCTGAGCCGGCCCACCGGGTCCGGGTCGGCCATGTCGTACGGCTGATCCGTCCCCAGCAGCACCCGGTCGGGCCCCGCTGCCCCGATCAGGAAGGCGAGCGCGCGGTCGTCGTGCGTGATCGTATCGACGTAAAGCCGCCGGAGGTAGGCGGACGGGCGCTGCGGGATCGCCGCCCGGGACTCGGGGCGCACGGCGTACGCGTGGTCCAGGCGCCCGGCGATGAACGCCAGGCTGCCGCCGCCGTGCGCGAGGACGACCTCGAGCCCGGGGTACCGGTCGAGGACGCCCCCCATGATCAGCCGGCCGGCCGCGAGCGCCGTCTCCCCCGGATTCCCGATGGAGTTGGCGAGGTGCCAGCCGCTCATCCGGTCCTCGCCCGCGTTGTTGAGCGGGTGGGTGAACACAGGCAGCCGCGCGCGCTCCGCGCGCTCCCACAGCGGCGCAAACCCAGGGTCGTCGAGGTAGCGGCCGTTCACGTTCGTGCCGATGTACAGGCCGTGGCAGCCGGCCCGCTCCGCGCGTTCCGCCTCCGCGATCGCACCCTCCACGTCCTGCAGCGGGAGTGTCGCCAGGGCGACGAACCGGCCGGGGTGCGCGCGGCAGATCGCGGCCAGCTCCTCGTTGAACAGCGCGGCCAGCTCGCGGCCGAGGGCCGGCGGCGCCCAGTAGAGCATCGGCGGGGACAGCGAGAGCGCCTGCACCGTGATCCCCCAGCGGTCGAGCGCCCGCAGGCGCTCGGCGACGTCGTAGAACACCGGGCCGATCCGGGCAGACTGATGCGGGCTGCTCCAGACGATCCGCTCGGTCCCGCGGGCCTCGACTCGGCCGCCGTAGGAGGCGCTCTCTCGCTCAAGCGCCCGGAGGAACCGGTCGGGGAAGAAGTGGCTGTGGACATCAACGATCACGACTCACCGCTCCTCCTCCATCGCGAGCACCGCCGCGTACATCCCCGCAAGTGATCGTCATGAACGT
>JAPVSX010000139.1:0-8087 GCA_047519495.1 Armatimonadota bacterium
CCGCCCCGCGGGTTGAGGGCCCGGATTGCCTGAGATCGCCTCGACCTTTGGCGTCCTCGAAGCGTTTCTGCGCGAGTCCCTGAACGCGGCCGGCGGGGTATGGGACGAGGTGGAGCCCCAGGTGTATGACGTGCTCTGGCCGGACGCGGATGAGCCGGTCCGCCTGACCTTCGACCCGGAGGCACTGCCCGAGCACCCCGCCGCGCAGCTCGTGACGTTCGGCAGCCCGGTGCTCGACCAGCTGCTCGAGCGCGCGCACACGCGCGCTCGAGTGGGCCTCGCCTATCTCGATCAGGCACCCACGTCCGTGGAGACCGTGGCGGCGCAGGTGCGGCGCGAGTTGCGTCTGCCGGACCAGGCTGCCCTCCGGCTCGACGCCGCCCGGCCCCTGTACGTGACGCACACCGTGTTCTGGTTCGAGGCGACCTATGCGGGAGATGCCCGCGAGCAGGTGCTGTACTCCGCAGCGATCGATCGCTACTATGGCCGCTTCGCGCGCCACCTCGAACCACTGCTGGACGACCGCCGCCTCGCGGATGCCCGGCTGTGGGCCCATCCCGACGCTCCGTCCCTGCCGCTCGGCCGCGCCTACGAGATGGCTCGCGACCGCGTCGTCCGGACCGTCGCCGCCGAGGCGGCCAGCCGAGCCCGAGCGATCCAGGCAGCGAGCGGGCGCCAGTCGGAGCGCACGGTGCGGTACTTCGCCGACCTGCGCGCGGAGCTTCGGGAGCGCCTCGAGAAGACCGCGGGCAGGAGTGACCAGGGCGAATCGCTGCGGCTCCGGCTGGAGGCGGTCGACCGGGAAGAGGCCGTGCGGCTGGAGGACCTGCGCCGTAAGGCGGCGCTCAGGGTGGAGCTGCGGTTGCGGAATATCCTGCACCTGAAGTCGCCGCGTCTGTTTCTGGCGGCGCAGATCATCACGGGCGGGCGCGGGCCCGCTAAGGCGATTCCGTTGACGCTGACCTGGGATCCGGTGGCGGGGAAGCTGGATGCGGCCGCCTGCCCTCATTGCCAACAGCCGGCGTATGAATTTCGCCTCACCCCACACCGTGAGCTGCGGTGTCCAGGGTGTGCGAGCCTGACGACGCCGCGGCACCCCTGATGCGTGCTCGGCAGCACGGGTCCTGGAGACCGATTCGAAGGATGAGACCAGGAGCATGCATAGGGAGCGTTCATTGGGTCGAGGGCAAGCGACCGTCCCACGTGGCGTGCACTCGAGTCATGGTATACTCCTGCTCGAAAGGAGGCCGCGTGCCGAGATGAGCGTCACCCTTAAGCTGGTCGATTTCCCGCTCACCGCTGCACGCATCCTGGCGCTCTCACGGGACAACCCCGGCTATCGCTTCGAGCGGATGCCGACGGGAGAGTTGCACGTGACGCCACCCGTGGGAGAAGCGGGGCACCGCAACAGCGCGCTCATCGCGCAACTGCACGCCTGGAACAGCGTGTCGGAGCGGGGCATCGTCTTCGACTCCTCCACGGGCTTCGTGTTGCCTGACGGGTCTCTCTACGCGCCTGATGCGGCCTGGCTCGCGCGGGACCGGTGGAATGCGCTGACCCGGAACAGCGCGAGCAGTCCCTCCCACTCTGCCCGGACGCGGCCTTCGAGATCGCATCGCCAAGCGATCGCCCCGATGTCCTGCGTACCAAGATGCGCCTGTACATCATGAACGGGGCCAGCCTCGCCGTGCTGATCGACCCCTATGCCCGCTCCGTCGAGCTCTACCGTCGGGGCCGTGACCCCGAAGCGCTGCGGGGAACGCCGCGCGTGACCCCGGGCGACCCGTTGTCCGGGTTCGTCTTGGAGCTCGGCCGCATCCTGGATTGACCCATTCTCCAGGGTTCTCGGACGCGCGATCAAAGCCGGCGCGGCGCACGATCACATCCGATCGCGCACTCTTGACACCTGTGCCCTCGTACGCTAGCTTAATAGTAGCTACTAGCTACTTGCTCGACGACGGTGCGCGATGGGCACTGTCACTGCCAAGGAACTCAAGAACAGGACCGGGGAAGTCCTTCGACGCGTGGGCTCCGGTGAGACCGTAACGGTCACCGTGCGAGGGGTGCGAGTGGCGCAGTTTGTCCCGGTGAGCAAGCGCGCGCGGGCTGAGCGGTCGCGCGAGGCGCGGATGGCCATGCGGGCCCTCATCCGATCCATCGGCGGAAAGTATCGACGGGTCGGAACTGTTGAGGAATTCCTGGCAGAAAAAACCCGAGAGATCAGTCGGGAGCGTTAACCTCTGGCTGCGGTGTTCGTGCTCGATTCGAGCGCCCTCCTGGCCTTCCTGTACGGCGAGCCGGGACATGAGCGTGTCGCGGCGCTGTTGGCAACCGCCGGCGATCGCACGGCCCTTCGCTTACACCGGATTCACCTTGGGGAAGTGTACTACCTGTTCTATCGAAAAGGCGGGGAGACGCTCGCGGAGGAGATGCTCGCCGACGTCCGCCAACTCCCAATCATTCTCGAGGACCGCGTGTCACCGGCCCTGATGCGTGAAGCGGGAAGGCTGAAAGCCTCCTACCGACTCTCATACGCCGATGCGTTTGCGGCCGGCCTCGCGAGAGTGCGGCATGGGACGCTTGTCTCCGCGGATCGCCGGGAGTTTGGGCCGGTGGAGGCGGCAAGAGAGGTTTCGGTCTCCTGGGTAAGGTAGCTCGTGGTGTCGTGCTAGGCGACCCTGATCCTGACCACCGGCCATACCGATTGAAGGGGGTGCCGCTCCTCCGGCACCATAGTGTTTGGATGTTAAGATGGTTGCATGTTCATCAAGTCAGGCGCCAGGCACGGAGGGCATCGACCACCTTACTCCCCCGAGGCAATTCAACCATGAGCTCCCCGTGGTCAGTAGACAGGCGGCTGCGAAACCGGCCCATCCCCCTCACAGCAACCCGCATCTGGCGCCAGCGTCGAGAAGATTTTGGCCAAGGTCAACCGTTGTAGGCGGGAGCATCACGTTACCATGCGCGGATACAACCTGGCGGCCAGGCCCACGAAGACCACGATCGCGAACAGCAGCACACCGAAATCCACCCCCAGGCCGAGGGTGCTGACGCCGCCGGTGACCATGAGCGCGCGGAGGGCATCGACCTGGTACGTGAGCGGGTTGATGGCAGAGAGGGTGCGTAGCCACGCCGGCATCAGGCTGAGCGGATAGATCGCGTTGCTGGCGAAGAAGAGCGGCATCGTCAGGATTTGCCCGATGCCCATGAACCGCTCCCGCGTTTGCACCAGGCACGCCACCACGACGGAAAGCATCGAAAAGAGCGCGGACCCCATGACGATCAGCACCAGCACGCCCGTGACGTTCGCCGGTCGGAAATTCACGTCGATATGCATCAGCACCGCGAGGATGTAGATAATCACGGCTTGAGAGAGTGCTCGTACTCCCGCCGACAACGCCTTGCCGAGAACGAGCGCCGTCCGGGTCGCCGGGCTCACGAGAAGCTTGTGGAGAATGCCGAGGTCACGCTCCCAGATGGTCGCGATGCCGTAGAAGATCGCGATGAACAGGACGCTCTGCGCGAGGATCCCCGGTGCCATAAAATCCAGGTACGTGAGCTGCCCGGTGGGAACGCCCCGGAGCCGCGCCATCACCTGTCCAAAGACCACGAGCCAGAGCGTGGGTTGAACGGCCCGGGTCAGAAGCTCAAGCGGGTCATGCCGGAGCTTGCGGATCTCGGCGCCGGCCACGGCGAAGACGTGGCGCACGAACGCGAGCCCGGCCGGTGGTTCACGCCAGACGTCGGGCGGTCCGGCGGACGCGTAGGACCTCACGGAAGTTTCCTCCCGGTTCGATGTGGGCGCCGGTGAAGTGGATGAACACGTCGTTCAGGCTCGCGGTCGGGCCGACCTGGGCCTTGAGACTTGCCGGCGAGCCGACGGCGGCGACTTGGCCGTTGTGCATGACCGCCACCTGATCGCAGTTTTGATCGGCCTCCTCCATATTGTGGGTGGTGACGAGAATCGTCATCCCGAGGTGCTGCCGGAGCTCGTGAAGGTGCTCCCAGACCGCCATGTGGGCGACGGGGTCGAGGCCGACCGTGGGCTCGTCCGCGAAGAGCACGGCGGGGCGATGCAGGGTGGCCTGGGCGATCTCCAGGCTGCGGACCATGCCGCCCGAGTAGTGACTGACCAGGTCGCTGGCCGCGTCCAGCAGGCCGATCATCGCCAGCGCCTCTTGGATGCGCTGGGCGCAGTACTTCGGCGGGATGTTGTAGAGTTGGGCGGACAACAAGAGATTCTCGTACCCGGTCAGCGCGCTGTCCGCCGACACCAGCTGTGGGACATAGCCGATGCGGCGACGCACGAGGGCGGCCTGCCCGACCACATCGAATCCGGCCACCCAGGCCCGGCCGGAGGTGGGCGGCAGGAGCGTCGTGAGCATTTTGATCATCGTGCTCTTCCCGGCCCCGTTCGGCCCGATGAGGCCGAAGATCTCGCTGTGCCGCACCTCGACGGACGCATCATCGACAGCGGTCAGCGTGCCAAAGCGTCTGGTGAGGTTGGCCGTCCGGATGGCCAGCGCGGAAGGCCCCGAGCCGCTGTGGGCTGGTTCGAGCGACAGGGCGTCGTCTTTCGCGGGTCCTGCGTCCTGAGTCACCCTCACGCCAGCGCCCCTCCTTCAGTAAACGCATCCGCCAGAACCGTCAGGCTGCGGAGGATCGTCTTGAGCGTGATGGGGGAGAGATCGACAAGCCGGCCGGCGGTCTGCCGGCGCGCGGCTCGCTTGGCCACCGCAAACCGTGCGATGCCGCTGTGCGTGAGCCGGAGCATCACCCGGCGGCGATTCGCCATGTTCGTCGTCCGGGTCGCGAGCCCGCGTCGCACGAGCCGCTCGACCAGCGCCGAGGCGGTGGGGCGGGTCACTCCCAGGTAATCGGCAAGTTCGCCCAATGAGCAGTCACGCCGCCGGTCGAGGAACGCCATGGCCCGGAACTGGGCGATGGTCAGGGTCGGCAGCCGCTTGCGCATCCGGGCCCTGATGAAGCGCACCACCAGCGGGACGACCTCCACCAGGCGGGCGGCGCATTCGTCGGAGAGCCCTGGGCTGCCGGTTCCCGATCGCCTGTCGACCGCTGCGACGACGCTCATTCGATTAGGCTCCCTAACTATTCGTCATATTTATTTATATGCGCCGGACCTCCGCCCCGGTATCAGGCCATCGCCCGATATGGATTGCAGCGGGGGCCCGCCGGCAAGACGCCCTGGAGTGGTCAGGACCAGCGATCTGCGAAATTCAGGAGCTTCGTGAGGGCGTCGAAGATCTGGACCGCCGATTTGGGCAAGTTACATCCGCTGCGCCTCCAAGACGTGGATCTGCTCTCTCGGCAGCTGCAGATAGACCTCGCCCGACAGCACGGTCTCCCCCGGGGAGGGGACGTCGACGATCCATCCGGCGCCGCCGGCATCGACCCAGTACCGGGCCAGCGTGCCGAGAAAGCTCACCCCGGTGATCCGCCCGCGCAGCACGTTCTCCATCTGCTCGGGAGGTCGCGGCGACAGCCGGATCGCCTCGGGACGCAGCATCAGCACCACGCGCCCCGCCGACGGCCCCGCGCCGTCCACGGCGAGCACCTCGCCGCACGCGCGGACGCGGCCGGGGCCCAGCACCTCGCCGTCTACGAAGTTGCCGAGTCCGACGAACTCCGCCACGAACCTGTGCGCCGGCCGGTGGTAGATCTCCACCGGCGTCCCGACCTGCAGGATCCGGCCCTGATCCATGACCGCGATCCGATCAGAGATCGCCAGAGCTTCCTCCTGGTCGTGGGTCACATAGATCGACGTCTTGCCGAGCTGCCGCTGGAGCTGCCGGATCTCGGTGCGCACCCTGATCCGCAGCTTGGCGTCGAGGTTGGACAAGGGCTCGTCGAGGAGCAGGACCTCGGGCTCGACGATGAGGGCGCGGGCCAGCGCCACGCGTTGCTGCTGCCCTCCCGAGAGCTGCGTCGGAAACTTCTGGTCGACGCCCTCGAGCCTCACCAGCCCCAGGGTCGCGGCGACGCGCCGGCGGATCTCCGGCCGGGGAGTGTGGCGCATCCGCAGGCCGTAGGCCACGTTCTCGAATACGGTCATGTGCGGGAACAGCGCGTACTCTTGAAAGACCATCGCCGTCGGGCGCCGGTACGGCGGCAGGTCGTTCACGCGGACCCCGCCGATGAAGACGTCGCCCGCGTCCGCCGGATAGAACCCGGCGATGACGCGCAGCGCCGTCGTCTTCCCGCATCCGCTGGGGCCGAGCAGCGTGGTAAAGCTCCCTTCCGGGACCTCCAGCGAGACGTGGTCCACCGCCACCGTACGGCCGAACCGCTTCACCACATCGACCAGGCGGACGTCGGCCATGCGCTTACCCGGCCGGCAGGCCGCGGAATCCCAGTCCGATCGCTGCGCGGGCCAGGCCCACGGCGACGAACGTGATCACCAGGAGGGCCGTCGTGAGCGCGGCGGCCGCCCCCCAGAATCCCCCGCCGATCATCGCGAGGATGGAGTAGGTGGCGACCAGGTCTCGCGGAGTCACCAGGAATACAACGATGCTGAGGTTGGTCACCGCCCGCACGAACGAGGTGATGAAGGACGCCGCGAACGGCCCGCGCAGCAGCGGGATGTAGATGTCCCAGAGGACCCGTAGGCCGGTCGCGCCCAGATTGCTCGCCGCCTCTTCAATCGCGCGGTCGATCTGCTTGACGCTGGCCGCCGCGGCCTGGTACCCGAACGGGACGTGCCAGAAGGTCAGCGCAAGGATCAGAATCCAGGGGGTGCCGGCGAGCAGGAGCGGCGGCTCATTGAACGCCAGGAGGAAGCCCACGCCGACGAAGACCCCGGGCAGCGCCGCGGGCAGCACCGCGACGAAGTCCAAGACTCCCTCCAGCGGAAGCGTCTTTCGCGACGTCAAGAAGGCGACCACCACCGCGATGACGCTCGTCAACAGGGCACTGACGGCCCCCACCCTGACGGTGTTGACGAGCTGGCCCCCACCCTGCGCCAGCGCGAGCCGCCAGTGGTCCAGGGTGAGGGACCAGTCCAACCCCCAGGTGCGGGTGACGGCGCCGGCCAGCACCGCGACGTAGACAAGCAGGACGAGCACGGCGACCACCGTGCAGAATGCGACCAGGGGCCACCGGAAGTACCAGGGCGTCGCCGGCCGCTGGATGCGCGAGCCCCTCCCGGTGATCGCCGTATAGAGCCGCCGGCTCACCCAGGCGCGTTCGATCAGGAAGAGGACGACGGTCGGTACGATCAGCAGGCTCACGGCGACCGCCGCCCCTGTAAGATCGGCAAGGCCTTCGATCCGAAACCACGCGTCCGTCGCCAGTAGCGGGAAATCGCCCGCGATGACCACCGCGTTGCCGAAGTCGGCCAGCACGGAGATCGCCACCAGCAGCATGGCGGCTGCGATCCCCGGCCGGGCCAGCGGCAACGTCACCGTGCGGAACAGCGTCACGTCTCCGGCTCCGAGGCCCTGCGCCGCGTGCTCCAGCGTGGGGTTGATCCTCTCCAGCACGTCCGCGATGATCAGCGAGGCGTAGGGGAAGAACGCGACCGTCTGCACCAGCCACAAACCCTTCCAACCAAAGATGTTGATGTTCAGTCCGAGCAGCGTATGCGTGATCAGGCCCATGCGGCCGAACATGAGGATATAGGCGAACGCGATCATGAACGGCGGAGCGAACAGCGGGAGGGTCGCCAGGGTCTGAAACGCCTTCCGCCCGGGGAGGTCCTCCCGGCTCGTCGCATAGGCGTAGAAGAATCCGACGAGGGTCGCCGACGCCGTCGACAGGACCATCATCACGAGGCTGTTGCGCGTCGCGATCACCCAGCGCGGGTTCTGTGGGATGGCCAGGTAGTCGGACAGGCTGGGGTACGTCAGGACCCGAAACGCCGGGTAGAGGACAAAGCCGAGCAGGACGATCCCCGTGGCAAGAAAGACCGCGAGGAGCCCGGGATCCTTGATCTGGCGCCTGATCGACAATCCTGTTACCGCCATCCCGGCCTCCCACGGTGTTCCCCCTGCACGCCGGGACCGCTCTGCGCGCGGACTACCGGGGCCGGCGGGCCCAAAGCCCCCCCGCCCCCCCCCCCCCCCCGCACC
>JAPVSX010000140.1:0-17733 GCA_047519495.1 Armatimonadota bacterium
ACGCCCATCCACGACCACCTTGCCTGGGGGCTCGTCGGGCTGTACGAGGGCGCTCAGGAAGAGCGAGTGTACCGCAAGATCCGAAGCGCCGGTGAGGGGCACAGCGAACTCGAGCTGGTCACGGTGAATCAGCTGACGGTCGGCGACTTCTACGAGCTGCTGCCACCCGAGAACGACATCCACAGCGTCCAAACGACGTCCTCGATGCCCTCGGTCTCGCTGCACCTGCTGGGAAGAGACATCGGGTGTGTCTGGCGGCATTCCTACGACCTCGACCACAGTACGGTGCGCCCCTTCAGATCCGGGTACACAAACGCTCCGTGCGAGGAGGGGGCGCGCAAGTGACAGGCGTTACCGGGATTGAATGAGACCGGGGGCCGCAGGTTGGGGGCCCTGCCCATCAGCGCGCCGTTGATTTGGCCAGCCGCTCCCCTGCCCGGATCGGGATGAAGAGCCGGTTCGGCGGCGGCGCGAGCGGGCAGACCCACCGCGGATCGTACGCGCACGACGGATTATACGCGAAGTTGAAGTCCAGGACGAGCCGTCCGTCTTCCGTGCCGAGGTCCGCACCCTTCACGGTATCGAGCAGGTACCGGCCGGCTCCGTATGTCTCCGCGCCGCTGGTCCCATCACGGAAGGGCAGGAAGAGCCCGCCGCCATACCCCTCGAGCCAGTAGAGCTCCAGCACAAACGGGCGGCCGAGCAGCTCGAACGACGCCACGCCGAAGCGCGTAAACCGGTAGGGGGCGTCGCCGCTCGTCTCGATCTCATACGACTCCGGCGCGACCCCTGCCACGTGCGCCAGGACGCGGGCTGCCGGATCATAGGAGAAGTACGAGAGACCGGAAAATGCGCTGCGCTCCGCCGCTGCAACAGGCGACTGCGGGTGCGTGGCAAACAGCTCGTCGCGCACGGTCCGCCACCGTGTCCACGCTGCGTCGGGATCGGACGAAAGGCGGACCTCACGATAAAGCTCGAAGACCCGCCGCTTCCACTCCAGCAGGTCGAGCTCGTCGATCCCGATGATCCTACACCCCGGCCCGCTCCGGGGCGAACAGCCCCAGGTAGTGGTCCATGACCATCCGGAGCGGTCCCGGCCGCGACGCCCAGGCGGCGAGCGCGCCGAGGACGCGGGCCGGCAGGACGACCGCCGCCGTGGTCGCCCACCGGAGGGCGCGGTACCGGCGTCGCTGCGCTATGATGAACGCCCGGTAGCGCGCGGCCGCGGCCTCGAAGGAGATCTCCCCGTCCAGCGCCTGGCGGATCAGCCGGCCGCAGACCCGGCCGGCCCAGACCGCCGAGCGGATCCCCTCGCCCGAGAAAGGCAGGCAGTGGCCCGCGGCGTCCCCCACCACAAACACGCCGTCCACGACCGGATGGCACAGGCCGCCCCCGAGGAATCCGCCGTGCAGCGGGCCGCGCGGCATCCCGAGGCGATCCAGGAACGCCTCGAGCCCCGGACCGAGGCGGGTGCGGGCGCGGTAGCTGAGGAGGCCGATCCGGGTCACGCCGCCCGCGGGGAACGCCCACGCGTAGCCGTCCCGCACGATCTCCGGCCAGAAGAAGAAGTGCAGACCCGGTGGGAAGGACGCCGGGACTTCGGCTTCAAGACCGAAGTATCGGAACGGCCTGCTCCCTGGAAGGGCTGGTTCTGCGGGGGAGCCTGCCAGGGCCGCGCGCCAGCCGGTGCAGTCGATGAGCACGCGCCCGGGAATGTCGCCTGCGGTCGTCACCACCACCGCTCCCCGGCGGCCATGGACAGCCGCCCGGACAAACTCAGCCTCGGCGCCCGCAAACGCGGTCCGGCAGCACGCGCGATAGTCGAACGTGCAGAACGGCCCGGGGAGCACCCACCGGATCTCGCGGCCGGGAGTGTGAATCACGAGGTCGCCGTGGACCTGCTGGACCGCCGCCCCGGCGCCGAGCGCCTCGAGCAGGCTCACCGGCGCGCCGCACGCAGACGTCTGCCCCTCCCCGACGCCCTCCGGGTCGATGAGGACCGTTCGGCCGGGCAGCTCCCGCGCGACGGCCAGTCCCGCGAACGACGCCCCGGCGATGACGGCCTCGCGCCCGGCACCGGCCGAGCGTCCGTGGCCCGCGTCGGACCCCGGCGGCGTGGCGCCGTTCATCGCGGGGCCGCAGCGGCCGTCAGGGCCGCCCGCACGGCGGGGATCGTGATCCGGCCGCTCGCGATCTCCCGGCCGTCCAGCGCGATGACCGGGATCACGTCCCGATAGCGGGCGAAGCGCGCCGGATCCCCGGTGATGTCCACGTAGGCAACGTCGTACCCGAACTCGCCCCGCAGGTGCTCGAGGACGGCGAGCGCTTTGTTGCAGAGGGGGCAGGCAGGCTTACCGTACACGGTGAGGGTCATGCGGCAACCGATCCGTCACGGGGATGCGGGGCGGGCCAGGCGCAGGGTGGGGAGCGTGTGCGCCGCCGGGATCGTCAGCCGGCCGCGGCGGGTGATGGCGATGCGGAGGCCGAGCGCCCGCAGGCCCTCGACGATCCCGCCGCGGATACGGAGCGCGCCCTCGAGCGTCTGGGGATCGCCGATCGCCGTCACCATGTACGGGGGCGAAAGGCGTCGCTGGTCGGCAATGATCGTGCCCCCCACCTGGCTCAGCCCGGTCGTAGCAGTCACCCGGGTGCCGCTCACAGCCACCGCCTCGGCGCCCGCCGCGTAGAGCTCGTTCACGATGCTGACGAGGTCCATGTACTGCACGACGGGCGGCGCCTGGCCGGCGATGGACGACCGCGCCGTGCCGTCGTCGACGGAGACGGCGATGCCGGGGCCGGCGAGCGGGACCAGGCCGGCGGCGACGCGGAGGGACTCGAGCTCGTGCGTGAGCGCCTCCGCCGTGTTCTTTCGCTGGGCGGCCGCCGTCTCGAACTCCCCCAGCCGGCTGCTCAGCTGCGCGACCTGGGCCTCGAGATCCCGGCGGGCGTCACGCTCCTGGCGGAGCATCGTCGCGAGCGCGTATACGTTGCGCGTCGGGACCTCCTCCTGTCCGGACAGGGCGCGCCCCGCCCGAAGCTGGACGACGAGGAGGAAGCCCAGGCCCATGAGCAGCGCGGCCAGCAGCGCCTGCCACCAGACCGTGCTTCGTCTAGCGGCGGGCACGGGAGCGTCAATCCTCCCAGACATTGCCCTCGCCGAAGAGTTGTTCCAGGTCCTGCTGGAGGCTCCCGGTATCGAGCAGGGGAATCGGCAGCGGGATCACGTGCTCCTCCCCCGTCGCGCTCACGACATGCGCGCACGCCCGCCGGTCGCCCGGGTGCTCGCGCATATAGCGCTCGAGCTGGTCGAGTTCCTCGACGCTGGTCACCCGGATCCTGAGGGGGCGCATTGGCTCACGCGGCTCGCCGTTTCCCAGGCGGCCGGCGGGGCCCACGGCGTGAACCAATACGTCCGGCCGGAGGGGGCCGGCCCCACCCGCGGCGGGTCCGCGTACCGCGGCGGCGGCCACCCCCGGTGGGGGGGCCCCCGGAGAGGGCAGGCGGGCGGGCGTCTCCGCGGCTTCCTCCGGGGTCGGCGGCAGCGGCAGGATCTCGTCGCAGAGGAGCTTGACCGACTGCTCCTGGATGTCCACCTTGCCGCGGAGGAGCAGCACGGCGTCCCGCTTGAGCGCGAACGCCTGCTGCTCGTAGGCCCGGGGAAACACCAGCACCTCGACGCTGCCGGTCAGGTCCTCGAGCGTCAGAAACGCCATCGTCGAGCCCGCGCGCGTCATGCTGCGCTTGACGCCGGCGACGAGCCCCCCGACCACGACTTCCTGCCGATCCCGGAGGTCCGCGAGCCCGGCGATCGTCGTGGTCACCCGCGGGCTCAAGACCGCCTCCCAGCGCCGGAGCGGATGGTCGGAGATGTACAGGCCGAGCATCTCCCGCTCCATCGTGAGGAGCTCTTCGCGGCTGAACTCCTGGACCTCGCCCCCGGCCGGCGCGGCCTCGGCGGGACCGGCCTCGAGGTCAAACAGGCCGGTCTGGCCCAGCGCGCGGCTGCGCTGGGCGCGCTGCGCCGTCTCCAGCGTCTCGTCGAGGGTCTGCAACATCTGCGCCCGCGGCACCCCCAATGGATCCATCGCGCCGGCCTTGATCAGGCTGGCGATCACGCGCTGGTTGACCTGCCGGGTGTCCACCCGCGCGCAGAAGTCGGCGAGGCTCCCAAACGGCCCACCGGTCGCGCGGGCCGCGACGATCGCGTCCACAGCGGAGACCCCGACGTTCCGGATCGCGGCCAGGCCGAAGCGGATCGCGTCGCCGGCCGGTCCTCGCGCGGCGGGGGCTACCGTGAACGACGCCGCGCTCTCGTTGACGTCGGGCAGCAGCACCCGGATCCCGATCCGCTGGCATTCTGCGACGGCCTGCGCCACCTTCTCCATGTCGCCGGCGTCGCTGCTGAGCACGGCGGTCATGTACTCGGCGGGATAGTGGGCCTTGAGGTAGGCGGTGTAGTAGGCGATGAGGCCGTAGCAGGCGGCATGCGCCCGGTTGAACCCGTACCGGGCGAACGGCTCGAACTGCTCGAAGATCTGGTCGACGATGCGGGCCGGGACCTTGTTCCTGCGGGCGCCCTCGACGAACTTCTCGCGCTGCGCGAGCAGCCGGTCCTTGATCTTTTTCCGGATCGCGTAGCAGAGGACGTCCGCCTCGGCCAGGGTGTAACCGGCGACGGCCTGCGCCACGGTCATGATGTCCTCCTGGTACACCATCACGCCGTAGGTCTCCTTGAGGACCGGCTCCAGCAGCGGGTGCAGGTAGGTGACGGGCTCCTCGCCGTGCTTGCGGCGGATGTAGGCGGGGATGTTCGCCATCGGGCCGGGGCGGAACAGCGCGACCATCGCCATGACGTCCTCGATCCGGTCGGGCTTGAGCTCCTTGAGGTAGCGCGTCATCCCCCGGCCCTCGACCTGGAAGATCCCGGTCGTCTCGCCGGAGGCCAGGAGCGCGTAGGTCTGCCGGTCGTCCAGCGGCAGGCGCTGGAGGTCGATCTCGACCCCGCGGGTCTCGCGGATGATCTCGACCGCGGTGTCGAGGATCGTCAGGTTGGTGAGGCCCAGGAAGTCGATCTTGAGGAGTCCCAGCTGGGCGACGCTGTTCATGTCGTACTGGGTCATCAGCAGGTCGCCCTTCGTGGCCCGCTGCAGCGGCACGTGGTCGGTCAGCGGGTCGCGCGAGATGATCACCCCGGCGGCGTGGGTGCTCGCGTGCCGGGCGACGCCCTCGAGCTTCTGCGCCATGTCGAGGAGCCGGCGGATCTGCGGGTTCCCGTCCGCCGCCGCCCGCAGCTCGGGCTCCGCCTGGAGCGCCTCCCGGAGCGTCGTGGTCGGCCCCGGGATCAGCTTTGCGATCCGGTCCACGTCGCCGTAGGGGAGGCCCATCACCCGGCCGACGTCGCGGATCGCCGCCCGGGCGCCCATCGTCCCGAACGTGATGATCTGCGCGACCCGGTCGGCGCCGTACTTATCCAACACATACTTGATCACTTCGTCGCGCCGGCTGTCCATGAAGTCCACATCGATGTCCGGCATCGTGTACCGCTCGAGGTTGAGAAAGCGGTCGAACGGCAGCCGGTAGGCGATCGGGTCGACGTCGGTGACGCCGCACGCGTACAGCACCAGGCTGCCGGCCGCCGACCCGCGGACGGTCGTGAGGATGCCGCTGCGGCGCGCGAAGTTGACGAAGTCCTGGACGATCAGGAAGTACGCGGCGTACCCCGTCCTGGCGATGACGCCGAGCTCATAGTCGAGCCGCTCCCGGAGCGCGGAGGTGAGCTCTCCGTACAGGCGCTGGATCCCCGCCTCGCACAGGCGCCGGAGGTAGGAGTCGGGCGTCTCGCCGGCGGGGACCGGGAAGTGCGGCAGACGCACCTGGCCGGTCTCAATCTCGAGGCGGCACCGCTCGGCGATCACCAGCGTGTTCCGGAGCGCCTCGGGCAGCTCGGCGAACCGGGCGGCCATCTCCGCCGGGCTCTTCAGGTAGAACTCCGGGGTGTCCCCGATGCGCGGCTTGTCCCGCTGGTCGAGGCTCATCCCCATCTGGATGCACATCAACGCGTCCTGGGCGTCCGCCTCGTCGCGGGTGACGTAGTGCACGTCGTTCGTGCCGACGATCGGGAGGCCCAGGTCCTGCGCCAGCCCCTGGACCCCGCGGACGACGGTCTGCTGGTCCGGGAGGCCGTGGTTCTGGACCTCCAGGTAGAAGTTGCCCGGCCCGAAGATCTCCTGGTAGGCCCCTGCCAGCGCGCGGGCGGCCGCCGGGTCGTTCCGGAGAAGTGCGCGCGGGATCTCCCCGTTGAGGCACCCGGAGAGGCCGATCAATCCCGCGGCGTGCCGGCTGAGCAGCTCCCGGTCGATGCGCGGCTTGTAGTAGAAGCCGTCGAGGTGCGCGGCCGTCGTGAGCTTAAGCAGATTCCGGTACCCCTCATTGTTTGCGGCGAGGAGGACCAGGTGGAAGGCCTGGGCGTCGAGCTTCGGGTCCTTGTCAGTCATCCGGCGCGGGGCGATGTAGGCCTCGACGCCGATGATGGGGGTGATTCCGTGGGCCCGGGCGCTCTCGTAGAACTCGATCGCGCCGTACATGACGCCGTGGTCGGTCAGGGCCAGGGCGGGGATCCCCAGCTCCACCGCCCGCTGCATCAGCGTTTCGATTCGACTCTCGCCGTCCAGGAGTGAGTATTCGGTGTGCAGGTGGCAGTGGACGAACTCAGCGGGCATCCAGCGTCTCCTCAGGCTCGCATACGCCTCTGCCTCATTCTACCAGAACCCCGTCTTTCCTATCGAGCCGACCCCGCCGCGGCCGTGACGAGCACCGTGAGGCGGCTCGTCTGCGGGCTCGTGTCGAGCGGCTGCACGCGCGTGATCTCGTACCCCGCGCGCCCGAGCGCGGCGGCGTCGCGGCAGAGCGCGCCGACGCTCCGCCCGAGATACACGGCCCGGGCGACGCCGACCCGGCGCAGCGCATCCGGCAGTCCCGCGGGCAGCCCGGCGCCCGGCGGGTGGAGCAGCGCGAGCCGGACCGGGCCGCGGCGGACGGCCTTCTCGAGCGCCCGGATTGGATCGCGCGTGTAGAACAGGCAGTTTTGGATCCGGTTGAGCCGGGCGTTGGCCCAGGCGGCGTCCAGCAGGCGGTCGTCCGTGAGCGCCACGACTCGGCCTGCAGAGAGTGCGAGGTGCAGGGTGTAGGCGCCGATGCCGGCGTCCGGCTCGACGATCGTATCCCCGGCGCCGGCGTCGAGCTCAGCCAGGACCATCTCGATGACGCCCGGAAAGGCGCGGGCGTTCGCCGGGAACTCCGCGAGCACGGGCACGTGGTAGCGGACGCCCGCCACCTCCTCGCGGATGTACCCTCGCCCCCAGAGGAGCGACGCCGGGCGACCCCGGCGCAGGTGACCGCGCCGCAGGACGCGGACCTCCATGATGCTCACGAGCCCGGGCACGCGGTCGATGAGCGCATGCACCGCCGCCGCGCGGCCGGCGAGGGAGAGCGGCTCGCACACCGCGAGGGCCAGCATGACTTCTCCGGTGGCCGCCGCCACTCTGGCGATCACGCCCCGGAGCGGCCCCCCGCCGTCGGCTGGGCCGGGCCTACGGCGTGAGCCAATACGCGCGTGAGCCAATACGTCCGGCGCGAGCGCCGCCCATCCTGCGCGAACGGCGGAGAGAACCGCGACGCTCCCGGGATGCTGCACCGGGCACGTCCGGACGTCCACCACGCGCTCGCCGCCCCAGGTGAAGAAACCCAGAACCGGCCGGCCGTCCCGGGTGCCCACGGCGGCCTCGAAGCGTGTCCGGAACTCCCAGGGCGGGTCCCACCCGATCGCCGGATCCACGCGCAGGCCGCCGAGACCGGCACGGGCGAGGGCGTCGCGGACCAGCAGCGTCTTCTGCTCAAGCTGCGTTGGGTAATCGAGGTGCTGCCACTGGCATCCGCCGCACCGGCCGAAGTGGGGACAGCGCGGCCGGACGACGCAGGCGGAGGTGCTGCGGAGGGCGACGATCCGGCCGTGGAGCCGCCCGGGTGCCACGTCCACGAGCCGCACCGTGGCTTCCTCCCCGGGGGCGGCGTAGGGCACCGCGAGCGTGCGGCCTTCGAACGCGGCGAGCGCCTCACCGTCCGGTCCCATCCGGTCGAAGCGGACGGCGAGGTGGCGGCCGGGCACCAGCGGGCGCCGCCTCGCGCCGTCTGACGGTTTTGTCCCGGATCTGCCGGGCCGGACGTATGGGCTCACGCCGTAGGCACGGCCCGGCGGTGCGGCGCCGCGCGAGCGGGACGGGCTACCCGGCACCGATCCGGTCCCGGAGCAGGCGGTTGACCATCTCGGGATTGGCCCGCCCCCGGGTCTTCCTCATCACCTGGCCGACGAGGAACGCAACGGCCTTATCCTTCCCGGCCCGGACGTCGCCGACCGGCCCCGGATTTTCGGCGATCACGTCCTCGACGAACCGGGCGAGCATCGCCTCGTCACTGATCTGGACGAGCCCGCGCTCGCGCACGATCTCGCCGGCCGGCCGGCCGGTCTTGAGCATCTCCTCGAGGACCTCCTTGGCCGAGCGGCCGCTTAACGTCCCGGCGTCCACGAAGCGGAGCAGATCCGCGAGCCCCGCCGGGGTGATCGGGACTTCTTCGATCTCGAGCCCGGAGGCATTGAGGTAGGCGGCCACGTCGCCCACGAGCCAGTTGCTGACGGTCTTGGGCTGCGGAAACAGCCGGACCACCTCCTCAAAGAACTCCGCCATCGGCCGCGTTGCGGTGACGAGCCCCGCGTCGTGCTCCGGCAGACCGACCGCCTCGATGTACCGGCGGCGCCGCGCCTCGGGCAGCTCGGGCAGGTCCGCCCGCACGCGCTCGATCCACGCCGCGTCCACGCGCACGGGAAGGAGGTCCGGCTCCGGGAAGTACCGGTAGTCCTGCGCCTCCTCCTTCTCCCGGGAGGCGAACGTCACGCCCCTGCCCTCGTCCCAGTGGCGGGTCTCCTGCACGACGGCCCCGCCCCGGCTGAGCATCTCCCGCTGGCGGGCTTCCTCGAAGCGCAGGGCGCGTTCGACCGACCGCAGCGAGTTCATGTTCTTGATCTCCGTGCGGGTGCCGTGCGGACCGCCGGGGATGCGGAGCGACAGGTTGGCGTCGCAGCGGAGCGTCCCCTCCTCCATCCGCCCGGTGCTCACGCCGGCGTACTGGAGCATCGCCCGCAGCCGGGTCAGGAACAGGCGCGCCTCCTCGGCAGAGCGGAGGTCGGGCTCGGTCACGATCTCCATGAGGGGCGTCCCGCTGCGGTTGTAGTCCACGAGGCTCCGCCCTTCGGCGTGGACGAGCTTCCCCGTGTCCTCCTCGAGGTGCACCCGGCGGACCGTGATGCGCCGCGGAATCCCCGCGGCATCGCAGGCCAGGACGCCCCCGGTGGCGAGGGGTGGGTGGTCCGCATACTGGTACTGGGAGATCTGGTAGTTCTTCGGGAGGTCCGGATAGTAGTAGTTCTTCCGGTGGAACTGGCTCTCCGGGTGGATCCGGCACTCGAGCACGAGCGCAGTTCGGATCCCGAGCTCGACCGCCCGGCGGTTGAGGACCGGCAGCGAGCCGGGCAGGCCCAGGCAGACGGGACAGGTCAGCGTGTTGGGCGGCGCCCCGAACGCCACGGCGCAGCCGCAGAACATCTTCGTCGCGGTGCTGAGCTGGACGTGCACCTCAAGGCCGATGACCGCCTCGTAGGCGGCGGCCGGCCGCCCGCCTGCCTGCCCCTCACTGGGGGCGCCCCGCAGGGGCGCCTCGCCAGGAGACGCCGCGGTCACACGGGGCCTCCCGCCGCATCGCCCGGGCCGGCGGCGATCGCCGGCCGGGCCATATGCACCGACGCCGCCTGCTCGAATGCGTAGGCGGCGTTGAGGATGGTGGCCTCCTCGAACGGCCGGCCGATGAGCTGGAGGCCGACCGGCAGCCCCCGGACGAAGCCGCACGGCACGGAGACGCCGGGGACGCCGGCGAGGTTGACCGGGACCGTGTACACGTCGGAGAGGTACATCTGCAGCGGGTCGTCGACCTTCTCGCCGAGCCGGAACGCCGCGCTCGGCGTGACCGGCCCCACGAGCGCGTCGAACCGGGCGAAGGCGTCCTCGAAGTCCTTGCGGATCAGCGTCCGGACGCGCTGCGCCCGCAGGTAGAACGCGTCGTAATATCCGGCAGAGAGCGCGTAGGTCCCGAGCATGATCCGGCGCTTGACCTCGGCCCCGAACCCCTCGCGGCGGGTCCGCGCGTACAGCGTGCGCAGGTCGCCGGCGCCTGGACCTGCGGCGTGAGCCAATACGTCCGCGCGGTGACCGTAGTGGACGCCGGCGTACCGGGCCAGGTTGCTGCTCGCCTCGGCCGGGGCGACCAGGTAGTACGCCGGCAGCGCATACGGCGCGTGCGGGAGCGACACCTCCTCACACATCCCGCCGAGCCCGCGGAGCACGTCGATCGCGCCCCGGACCGCGGCGGCGACGGCCGGATCCCCCCCCTCGGCGAAGAACTCCCGCACGATCCCCAGGCGCAGCCCCCTGACGCTCCCGGACAGGCGCTCGGCGTACGGCGGCACCTCGACGTCGGCCGAGGTGGAGTCCGCCGGATCCCGTCCGGCGATCACCTCGAGCAGGAGGGCGGCGTCGCGCACGTCGCGGGCGAACGGGCCGATCTGATCGAGCGAAGAGGCGAACGCGATCAGCCCGTACCGGGAGACGCGGCCGTAGGTCGGCTTGAGCCCGACGACCCCGCAGAACGCGGCCGGCTCGCGGATGCTCCCGCCCGTGTCGCTGCCGAGGGCGAGCGCCGCCTCTCCGGCCGCGACCGCCGCCGCCGATCCGCCGCTGCTGCCGCCGGGCACCCGGTCAAGGTCCCACGGGTTGCGGGTGGGCCCGAACGCCGAGTTCTCGGTGCTGCTGCCCATCGCGAACTCGTCGCAGTTCGTCTTTCCGAGAATGATCGCGCCCGCCCGGCGCAGCCGGGTCACGACCGTGGCATCGTACGGCGGGCGGAAGCCGTCGAGGATCCGGGAGCCCGCAGTCGCCGGCCACCCGCGGGCGCAGAGGTTGTCCTTGAGGGCCACGGGGACGCCGGCGAGCGGCGGCGCGTCGGGCCGCCCGGCAAGCGCATCCCAGCGGGCCGCCTCGCGCAGCGCGCCTTCCCGGTCGAGGTAGAGGTACGCGTGCAGCCGGCTCTCAACCGCGGCGATGCGGTCCAGAACGGCGCGCAGGACCTCGGTCGGGGACGCCTCCCCGCTGCGGTAGAGGGCGCGCAGCTCCCAGGCGGACCGGTCGGCGAGCGTAGCAGGCACGCCGGCCTACTCCGTCTCGATCACGGGGGGAACGACGAAGTACCCGTCCTCGGCCGCGGGCGCGTTGGCCAGCGCTTCCTCGCGCGA
This sequence comes from Armatimonadota bacterium, assembly GCA_047519495.1. Classification (GTDB taxonomy): domain Bacteria; phylum Sysuimicrobiota; class Sysuimicrobiia; order Sysuimicrobiales; family Segetimicrobiaceae; genus JAPVSX01. The sequence continues at coordinate 11,396 of JAPVSX010000140.1, forward strand.
CAGGCACGGCTCGGGGACGTCCTCCCGCAGCACATTGGCCGCTCCGAGCGCGTGGGCGGTCGGGGCGACGCCGGAGAGGTCCAGGGCGTCGAGCTGCCGGAAGTGCTCGAGGATGCTCCCGAGCTGGGCGCGGAACATCGTCCGCTCCTCGTCGGTCAGCTCGAGGCGGCTGAGTCGGGCCACGTGGGCGACGACGCGATCGTCAATCATAGGCGGCGAGCCTCCTCAGGGATTTCACATCACCGCATCCGCACCGCACATGTGCAGCATAGCATATGACAACATCCCGCCGTGCGGCCCGAGGACGGTCTCTCGCGTGGAGGCCGCGCCGAGAGCCACGCTAGGTTGCGCGCGAACGGATGCCGTCCTGGACGAACGCGCGAAGGTCCCTGAATTCCTGGTGAAGGTTCTCGAATTCGCGGCGCAGGTCCCTGAACGGTAGCCAAGCGCGCATTCGTGTCGGCTCGAAACGCACCCCCACTGCCATTATACTATCTATATGTTAAGATGTCTTGATGTCTGCGAAATGGCTCGCAAGATTCGCATCATCTCAGCGAATGCTGGGGGTAGACTGGCACGGGCAGGCCTGGGAGGCCTGCCCGCTACTTCCTTGAGCCGTCCTCCGGTATGTGCGGCGGCCCTACTGCTTGTAGATCGTATAGAAGTACTGACCCGAGTTAAATATCGGGTTGAAGTACCAGCCGTGCACCCACGAGCGTATCGTGAAGAACTGGACGGGCTGGATCAGGAACAGGCACGGCAGGTCGTTGTACGCGATCAACGAAAGCTGGCGGTACAGCGCTTTCCGCTTCGCCGGATCGGGCGTGCTGACTGCCTGATCAATCAGGCGGTCGGTCTCCGGATTCTTGTAGGCGCTCCGAACCGGGAAATACCCGGCAGCCGACAGGAACGGCTGGGCGAAGTCGTGCGGGTCTGGGTAGTCGGCGAACCACCCGAGGAAGTACATCGTACCCTTGTGCGCGAACACCAGCGAGTTTAGGGTGCTGGCCGGCACCGGCCGGGAGTCGATCTGGAACTTGGGGTTGAGCGCCGCCGCCGTGTCCTTGACGATCTGGGCGCCCACCTGCCGCGGAGTGTTTCCGGCTGTGTACGGGATCGTGAATCGGAACCCGGTGTCCCATACCTTCCCGCCAAACGCCTCCTTGAACTCGGCAATTGCCTTGTCCCGGTTGGTCGTATACACGGGGACCGTCGGGTCGTATCCGAGCAGGCCCTGCGGGATCACGCCGTGCGGCAGGACACCCTTGCCCGAGTACCCCCCGCTCAGGTTGGAGGCGTAGTCGAACGCGTATGCAAAGCCGCGCCGGACGTGGAGGTCGGCGAAGAAGTCGGGCGGGATCCCGCTCCCGTCGAGTTTGCCGCTCCCGGCGTCCGGGTTGCCCTCGGTATTGATCCGGAAGTTGAACTGGAGCGTCTGCAGCGCGATCAGCGGCAGGTTGTCCTGGAGGACCGTCCCGGGGATCCCGCGCAGCTGCGACTGCTGGTTCAAGTTAGCGACGACTAGGTCGGCGTCCCCCTGCTGCAGCAGGAGGCGCCTGGTCGCGAACTCGGGGACCGACCGGATCACGACCCGCCTGAGCGCGGCGGGCTTCCGCCAATAATAGTCGTTGCGGACCAGGACGACCTCCTTGGCCTGCAGGTCCCACTGCTGCAGCATGAACGGCCCGGTCCCGTCCATGTGGTTGAACTGGTAGCGGTCCTGGTCCTTCGGGTTGTTGTACTTCTGCCACGTGGTGGGCCCCCCGTCCCAATCGCCGTGCGTTGCAGCCCACTTGCGCGGCATGATCGAGGTCCACGCGGCGACGATCGTCAGGAAGGGGGCGAACGGCTTCTTGAGCCGGAAGACGACGCTGTTGCCCTGCGCGCTCACTGCGCGCTCCACCTCAGCCCACGTCACCTGAATCTTCCCCTTGTCGTCCCGCGTGCTGGCCACGCCGAGGAGCGGGGAGAGCAGCAGCCACGCCGGACCACCGGCCTGGTCCTGCAGGAGAAACCGGCGGACCGAGTAGACCACGTCGTCCACGGTCATGACGGACCCGTCGTGGAAGTGGACGCTCTGGCGGATCGGAAACGTGTACGTGAGCCCGTCCGCGGAGATCAGACCGTTCTGAAGGGTCGGCACCTGCGTCGCCAGCATCGGCTCGAACCGGTCCAATGACGAACCGCTGTACATGATCAGGGTCTCATAGACGTTCGGCCAGATCACCTCGACCGAGTAGACATCGTATCCCAGCGCCGGATCCAGGCTGCTGACGTCTCCGAACTGGAGTTCCACAAACGTGTCCGGGTTCCTGACCGGCTCGCCGGCGCCGCGGGCGGCTACGGCACCCAGCGACGCGACGAGCACGGCGGCCACGACGAGCGCCGCAACGCGGCGGCCCCACGAGATCGTGCGCATCCTTTTCTTCCCCCTTCGGTCCGGTGCGCCTGACAGGGCCGGGGCTACCGGCTCCCCTGCAGGTGCGGATCAAAGATGTCCCGGAACGCGTCCCCCAGCAGGTTCCATCCGAGGACGAACAGGAAGATCGCGGTCCCGGGGATGATCAGCGTATGCCAGTAGATAAACGGGTCCCCGGCGGTCCCCGCGATCCAGTTGCGCGACAGGCTGATCAGCTGGCCCCAGTCGGCGTATCCGGGGGGCACGCCGAGGCCCAGGAACGAGAGCGCGGCAAACAGAATCACGATGTTGCCCATGTTCAGCGAGGCCAGGATCAGGATCGGGTAGATGGTGTTCGGGATGACGTGGCGGACGATGATCCAGAGATCGTCGCTCCCGAGCGCCCGGGCCGCCTGAACATACTCCATATCGCGGACCCGGAGAAACTCACCTCGGAGCAGGCGCGTGTACACGGGCCACTCGACCGCGGCGATCGCGATCACCAGGTTGCGGACGCTCGGCCCCAGCACGGCGACGATCACCACCGCCAGGATCAAGCCCGGGAACGCCAGGACAATGTCCGTCACCCGCATCACGACCTCATCTACGACCCCGCCGTAGTAGCCGCTCAGGCTGCCGAAGACGAGGGCCATGGCCACGGCGGTCGCCACGACCGTGAGGGCGACAAGAAACGCCGTGCGGGCGCCCCAGATGATCCCGTAGAAGAGGTCGAACTGCTCCTCGGTTGTGCCGAACGGGTGCCCCGGCCCCGGCGGCCGGGGATCGCTTGCATATCCCGAGTGGGGGATCATGTAGGGGTTGCGCTCGGTCGGATGGGCGAGGAACGGAGCCAGGATCGCGATCACGACGAAGAACAGGATGATCGCAGCGCCCAGGATCGAGAGCGGATTGCGCCGGAACCGCCGAAGCGCCCGGTGCCACCCGGTCTCCCCCACCCGCGGCGGCGCCGCCGCCGTCCTGGAGAGCGGGATCGCGGGCGCAGGCGAGGGTGAGCGGACCGCGCTCATTGCAGCCGGATCCGAGGATCGATGAACGCGTACAGAATATCAGACGACAGGTTTCCCACGACCACGAGGCCCGCGAGCAGCAGCGCGAATCCCGTAACGCCTCCGATGTCGAGCTGCTGGCTCGCCCCCACGCCCCAGCGCCCGATCCCCGGCCAGTTGAATACGGTCTCCGTGATCACGACTCCCGCCAATAAATTGACGAACAGGAGATAACTGGCCAGCGTGACGACCGGGATCAGCGCGTTCCGGCGGGCGTGCTTGTCCACGACGACCCGCTGGGCCAGCCCTTTTGCCCGCGCCGTTCGCACGTAGTCCGTCCCGAGCGTCTCGAGCATCGAGGACCGCGTGATCCGCACCAGGACCGCGGTGAGAAAGTACGTGAGCGTCGCGACCGGCAGCACGAGGTGCTGGAGGGCGTCCCAGAACAACCACCCCTGGCCGTTGAGGAGCGCGTCCACGGTCATCAGGCCGGTGTACGCGTGGAACTGGGGGCCGCGGACAAACAGGTCCGCGTTCAGGGAGAGCCGCCCTGGGGGGAACCAGCCGAAGTGGCCGTAAAATACCATCAGCAGCAGCAGCGCCCAGACGAACGTCGGCAAGGACGCCCCGCTGATCGACGTGAAACGGCTGATGTGATCGATCAACCGATCCTTATGGACGGCCGACTGGGTCCCCAGCCAGATGCCGAGGCTGAGGATGCACACGAACGAGTACAGGCCCAGCTCGACCGTGGCGGGGAAGAACCCGCGGATCGCGGCCGCGACCGGCTCCCGGGCGGTCTCGCTCCAGCCCAGGTCGCCGTGGATGACCTGTCGGAGCCAGTCCCAGTACTGGACGTACGCCGGCTGGTCCAGGTGGTATTTCGTGATGATGTCGGGCAGGGCGCTGAGCTGCTTGGGATCGTGGATGTAGAGGCTCGCCCGCATCGCGGGCGTCAGGAACTGGAGCAGGGAGAAGATCAGCATCGAGACACCAAGCGCCACGACCGGAAGCAGCAACAGCCGCCGGACGATAAACGCGGTCATTGCAGAAGCCGGGCGGCCTGCTTCAGGCCGGCCCGGCTCCCTGCCGGGCCGGCCCGCACCGCGGTGTTAGCCCTTCGAGAGCGGATAGTAGTAGAGCCCCGGGTAGATCGCGTTGTAGTACCAGCCGCGCACCCAGGACCGGAACACGTAGAAATTCGTGCGCTGATCAGTGTAGATCCCCGGCACATCGTCGTAGGCGATCTTCGTCAACTGCTTGTACATCGCAGCCCGCCTGGCCGGATCAGCGGACTCCCCCGCTTCTTTCACGAGCCTGTCGGCTTCCGCGTTGCGGTAGAGCGTCCGCTTCGGGAAGTCCCCGTTGCTGGCCAGGAACGGCTGGGCGTAATCATCGGGGTCGGGGTAATCAGGGGCCCACCCGAGCGCAAACAGCGTCCCTTTGTGCGCAATGGTCATCTGCAGGAACGTCGACCACTGCACGTTTCGGACGTCGATCTTGAACTTGGGGTTGAGGGATTCCACCGCGTCCTTGAGCATCTGAGATGCGATCTGGCGGGCCGTGTTCCCTGTGTTATAGGTGAGCGTGAACTTGAACCCGGTGCTCCAGACCTGCCCTCCCCACGCCTCCCTGAATTCCGCGACCGCCTTGTCCTTGTTGAACGTATACTTGGGTGCCGCCGGATCGTAACCCAGGAGCCCCTGGACGATCGGGCCGTTGGGCTGGATCGCTTTCCCCCGCCAGGCATCCCGGATAAACGACTGGTAGTCGAACGCGTACGCGAACGCCCGGCGGACGTGGACGTCGCTGAAGAAATCCGCCGGGATGCCGTTCCCGTCCAGCTTTCCGCTTCCGATGTCGGGGTTCCCGGTCGGGTCGATCTTCATGGTGAAGTACAGCGCGTCGATGATGAGCGTGGGATACCCGTCCCGAACCGACACGCCGGCCAGGCCCTCGACCTTGCTCTGATCGGCCCGTGCGGCGTCGATAAAGTCGGCGTCGCCCTGCTGGAGCGCCAGCCGGCGCGTCGTGAACTCCTCGACGGTCCGGATCACCACCCGGGCGAGCCGCGCGGGGCTCCGCCAGTAGCTGTCGTTCCGAATCAGGATGACCTGCTTCGCCTGCCGGTCCCACTGCTGCAGCTTGAACGGCCCGGTGCCGTTCATGTGGTCGAACGCGTAGCGGTCCTGCAGCTTCGGGTTGTTGTACCTCTGCCACGTGGCAGGGCTGCCGTCCCAGTCCCCGTGCGCGGCAGCCCACTTCTTCGGCAGAACGAACGACCACGCAGCGACGATGCTGAGAAACGGACCGTACGGGTGGGACAGGTGAACCACGACGTTGTTGCCTTCGACGGTGACGGCCCTGGCCGCCTGCTCGTACGTCACGACGATCTTGCCTTTCTCCCGGGTACTGTCTCGTCCAACAAGTGGAGTCAAGAGCAGCCAGGACGGGCCGCCGTCCCGATCCTGCAGCATGTAGCGCAGGATGGAGTAGCGCACGTCCTCAGGCGTCATTTCTGACCCATCGTGAAAGCGGACGCCCTTGCGGATCGGGAACGTGTAAGTGAGCCCGTCCTTGCTGATCAGGCCGTTCTGGAGCGTCGGCACCGCCGTGGCCAGCATCGGCTCGAACCGGTCGGTCGACGAGCCGCTGTATGCGACGAGGGTCTCGTAGACGTTCGGCCAGATGATCTCCGAGCTGGCCGTGTCGTACGCGTACGCCGGGTCCAGGCTCTCGATATCGGCAAGGCGCAGGGTCACGAACGTATCCGGGTTCTTGACCGCCTCCCCAGCCCCCCGCGCTCCGGTCCCCAGGCCAAGGATCACCAGCAGCACCAGGAGCAGACTCGCGAGTATGCGCTGTCTCACCGCAGATCATCTCCTCCTCTTGGGATCGAGCAGAAGTGTCTTCGCCACCTGCCCCGGACGGAC